>JBGSSO010000302.1:0-10200 GCA_041737015.1 Nitrospirales bacterium
GCGATATCGACATCCGTGCCGATTTCAAAGGTCAATCGGATGGTCATATGACCATCGTTCGTGCTGGAAGAATCGTAATAGAGGAGGTTGTCGATTCCGGGAAGCTGCACCTCAATCGGCCGCGCCACGGCTTCGGCCACGACTTCTGCGCTGGCGCCAGGATAGTCAGCTTCAATTTGGACCACGGGCGGAGTGATCTCCGGAAATTGGGCGATTGGAAGAATCTGGAGAGAAACCAGTCCCACCACCACAATCAC
The DNA here is from genome assembly GCA_041737015.1 of Nitrospirales bacterium. Taxonomy (GTDB): domain Bacteria; phylum Nitrospirota; class Nitrospiria; order Nitrospirales; family UBA8639; genus Nitrospira_E. The sequence goes on from JBGSSO010000302.1 coordinate 258, forward strand.
AATGGAAATGACCGAAGCAAAGATAGGCCGTTCGATAAAAAAATGAGAACTCATGAGTTCTCCTGTGTTGTTTCAGGAGGTGTCGGATTCTCAGTGCTCGGGTTTTCCGATGTAGCCTCTCCATTCCGAAACGGAACTGGATTGACCTGCACCCCCGGCTGAATCCGATGAAAGCCCTCGACAACCAACCGTTCCCCCGGCTGAAGCCCTTCTTCGATGAGCCAATCGCCCCCGCGCCAACTGGTGGCGTGCACTTCACGAACTTCGACCTTATCTTCCGGCCCGATCACATTCACAAACGTCCCTTTGGGACCCTGTTGCACCGCACGCTGTGGAATCAAAATCGCATCGGTCCGGATATATCCTTTCAGCCGGATGCGAACGAATTGTCCGGGATACAAATAGGATTTGCCTGGGGAAAGATCGGCCTCAGGATTAGGAAAGGCAAAACGTCCCTGCAAGGTCCCCGTCTCCGACCGGATGGCCACATCGGCAAAATCCAACTTGCCTTCGTGGGGATAGACACTCCCATCTGCGAATGTCATGACTCCGCGTAATTGAAAGAGATCGGGCCTCTGCACTCTGTGTGCCGCCAGTTCACGCCTCCGTCGCAACAAATAGGTTTCCGGAACCGATACATTCACATACATGGGATCCAACTGATCGATGGTGGTCATCAGATCTGTCTGGGCAGACACCAGACGTCCTTCATAAAATCGACTTTTCGAAATACGTCCCCCGATCGGAGCGACGATGAGAGTATTACTCAGGTCAAACCTGGACTTCACCAGATCGCCCTGCGCCGCTTCCAATGAGGCTTTCGCGGCTAACCCCTCCGCCACCGCATCGTCCACGTCCTTTTGACTCACAGCCTGCTCTTCCAGGAGCGGCTTGACGCGAGCGAAATCCTGCTTCGCTTGCACCAGTCGAGCCTGCGCTTGTGTCACCCTGGCTTTGGCACTCAGATAGGCCGCTTTAAAGGGCACGGGGTCGATGAGGTACAGCCGGTCACCTTTTTTGACATTCCGACCTTCGGTGAAAAAAACTTTCTTGATGATGCCCGTCACCTGGGACCGAATCTCCACCGGACGAAAGGCCTCGGTTTGTCCGATGAATTCCGGTTCATCGGGGAGATCCTGGGTGGTCACCGTCACCACTTCCACCGTCGGCGGTGGAGGGGCCGGAGAGGAGGTCGCTCCCTGCCCACATCCTGCAAGAAGAATCAGGAATAATCCGATACTCTTACGAATCGCGCCGCTCCCATTGTCAAAGGGAGATGAAACAGACCTGACTATGGCTGAATTCATATGGTTGGTTCCCACCAATTCCGGCCAATTCCATTCACGGCATTCATGCCGAAATTTTCAAATTGTGCTCTTCTCTGAATTGTTTGCTCATCCATAAGGTTTGTCTTTCCTTATCTTCTTTCCAGGGCATCCGCTTCTTTAGATGTGTAGACGAACGATAGCCACGATTCTTACAGCCGAACAAATCGCTTCACATTTTTCCAGAAACAGATTCTTCTCCCACCGTTCCTTCCTTTCCCACCTAGGTCCCCACTTTCCTTCACAGGAGAATTAAGAAGCTCGAATATCGGCCTACTCAAGATGTCCCATCCTTCCGGCACGGTAATCGTTCACAGCCTGTACAAGCTCTTCCTCCGTGTTCATGACAAATGGGCCCATGCGGGCAACCGGTTCCAGAATCGGCTCTCCACTCAGCACCAACACCCTTGCCTCCTCCGTGGCTTCAAGATTCACCTGCGTCCCCTGCAGGTCACAGAGAGCCATTTCCACCTCCCCGACTTTGTATGATCCATTCAAGACCACTCTCCCACTAAGAACGAACAAGCCGGTATTATAGCCAACCGGAAGACTGAGCTCAGCCCGGTGTCCGGCTACCAATTTCAGATCATACAGGTGCACCGGTGTGAACGTCATGGCCGGCCCTTTGAGTCCCTCATATTCACCGGCGATCACACGGATCACACCTCCCTGGCCACCAAGATTGGATTGTGGAATGTCGTCATTGAGCACTGTTTGATAGCGAGGCGGGCCCATTTTTAATGACTTGGGAAGATTGACCCAGAGTTGAATCATTTCTAACGTGCCGCCCTCTTTGGCCCAGGCTTGCTCATGGAGTTCTTCATGGACCACACCCGAAGCCGCCGTCATCCATTGCACATCACCCGGTCCGATGGTTCCTCCGTTTCCGGCTGAATCCCGATGAGCGACTTTTCCCTGATAGACGATGGTCACGGTCTCAAACCCCCGATGAGGATGTTCTCCGACACCCAGCCGTTGGTTCGTCGGAGGGAAAGATGCCGGACCCGCATAATCCAATAGCAGAAAGGGACTGATCTCTTCGGTGAGATCCTGACTCGGAAAGACATTCCGAACCGGAAACCCGTCCCCAACCATATGCGCCGATCCGGTCTTGTAGATTCCTTTAACTGATTTGAGTTGCGTCATGGTGTCCTCCTTTCGTCACTTCTTTTTTCTCAGCACATTGTTGACCAGACCGCGTGATTTCCTCAACATAGGCCCGGGTCAGACAGCCGGAAGAGAGAAAGTTGGCTCCCTGCTGAAAGACCCGGTTCAGAAATGATTTCCCTTCCTGATCCAAAAACGTCACCCCCCGCAGATCAAGTCGACGTGGTCGACCCGGATTCTCCGCGCATGCCACCTGCCAACACCGTTCAGCTTCAGTAACGGCCGGCCCGGCCAGCCGGCCTTCCAACTGCAGGGTGAGTGTCGTTTCATCTATGTGAGTGGTAATTCGGAGCATGACCTCATTCCGTATTATCAAAACAGTTGAAAACAGAAGATCTGAAACTCTTTCGCTGCCATAGTCGTTTGAGCGTAAACGATTCGTGGGCAGACATGTTTCAGCTCACAGGAACCCGGTTACCCGTGATAAAAGTCTTCACGAATAATTTTTCCATCCTTCCAGGTTTGAATGGCCACCTGCTGCATTTTCACGCGGTTTCCCCCTTTAAAGGTCAGGTCAAAGGTCCATTCCACGGCGGCATGGTCTCCATCCACGAGGGTCCGTCCGACCTGAGCCCCGTGAAATTCCTGAACATTCTCTAAAAATTTTTGTTCATATTCCCGATTGGCAGCCTTCCCGACCCGTTCCTCTTTTCGATTCTCACTCATCACCACATTCTCAGCGTAGTACTTGTCAAATGTCTCCAAAAGCTTCCCGGCCAAAATACCATCGATCAATGCTTGAACCTGTTTTTGAATACTCATCATTCCTTCTCCTTTCAATGAATAAATATTTACCGCTCATATTTCGAATTGATACATCGATCAATTCATCAAACATCATTCCTATGATGACCCGATAGGAATGAGCGCCCCATTCAGAGCATCAGCCTCATCAGAGGCGAGAAAAACAAGAAGCGCAGCAATCGCTTCCGGCTTCACCCATTGGGTGGGATCGGCGTCAGGCATACTTTGGCGATTAGCCGGCGTATCAATGGTGGATGGCAGCACCCCGTTCACCTTCACTCCCGAACCAGCTAACTCCAGAGCCAGCACCTTGACCAGGGCAAGAAGCCCGGACTTCGAGACAATGTACGCACCCGCACCGGGGAATGGGTCCAGAGCGGCGCGAGCAGCCATATGAATAATCCGACCAGAGCCTTGTTTGGTCATCAGGCGAGTCGCCTCCCTCGACAGCAAAAAGGCCGAGGTCAGGTTGAGAGACAACATTTTGGACCACGTGGACATTTCTGTTTCTGCAAGACGACCCATGCCAAACCCGCCAACAAGATTGATCAAGCAATCAATGCGTGTGGTTTGTTGCACGGCCTCTTTCATAAGACGCCGAACATCAGCCTCATCTGTGACATCCGCTGAAAGGCCAAGCAGCCCTTCAGGAAGCTTCTCTGGAATGTCCCGGCTCACGACCACCACCCTGGCACCCGCTCTCGAGAACGCCTCCGTCACCGTCTGGCCCAAGCCACCTAATGCCCCTGTGATCATGACAACTTTTCCATTGAGCGATATCATCATTCGGCTCCTTCTTTGTCTCTCTGCCTTTTCACCATCCCACGATCATCCTCATCAGAAGGCGGGCCCGATCTCTCACCACAGGGCAAGAGATCGAGCCACATCATTATAAACATCCAACTCGTTACTCGTGAGTTTTCCCTTTGGCATTAATACCTTTTTCGTCATGCGAAGCACGATGAAGGTCGATCACAGTGCCGCCTTCATTCACTTCAACCGTGACCATGGCACCCTCTTCGATGGGCTTGGTTTTGATTTCCAGCCGACCAAGCGGAAACACCTTTTCTCCATCAGCTGTCTGCAATTTGATCTCTTTATTCATTTTCCCCATGTACACCAACTTCCCCGTGTAGAATTGATGGGTTCCTTCCTCGCCTTTGGGGTGCGCCTCGATGACCGCGTTGTTCTCATCCAGCACCAAGGTCACTTCATCTCCCACCTTGGGGACCGCGTGACCATGACGACGAGACGCATTCTCGGTCAGCGTATAGTTGCCGGTGGGCGTTTTGACCGTGAGAATACCGCCTGTATCCGTTGTCACGACTCCGGTGACCTGCTTATGCCCATGGCTGACGCTCTTAGAGTCCGCGTGCCCGATACCGGACATGAGAAGAAACATGCCCATCACCGCTGATAAAACAATCACGTGAAGATTCATTGTACGGTTCATCACTTCCTCCTTTATTGTTATTGAATAATTGCTGCCCCCATTCGGACGGGCTTTGCGACTTGCTTTTTCTAGGTTCTGTGTCATCGTGTGCGATTCCTTTTTTTTAAGATTTAAAAATAGAAGACTTATATCAGTTAGGCTGCCACCGTTTCACGAGTGCCGGAAGCCGTCGGGGTTTCCTGCCTGGTCAGCCACTTTCCAATCACCTGATCAACTGACCATTTGCCCGCACCCGTCACCATTAACGAAAGACCCATGCCAATGACGAGCAGATGATATTCAAATCCTTCGCCGGCCTGTTGGCCAAACCAGTTCATAAAAAACCCATTAGACCAGTGCACCGTCGCGATGGCCCCCAGCATAATGATTCCCAAACTGGCCGCGGTGAACCGCGTCATGAATCCGGCTGCCAGTGCGAGCGCGCCTAGCGACTCTCCCATAATCACCAGAAACGCAATCAGCCACGGCAACCCCATTTGTTGCGTAAAGAATCCCATCGTGCCCTCAAACCCGTTTCCTCCATACCACCCCAGTAGCTTCTGAGCGCCGTGAGGAAAAATGACTAAAGCCAGCATCACTCTCAAGATAACCGGCGCCCACCTCTCTTCTGTTTGAAATAATGTTTTCATGGCCTACTCTCCTTTGTGAATGAATAAATGTGGTTGATTTGTCATTGTTTGTTCTAACGAAAGCTTTGTTGAACTCTTACCTAGACATATCGCAAGAGCCATTCCACCCTGCTGAAAGATGACGAAACGATTCAAGCTATTGAATTAATGTATTTTTTTACCGAAGCATTGGAAGACTGAGCAGAGGTGTGTCGAATCAAAGATGACGACATATCGACTCGTGTCGAGGGGACGACAGCAGGACAGACGAGAGAATTTTATGCCAAAAGGCATTTTCGTAAATCTCCACTCAATTTTGTACAGGGGCGTTCCTTAAAGCCCGGCGATAAAAATAAAGGAGGCCAATAAATGAGGCCGTGAAAGAAGCGAAAATTACCCCATGGGATGCACCGTACGGCGCCCACGGAGGGTGAACCAGGAGGTCCCACCCAAGAACTCAGGACTTTGGAATTGGATTGAGACCAACACCGAGAGGAAGCGGAAGAACAACGCCATATCAGGGACTGCCTAGTCTAGACTTAAAACAAAAGTTGATGAACCAACCCACAAAGCTCTATGTCCCACCTGTCGCTTTTGGAGAAGTCTGAACAGGAATTATTGGTTACGCTGCTAGAAAATTCCCGTCCAGTCGAAAATAGGTATTTCCTGTTGAGCTAGTTATGAATGGCGTCTGGAAGAACCTTCATCGAGTAGTAAAGATGAAAGACCTAGAGAACTAAACATTCCCGTTACATCTCAATAAAAAACCCCTCGATTTCCCACCAATCGGGTGGGAAAACACGAGGTTCAGGTTAGAAATGGATATGACAAATTTTATCTGCGAATTCTCTGTATAACACCCTTAGCCTTCTTAGTCTTTCCCCTCAGCATGCGCACCACGATGCAGGTCGATGGCGGTGCCCCTCTCATTGCCTTCAACCGTGACGTCAATCAACTCGGTTTCAGCCTGGTGGACGAGATGGCGTCACGGATGAATCGCAATAGGTATCGCCATCTTTGGAAACACAACCATACTCAGCCACATGGCAACTCAGAATCTCATTCTTGCCGGGGTCAGCAACGTGGTAGTGGTATCCCAGATCACCGTACATGTGCCCCCTGCAGGCATCCAAATCTTGTGGTTCTGTCCCATCCCTATTCAGTCGAGAGTGCAGTGTGTAACCATCCATGGCAATTCCAATCATAGGCGCGTGATTTGGAGCGCTTATGCTTGGTATCTCCTTCAAACAGCCCGTGACAGCGTGAAGGTGGTACCCCACATGAAGGTTGACATGCCCACCACAATCATCAAATGGAGCCAAGGTGTGTGCGCCGAGAATAGCGTCAACCGGCGCCGCATGATCGAGCCGTACTCCACTGAAAGCAAGACCAACTCCGACAAACCCAACCTTTCTACCGGGACGAGGTGTACGGACCGGCTCGACCGGAATCACATAAGTCAGGGTCGAGCCTTCCTTCATGTAGGAAGTCTGGCACTCGACACAATAATTACGATACTTGGGATCGACATCGGGCCGTGCGGCAGCCCCGCATGATTCCTTGGTATCGGTGACATTGATCGCTCCGGTCTTCGGATCGAAGAGCTGCCAAAAATCATCATTGTAGAATGCGCCCAATTTTTCGATAAAGGCACCATCGGCATCATAGACCTTTCCACCGTCAAGCCAGATACCAGCTTTGTCCGGTCCATCTGCAATATTACGAGGGCACCAAGGTCCCGGCGAGAACCCGGACGGTTCTGTCTTAACGGTGATGGAGAAACATTTCGTCTCGATTCCGCCGGAAAGTGTGCAATCGACGAGTTTAGGCCCGTCGGTGATCGAACCTTCGTCAAACTGATGCTTAAGGTTGTGAAGAAATGCCGTGTCGTGAGGGTTCGTTCTGGATTGTTCATCGGCGCGAACACTGTTGACAGCTAAGGTTGCCACAGTCAGCACTAGCACGAATAATACATGTGATCTCATGAGGAAGATCTCCTTTCAAAAATGTTTGATGAGGGTAGTTCCGACCAGGATTTTTGGATAATGGCATCCATTATTTTCCCTCGAATTTCTCGCACAGCTATCGATGTGCGGGAGACGTCACTCGACGGTCGTGCGCAGCAAAACAAGATTGTCGAGGATCAGACTTGCTGACCAAATGAAGTCGGCATCGGCCTTCGGATCATCGAAGATATCGGTGAAGTTCATAAACGCCGGCTTGTTTTCGACCCCGACCATATCATTCGTAAAGACGGAGGCACGTGGCCAGGCACTATCATCAAAATCAGTGGCGAACCAGTTTTCCGGAATAGACCAATGCGCAGCGGAAAATGATCTGCCATCTCGAACACTTTCCGTCGAACAGGCGGAGCTGTCTCTGCGCTGCCCTTCCACCTTCAAACATGAACGATCGTGCAGCGGCCCGGTATAAAATGTCTGGGCTCTCCAGGCGCCATTCGTTATCGCGACCGTCTTTCCGCTTTCGTCCCTGATCACGGCAACGAAGCCGCCGTCCCCTGGATGATAGGGCACCCCCCTGTTGTTCTCCGACCCCAGGCCAAGATTTTCCTCCCAATCCACGGCCATCACCGCGACCGAAAACGGGCGATCGACCTTGAATCGAATGACACTGCTATTGAACGGCGTAAAGAGAACCGCATCGACGGCTAAGAGCTTTCCGTTCACATAGAACTCGAAATAATTGTCGGCGAAAATATAGGCCGTCAAGGTCTCTTTGCCGCCGGCGTCCATCACAGGGACCTTCTTTAGCTCAAGGTCTGAATGACGACGCAATTGCGCCCCACCACATTGATTGAAAAGGTCGGTTGCTTTTTCCGCACTTTCGAAATGCGTCATAGCCGGCACAACCCACTCGGCTCCATCTTCCCCCTTAATCTTCCCAACCGCGCTGACGCGAGCGCGGTTGCCGCTGCACGTCTTCAGTCCAGGTTTGGTTGTTTGAGCCAATCCTGTCGTGAAGGATGGACGCTCTTGCGCCATGACCCATTGGTCGAATGTGACCACCAAGAAGGCCAAGATGATCATCGTAAATGTTAAGATTTTCATTACCCTCCTCACTAAGTTCTAGCCAATGCGCCAGGAAGGTTGAAGTGCTTCGACCATCTTCCGGCCACAACTGTAGGATAGTCTGTTTTCGTTGCAGTACGTAACATGACATAAATGGTTGGGCATGGTTGAGTCCATCATTTTGCAGGAATGGAGGGTTTGGTGAAAAAATTCCGTCCGTGAATGGACAGGTGTTGTAACTTCCTGTTTCCCAGTTCCTCGAAATCATGAGGAGGTCCTCATGGAATTATCCACACTCCATATGCCCGAGCCCTTCGCAGAAATGAACAGAAATACAAAACAATACAGAGCAGCAAGTTCTCCGCCGTTCTCGAGAGGGAACAATGCTTTCATTCCATGCGCCATCCAATAGGCTGCTGCCATAAGCCCACTCGAAAGAAATGCGGCCCACCCGGTGAATAGCCCGATCATGATGAGGAGCCCCCCGACCAGCTCGATCGGTCCGGCAATGTATATGATAAAAGCTGGAGCTTCCATCGGCATAGCCTTTGGAAATCCAAATAGTTTTTGCGTTCCATGCCACAAAAACAAGAACCCTGCAACCATACGCATAAGCGCGTAGGCTTCTGGTGCAAAGGCATTCATGAATGTCCGCATGCGTCTTTCCCTCCTCATGGGAATGATTTGATATTTCTCTTGCTGGTTAAGATGAGTCAGCCGAGATGGTTCATGATATGTTCTGCCGAAAGCGTTGTTGAACTCTTACATATTCATAGCGCAAGAGCCATTCCAGTTTATTAAAAGAATATGTGACGGGGAACCGATTGAATTGATGCGCGTTTTACACGGAGGCAGGGAATCCTGAGCACTGGTGCGTCGAGACAAGTGTGACGATATATCGCCTTATGACGATAGGCCGACATTCAGACGAGCGGGGATGCCACGGCAGAAGGGATATTTATAAATTCCTTGAGCAACCCGCACTAACCACCGGCGGGAGTGACGAAAGAAAGAAAATCTGAAAGACTCAGCCCTCTTCAGGGATTTTTTGATAAATGAAGTTCAGTTTTTTTAGAGATTCAGCGATGCGCCTGGTGGGATTGCCAACGACTTCATGTGCTCAGTAAACACTTCTCCGGCTGGTCATTCCCTTCATAGAACCGCGCCTCGATCACATTTCCTTCAGGGTCGGAAAAATAGATTGAGGTTCCGGATCCCCGTGCTCCCCACCGTTGGACAGGCCCTTCGCTGATGGCAATCTTATGGTCACGTAGGCGACCATGTAAGTCTTCCCAATCCTTTTTAGTGAGTGAAAGGCAGAAATGGTTCAGGTTGCTGAAGCCTTTACCTCCTGATTTTTTCTCCCATAATTTTTTGGGAAATAAATCGATCACGGTATCATGATTGATCCGCACAGAAGGAAACGGCGCGTTCCCGGCACGATAGTCTTCGAGACGCTCTGCGGGTAGCATCAAAATTTTTGTGTAGAAATCGATAATCGTTTCATCATGTTCAATATTCAAGACAATGTGATCGAGAACTCCTTGCATATACATTCTCCACTGTTACCTACGCACCATTATGTCGGACGGGAGATGCCCAGCTTTTTCATCTTCG
>JBGSSO010000307.1:0-8588 GCA_041737015.1 Nitrospirales bacterium
CCTATTGAAGAGGCCGGGCAGATTCATAATGTGATTCGTCGTGTGAAAACCGTGCGGGGACGAATGCAGTACCGCATGCGGTGTGCTCCACGGTTCAATTATGCCAGCGCATCTCATTCCATTGAACAGCAGAATGCCAGAGAAGTGGGTTTTATTTCCCATGGGCCCGATCAGACTCGCTTACGACTTCGCGCGTCCATTCCTATTCAAGTAAACGATCAGGACGTCATTGCGCAATTCACGCTCAAATCCGGGGAGCATGCTACCTTCATTCTGGAGGATGCCGGCAATAGTGACCAGTCTGACGCGTCCAATCCGGAGGATGTGTCGGACGTCTTTAAAGCCACGATGAATTTTTGGCAAAACTGGTTGACCGCCTGCCGGTATGAAGGTCGCTGGCGAGAAGCCATCCATCGTTCCGCTCTGATGCTGAAATTGTTGACCTTTCGCCCGAACGGAGCGATTGTGGCTTCCCCCACATTTGGGCTTCCGGAAATCATCGGTGGAGAAAGAAATTGGGATTATCGATACACCTGGATTCGGGATGCCGCTTTTACCGTATATGCGTTTTTGCGCCTGGGGTTTACGCAAGAGGCCGTTGCTTTTAACGAATGGGTGGAAGATCGCTTTAGCCATATGAACGGACAGCATCCTCTCCAGGTCATGTATCGGATCGATGGAAGTAAGGATCTACTCGAACAGACCCTGCCAAACTTGACCGGATATAAAGGGTCTTCGCCGGTTAGGATCGGCAATGCCGCCCATGAACAGCTTCAACTGGATGGATTGGGGGCCCTCATGGATTCCGTCTACTTATCCAATAAATATGGGAGACTTATCTCTTATGATTTTTGGAAAAGTCTCGCCCAGCTCATCGATTGGGTCTGTGATAACTGGCAGGTGCCGGACCATGGTGTATGGGAATTTCGCGGGCAATCTCGTGAATTTTTGTATTCCCGCTTGTTCTGTTGGGTGGCTGTGGATCGGGGAATACGATTGGCGAAAAAACGATCCTTACCTGGACCGATCAGACGGTGGGAACAGGTTCGGAACGAAATTTACCAAGAAGTGATGCAAGACTTCTGGAATCCCGAGTTGAAATCCTTCGTTCAATATAAAGGCAGTCAAGTTTTGGATGCGTCAAGTCTGGTGATGCCATTAGTCAAATTTATCAGTCCGACGGATCCCCGGTGGTTGATGACGTTAGAGTCTATCGAATCCCATCTTGTCGAAGATTCGCTTGTCTATCGTTTTCGTGAAAAGAATCAAGTTCTGGATGCTCCTTCAACGGAGAAGGGAAGTTTTTCGATGTGTACGTTTTGGTACATCGAGTGTTTATCTCGCGCCGGAGATGTCAAAAAGGCCCACTTTCTGTTTGATAAAATGTTGGGCCATGCCAATCATCTCGGATTATTCGGCGAAGGCTTAGGTCCCGGCCTGGCGCATTTGGGTAATTTTCCTCAAGCTTTGACTCATTTGGCCTTGATCAGCGCGGCATATGATCTGAATCGGCGTATGCAATAACCTGTCCCGTTTCCTGTCAGGCCGGTTATTGCGTTGCCTGAAAATGGCCCGACTCTCAACCCCTAATCGAAAGATCCGGACAGGAGTTCTTGTTAGCAGGCAGGCAGCAGAACGCTGCTCGCCTCTGTCCATTTCACCCTCATTGAGCGGGACATGGATGGATCCGAATGGGACGCAAGTGTATTTTTAAGGATATTCAAGGGTTCCTAGCAGTGTTCGGGTGAACAGAACACCATTACATTCCAGTAGAGTTTTTTTCATACTCAATGAATTATATGGTTCAAGTGGTCAATGGATTGAATCGGTTAGAGGTCCGGTGGCATCGCAAATTACTAATCATATCCCAGCAAGGAGTTACCGTTATGAGTAAGATGGTTCACGAAGTTATTTCTGAAGGTCGAAACGAAGGACTACGGCAAATGTTGTTAGAGAAGAAAAATGAGGTTCAAAAACAAATTGATGATCTGATCCTCCAGCGTCGTGAAGAACAGGAACGGTGGCGAGGGGAACCCGCCATGGATGATCAGGATATGGCTTATCGCGATAGTTCAGCCGATCAACTCCTTTCCTTACTGGAAATCCGTCACCGGATGAGGGTGATCCTTGACGAAGCATTGACTCGCCTTCGGGAAGGGACCTACGGGTTTTGCAATGAGTGTGGAGAGTCGATCAGTGATGCCCGTCTCAAGGCTTTACCTTTCGCAAAAACATGTTTTGACTGTCAAAATGTGATTGAGGGACTGGAAAAAGTCGCACGAAGTTAAGATGTAGCCCTATAACAGGAAGCGGGGAGATGAGTGGTAGCCGTGGCTGAACGAACCTGCTTGCTAATCTGTTTGAGGAGCTTTTGAAATTTAGCGTTTCCGTTTCTGCATGGCTACTCCAAAGGAGGGCCGGGGACGAGGCACCCGCTCCGGCTGGGGAGGCGGATCCAACAGTTCCTTCTGGTTTTTTAAGATTACCGGATCAATCACATTGCCGCATTGTATGCAATGTTTGGTGGTGATCCACAATTCTCCTCCGGGGTTGGCGACATCCAAACAATATCCCTTAATCAGGAGACCTCCACATCGATCACAAGACGATTGATTCATCATGTGGGCAACTTCATTCTCGATGGTAGGGGCTGCGCGAGTGGGTTTCTTTGTCGTCTGTGGCATGACATACCTCTTCCCTCGTTAAGCACATGGGTGGGAGTTGAACTCCCAATATGGAGATTAAAAGTCACCCTAGAGGGGAATCTCCCACAGGACAACTGCAAAGATCCCTGGTTTTTGGGTAATAATGCCGATCCTGGAATTCAGTCCGGAGGGGAAATTCAGGTTTCCTGAGCGAAGAAAACACCGGAGTGTGAAATCTCATATTATACTTTAGGTTTGAGGCCGATCGATCATCTGTGGGTGATACAGTTTCAGACCTGTCTCTGGTAGTTATCTCAAATCGGCTATATTCACGAGTTCAGATTCGGTCTTACTAGGAGTGAGGGTGCCTATGTGGCAATTAATCTTATCTGCTCCTCTATTTGATTAGGTGGTGTTACGGAGATGTCTTTTCGACTTGCCCGCTCGGAAGCGTTCATTCAAGGCATGAAGCGGATTGTGAATGAACAAATTGATCTGGCGTCGGAGGAACTGGACCGACGTCCTATCGATCCGATCACTGTGCCACATCAGGTGCGGAAGCGATGTAAAAAAATCAGAGCGCTTATTCGTTTGGCGAAGACCGGGATGAAAGGCCGAAAAACGTATCAACGGGAAAATAGACGTTTGAGAGATGCAGCCCGCATGATGTCCGACATCCGTGACGCTCAAGTCATGATCAACACCTATGATCATCTAATGGCATTTCAAAGACCGGAGATTGACCGGCGGGAATTCGGTCCAATCCGCCGACGGTTATCCTCCCGTTTGGAAAGTCTATTGCACGAGAGGTCTTCCCTTGAGCGGGCGTTTCAAGAAATTCAAACCAGTTTGCTAAAAAGTCGACAACATATTTCTGATGCCCTGCTCAATGACTGCCGTGAACCCGTCATGTATGAAGGATTGAAAACAACGTATGCTAAAGCTTTTCAGGCGATGTCAGATGTATTTACCTGCCCGACCGATGAGGGGTTTCATGAGTGGCGGAAGCATGTCAAGTATCACTGGTATCATTGGCGTTTGGTAATAGACGTCTGGCGTCCTGTCTTCTCGGGACGATCCTCTGAACTGCATCGCTTGGAGCGGTATCTCGGAGAAGATCATGATTTGAGCGTCTTCGAAAGATTGTTGACGGAATCACGTGAAGTATCCCCTTCTTCTGACTGTTCGTATGCCATCCTCATAGGAGTGATTCACCAACGAAAACAGATGTTGCGAACGGCTGTCCGTCCATTAGGATGCCGTCTCTTTGTCGAATCCCCGAAGGATTTCAGCACACGAATCTGTGCGTACTGGAAGGTATGGACACAAGAAACACCGGGAGCACAGGAAGTCTAAGGCGGCACGCCGAAATCAGGGATATAAACAGTTGTCACAGAGCTGTTGTCGGAACACTCACATTCATCCAACGTATCACCCGGGAAGATCGATATGTCTTCACGATTCTCTGTGACTAACATTTTTCCGGAGGATGCTCTTCTGGACTTCTTCCTGAAGATCCGACCGGATTTGTCCGTTCACAGAAAAGTTGCTTCATGATAATTATAAAGCAGATCATATGATTCCATTACAAATCATTCTTTGTTTTAAGGGGGGATGTTGAGTATCCCGATCTTTTTTTACCCACAAAAATTTAACTGAGGAAACTCCATGAAACAATATGACAGAGATGCCATACCAGGAAAAATGGTCAGTGTGTTCGTCACAGGGATAGTCATTGGAGCCGTGGCGACGTTTTTGCTATGCCCGCAATCCGGGCGGGAATCACGTGGTCAACTTCGTGATTATGTCCGCCGAAAAGGGGAAGATTTGAGCGATCTGCAGGATAGAACCGTTGAGACGTATCAGGACATCGTATCCGGGACTCGAAGGGAGTTGGAAGATATTCAGGAGGGGATTAAAGAGGCCGTACATGCCGGAATGGATGAATTTCGTAAGGAGTTGAAGGACATAAGAAGCAAGGTATAGCGCAGGCGTAAGAGAGTCGTGGGCACGAAAAAAATTCTGAGATGGTCCATTGTGATAAGGACTTTATTCGATAAAGAACGGGGTTGCCTTGTGGGGTCTTCCACACTCATTTACACCAGTCAAACCAGAAGGCAATCCCGTTGGAATGTTGGAAGCTTGCGCGACTCATAATACTGTTTTCGGCCAGCTGCAAGTAGTCTTTGCCCAGGTCGGAAACCTAACATCCCCCTTGAAGTCCCGCCGTCCTCCCGTATGTCGAAAAACCTGACTCGGTTTATCCCCCCTTCATTCAGTACAATCACTATCGGCACAAAGCAGGAAGTCCCATGGCCGGTTTGGCGTTCATTGCGCATTTGTCGATATACCCAGTCGAGTGTTGCGGTTCCTGATCATCTCAAGTTTCAACGGGCCTCCAGGGAAATCCACCACAAATTCGGCAGTGTCGTGTCACCCTTTCTCCTCTACCCACAGTCTGTGTCCGTGGGGGGCTGTTTGACAGTCTTGCCCATTCCTGTCGGGTTGGCTTCCAGTGTGTGATTCCTGAGGTGTGGAGCCGGCGTCGGTAGGGGAATGTTAGAATTCATCGATGGACACTGGGTGCAGGAGGTCGCGAACTGACACGATCCCGACAATGTCAGACCGGTGGGTAACAGCCAGATGGCGGATGCCGGATCGATCCATCAAATCCGCTGCTTCGAATATCGGCGCGTCTTGGTCAATGCCGATTACGGGAGCCGTCATAATGGTTTCGACCGTGGTTCGGTCAGGCGACCGGTGGGTCGAGACCACTTTGCGGACAATGTCGGATTCGGTGACGATCCCCACAATATGTCCGTCTTGTTTGACGAATACGCTACCGATGCGGCGAATCCGCATCAAGGTAGCGGCTAGAGACACGATGTCTCCGCAATTCACTGACGCGAGATCCTGTTTCATGAGTTCTTCCACTCGCACCATAGGTGTGCTCCTTTCGTTATTACATTCATTAATAGTGAGATCTGTATTTCTTTGTCCTACTTGAGTACGATGGTTAGGCTACCAGGGAGAATTTCCCCTTCGGACCCTGTCCATGCAAAATCGGATAGCACAGGCGTGGGCGTTTGGGAAGATGGAGAAGGGTGCGAATGCCGTAAAGGAGCGGCTGAAGGAGTATCAGTATACCCAGAGTAATGACCATAAGTTTCATGGTGTGTCTCCTGCTGAATGTGGTGTGTTATCGGTGATTGCTTCTTTCAGTATCATGACAGAGTGCTGTGACCATGGAGTTTCCGAATCGTTAGCAGTCGGTAACATTTCATGACGTTCTGGTAAACCGGCGCTATTGAGCACTATCCGATCAAGGGGGAAAATCAACAACCGTCGGGAGGAACAGGTCAGTGAAAAATTGAGGTCTTTCATGTGTATAAAGATCTTGAGGATGATCTGGCATCGCATGCAGCGCGGGTTTGTGATCCTGGTATCTTGTCCTGAAGGTGGTGCTGTACATTTTGGCAAAACGATTCAGGGTCTGGTTGTATTTTTGGCCTCACACATTCCATTGGCGTAAACGGTACCTGAAGTTTTCCTTGAACAAATGGCTGATAAATCTGAAGTCGGGAACGAAGTGCCGGTTGGGAAAATTCGTGGTTATCTAGGGACGATATCTGAAGAGGAAGTCCTCCGGGGTTTTCTCCAACTAACCTTTCAGGACCTCTATTTGTATTTCATCTAAGTTGCGCAACGGGAATGCAAAAATACCGTCTCCCCGGTCAGAGCTGTGTCCGTCGCAGCAGGTATGGGGCTCAATGTAGAGTCAGGTGTGTTGTCGCCCGTCATTCTCCTTCTGAGCCTAACGGCTTCAAGACCGAATTCGTTCAGTTTTTGCGTGATCGACTTTCAATCATGTCGTCGCTTCTCGCCATTTCCAGGTATCTTTCCTATATTCGGTTAGCTTTCTCCTTTCTTTCTCACATGACTCCAAGGTTGTGGCAGGATTGGATAGCGATGCCAGTCTGCCCTTCATTCCGCCGCGAAGGGGGGTGGAAATTCTCGTCCAGTTTGGGTGAGGTTAGTGAGCTTTTTGGGTTGGAGTCCATTCCTGGGCACTTTCGGCTCGCGTCGGGGACCACTGAACGGCGATCACCCGGATAATGGCTAATACCACCAATATTCCACCCAGGATCATCCATTGTTCCAGATGAGCTTCCGAAAACCATTTCGAGATAATTTCGGTAAGCATGACCACGAGAATCGTATCGACAATAAACGTGACTTTGACTCGTCCCTCGGAAAAATAGGTGACGGTGGTTTTAAACACCTCGACGATCGCCAGAATGATCAACGTGTCCACAATGAGCTGACGAAAGACCTGTTCGAGGGGTTCCGTGAAAAGGGCTTCTAGATTCAGGAAAATTCTTAGGACGCCTCCAGCGAGCCCTACGAGGATGGTGACAATTAACAAGCTCAGGACGGCTTTGATGCCTTTCATCCAGAAATGAGTCAGATCGGCTTCCAACGCTTTGGCCAGCCACGCAGATGACTGTTGAAAGGAGTTATTGAATATGGAAGGATCGGTAGACGGTATTGTGGCTTTCATGGGTTTATAATTCATCCTTTGCAACTGGAGCTAATAAATCACGAACCGAAAGCATACCGAACACATGGGACTCACTACCTACCACTAAATGTCTTGTGTGAGCCGCCTTCATGATCCCGGCAGCCTCAAAGATCGACTCCGATTCATCGATGGAGACAATGGGGCTGCTCATGATATCTCCGACTTGGATATACTCTGAAGGGAAGTGAAAGGCCACGACCTTTCTCACGATATCGCTTTCCGTCACAATGCCCACGAACTCTTCCCCACGTTTCACCAACAGGCTTCCAATTTTGCGAATTCGCATCAGGTTGGCGGCGACGGAGACCGCTTGGGTGAACTCCACACAGGCCAGTTCTCTCGTCATTAACTGTTCAACTCGTACCATGTACTTCTCCTTTGTTAATATGAAGCTTCATGATGGAATGTACCGGTTTGGTATTAAACCTGCGTCGCAAGTATGTGACGCAGGTGTAACATTTCGTCTTCTCCCCTCCTTTTGCGGTGGAAGTCTAGGGTAGAATGACTCGGAAAGGCAGGGGGTATGATTATGTTTGATTGGAGGAGTATCGGTATGAAACGATCGGCAAGGTTGATGGGACTGATAATGGTGGGGGGTATCTTTCTGGGAGGGTGTCAGACGCCTCAGTTTCAAACGTTGAAAATTTTAGATAGTCCCAATCGTGTGGTTGCGTTACAGGCTATGCGGGATGCCTATGGCGGAAAAGGCTATGATCATCCAGTGTCTTTCACGAACGAGGAAATGATTCAAATTTTGCAGGGCATCCGGGCAGAAAAAACAGGTCTATACAGTGATTCGTCCTCCGGGAGTTCCTCGACGCATCCGGTCTTCAGCCCATCAGAGATTCAATTTTTTGCTCCCCTGATTGTTAAAGGATTGAGTCAAGCCACTCCGGAAGAGATGGTCACCTTTTTTGAAACTGCTGAAATTGAAACGGATGACCTTGAAAAGAATTTTCAAATCACCACCTCGGGCGGATTCTATGTAGCCGGGGGAAATTTTCACGTTGTCGTGAGCAATTTTTCCGTGAAAACCCCCCTCTGGCAGGATACGCAGAGATCGAGTTATGACGTTGACGCGATTCGCACCAATTCTCTTGAGCAATTAAAACCTCAGCCCGGTCTGCTCGTCTTTGAGCCGCGGGAGTTTTTGGTGGAGTCTCCCGATGGAGAAATCGGGAGTTTTTTTAAAGGCAAACCCTGGCAAGTCGCCATCCGGTATCGGGAGTTTTTAAGCCATTCGAACGATTCCCAGTCACAGAAGAATAAGCGGGAACCCGAATAAGGTTTCCCACACCTTTTGCGCTCTGCGAAAAAGGTGTGGGAAGTCTTTTGTCTGATCTGCGGCTTAGGAGGCTAGG
>JBGSSO010000308.1:0-4856 GCA_041737015.1 Nitrospirales bacterium
TGTCGGGAATGACAGAAGCGGAGGAGAGATGCTCGATAGAAAATGTGGAGAATGACAGCAGAGGAAAAAAAAGCGGAGGAGCCAGGAGTTCACGCAATACACCAGCCCTACCCACCATTTAGGTACGTGCAGCGGGACACAAATTCTGCTCAAAGAACTGTCTTACCCGCAACTCATACCGAGGGCCCTCAAGTCCATGGGCAAAACCATGGTCGGCACCTGGGACAATCCAGAGCTTCGTTTTATCTGGATCGGCATTGGCATAAATTTCCTGCGAATGTTCAAGAGGAATCTGGGAATCGGCATCCCCGTGGATGATGAGTAAGGGAGCATTGAGATCCTGCACCACATCGGCTGGCGCCGCATCACTGACTCGAACGCCAAGAAAGAGCCGGGCATAGAGCTTGGTCAGTGCAACAAGGGGCCATTTCGTGAAGCCCGGAAGAAAGAAAAATTGTCGGGCAATGATTCCCTCTAGTGTTGCATAGGGACTATCGGCCACAATGGCCTTCACATCCTGGTGCCGCGTCAGAATGAAGGCTGATGCACTCATGGAAAACCCCAGCGCTCCGATTCGTTCCGGATTCACATCGCTCCGACTTTTGACATACTCCACTGCGGCCTGGACATCCCGGGTTTCCAACAGACCGGCTGTCGTATAGGCTCCATCACTCTCGCCGAAATACCTAAAATCAAACACGAGAAGATGAAAGCGGGGATGCAGGAAGAGCGCATGCCGGAGGATGTTGGCTTTGTCAAAGGGGTATCCATGACCCACCAGAATTGTGGCACAGGTGTTCCATGCCATCTCTCCTTTTCCCGATGATTCAAGTGAGGCAGAGGCAGCAGGGATAAACCACCCGCGCAAGGTCAACCCATCCGAGGTCGGGAATGAAACCGACTCGTAGTCCAACCCGTACCGCTTGGGGTCATCATCTGTTTGAAACCTCGGCGGATGCACACCCAGCAGAAAATTGAAGAATGGGAGGAGAACCATAAGCCCAAGGATCCAAGACAGAACATTCCACCTCACAAGATTTGTCTCCGTACGAAGGGAAGTCTTTTAAAAGAATCATATAGAGAGGCCAATGGAAGTGTCACGAAATTGTGAAGGAAAGGCTTTTTATATCTCGCTCCACTCGACTCTGCACTTTCCTCAACAAGACCTGCCCTCTTTACAGTTTGCAAAATTCAGAAAACGTGATACAAACTGACTGCAGCACATTTTTGAATGACCTCAGTCGACATATTCTAAGAGAACATCGGCAAACGTTCTAACCATTCACAAATTTTCCCAATCATGAGGAGGTCCCCATGCCTAATTCCGTCCACCTTGCCAAGTATTACAAAATGACGGTTCCCCATAAATCGGGACAAGGAATCAAGCTCTTGGAGCACCTACAACAGTCCCAGGTCAATCTGTTGGCCTTTCTGGCTTTTCCGAAAAAAAACGGGAAAGCTCAAGTCGACTGTGTGCCCGTCGACCCTGCCAAGTTTACGGCCGCCGCCAAAAAGGCCAAATGGAACATCAAAGGTCCCAAAGCCTGTTTTGTCATCGATGATAAGGATCAAATGGGCGCCTTTGTTCCCTATGCCGCGAAACTCGCGGAAGCGAAAATCAACATACGGGCCGCCGCGGCCGTGGGAGGTGGCGCGGGACGCTGTGGGGCCATTTTCTGGGTCAACCAAAAGGATGTAAAAAAAGCCGCCAAAGCCCTCGGCGCTGAGTGATCATTATTGCAGTCGCAGATACCCATCCGGCGCCAGGCTGGTGGCCAGCATCACGCTGTTAATATCACGATGCCCGATCCAACTGTGACTCTGTTGATTGCTCGGCTCAAGCCAGAAGTTCTCGATGGATTCGATCAAGGGAAGGTATCGTGCGAGGCCTGACAGCCTGGAATGCAACTCGTGCCGGTTAGAGAAGCTCTGTGGATGTTGTTCAATGGCTTTCTGCATCGTGACAATGGCATGGAGGCCAATGGATAGCCCTAACTCACGAAATCCCAGACGGTAATCGGCGAAAGCATTCAGGGACCGGCCCCGGACAACATTCTCAAGGCCGACCTCAGCATCCCGCAAAAGCGAGATCAATCTCTCTGATTCCCGCAAATTGGTACTGAGCATTAATTGTGTCAACCTGTAGGCATCGGACAGAAGTCCACCGATTCCCAATGGATCATCCGTCGTCCAGGTCATGACTTCACACATCGCGGTCATCTCCGCAATCTCTTGTCCCAGATGGCTCTCTGCCTGGGGATCGCCCAATTTCACAGCCGTCGCCTGAAGTTGCTGATACGTGATCAGCCCGTCGAGCGGATCATGTTGACCCATGGACATGACCAGGGGATAGGAAAGGTCGATACTCATCTTCCAATACATACGCTTGGGGCCACCACCCCAGGGCGTATAGGTGAAGCGGGAATGGGCCGTTTTGGCAAGCTCCACCGCCCATTGGTTATACACGGCATCTCCCGTCACCCACGCTAGACAATTGAGGGCGTGCATCCACTTGGTCAGATAATGAAAATACTGCCCATCCCGTTCCCATTCTAAATGGTCATCATACGGTTCATCCGTTCCGCGTTCAGCAAGCTCCTTTCCGATTCTCAAGCCACCTCGTGTCGGATGCTGCTCGCCTTCTTGTTCGCCTAATCCACTGATCCATCCCTGGCGCGAATCGTCTTCCCGGTGTCGCCCCAGGACGCTGTGAACTTGAGAGACAAGACGCTTAGCATCTTGTTGGTAGTGTTCCTCGCCTGTCTGGCGGAAAAGCTCCAAATAGTTGCAAACGGCAAACGCGTCGGTCCAGAGATAGCGACGGGGCGGTCGAGCCGTGGGAGTCAAGCCCGTCCGCTCAGCGAACCCGTTCATGATTGCCTCAATTGTAGATATGTCTTTCATAGACCAACGCAAGAGAGCATGCTCTCAAGTTCTCCTTCCATCGGTGCTCCAGACACAAACACACAACAGACACCTTAGACTGCCGCCTGAAAAGAAGCGATCAAAACCGCGAGGTCGGTTGCCGCCAACCATTACACAAAATCTGCCGTTCCATGAGCAGCCATTTCTTCCATGAGTCTAGACTTCTTCCTTACAAGTTGACTCAGAATGGAGTTTGCCCTATACATAACGGTTTTCAGATTAATCAAACACTCTGAAGCGTTTGCGTCTTTCCTCCTCAGCCTGTGCTCATGAACTGTAGCATTCCAGGACACACCAGAATATCCGCGTTGGAATTCTCTACGTTCTTTAAATATTGTGACAGCCCTTCACCTCACAGGCTAACCTGTGTAAAAATGAAGCTTATTCACTCAAAGAGCCATACCCAAAAGCCATTGGCACATCAGATTTTCAACAATGAGTACGCCGGCGAGCCTGATTGCAGCAACTTCATGACCCACGTTTCGTGAAGGGAGTGATCCTATGGTGAGAGACAAAACATTACTCCTCGGTGTCGACAGTTCGGATTCTTCCATCCGGAGTGTCTCCTACGTGGCTGAAATGATTGGGGCCCGGGAAGATTTCCATGTCGTGCTCTTCCACATCCTCCCCCCGATTCCTCCCGAACTTTTGGAATTCGGGGGCGCTGAAGATCCGGCAACGGAACAAAAGCTGGACGCGACCTTAAAAAAAGAGCAGGCTCAGTGGATCGAGGACGCAAAAAAGGCAGCGGAACCAATATTAGATAACGCCAAGACGATTCTGTATCGAATTGGTGTGTTACCCACCATGGTTAGTGTAGTGTTTTCTCAATCCATCCACCGCCCGGATATTGTTGGTGAATTGATCGGGACGGCCCGCAAACAAAATTGTGGAACCATCGTTGTTGGACGGGAATCGTATTCCAGCTTCAAAGAAATATTCCATCACCATGTGGGCGAAGAGCTGGCCCAAAAAGGGCAGGGCTTTGCCGTTTGGGTCATTGCGTAAGGGTCAGAATATGGCTGGAAGCGAGAACGCACCATCAGAAAAGCCCGGAGTGACTTACTATGTGACAAGCACACCGGAATTCCGGTCATCGTTCAGCAATGAATCGAAAAAACACCACCCATAATCAAGGGAGTCTTACGTGACAGAAAAGAATCTTCAAGAGGTGAATCTGCCTTCTCTTAGTGACCGGAAGTTTTTTCCATCTCCCGCCGCATGGGAGGATCAGGTCTTATACTTTTTAATGCTCGATCGTTTTTCGGACGGACAGGAAAAAGGCTTCAGAAGCAATGACGGGACCCTCGTCCGGCGTGGCTCTGTTCCCCTCTTTCAGTCAACCGACGCAGGCAATGCGGATGAAGCTCATTGGAAGGCAGCGGGACAGAAGTTTTGCGGAGGGAATTTACCCGGATTGACGAGCAAGCTGGGATACCTTGAACGTCTCGGGGTGACCGCCATTTGGATCAGTCCCATTTTCAAACAGGTGAAATTTAAGGACACCTATCATGGGTATGGTATTCAAAACTTTTTGGATGTCGATCCGCATTTTGGTCAAAGAGAAGATCTCAGAACACTTGTCCGGACCGCTCACGCTCACGGTATCTACGTCATTCTGGATATTATTCTCAACCATACGGGAGATGTGTTTCGCTACAACCCCAACCGCTATCCGACCGAACGAAACGGGCAGACCTTCATGGAACCACGCTGGGATGGCCAGGAATATGACGTGCAGGGGTTCCATGATCAATTCGGAGAGCCGATCCTCCCCTTCCAACCTCTCGACCTCGCGGGCCATCCTGCCGCCTGGCCGCATGGAGCCGTCTGGCCGCAAGAATTTCAAGAGCCCGGGGTGTTTACCAAAAAAGGACATATCACCAATTGGGATTTTTGGCCTGAATTTCTTGAAGGGGATTTCCTTGACC
>JBGSSO010000310.1:0-5143 GCA_041737015.1 Nitrospirales bacterium
ACTATTCTTTCATTGACAATGCCGAAGAGCGCGTGGTCTTATCGAGGAAGATTCGAGGACAACATTCGTTCTTCGAACCTTCCCTTTAATCCCCCAATGACAATGAGGATCAAGGTAAGGGGATTAAGAAGATTCATCAGAATCATGTAGCCAAAGGAGACCGCTTTCATGGATATGTTTGGAAAGATCCCCCTTTTGGAAATTCCGGTTCATGTGACCCCGGATCAGAAGAAATGGTTGGACAGAATGGTGGATGAAGGGAAAATCGCGATTCCTCCTGGGGGGACTTTGGAAAAAGGCTCGGTTATTTCTATGTTCATGAGGATGCTCATTCACAACGCCATGGAAGAGCAAATGCGCCAGGCCGCCATCGACGCCGAAGACGAAGATGACGATGAATAGTTATGGTTCAAGTCCTTTCCGTTGGATCAAATTTGGGCATTTGACTCTGGAGACTGTGCCTGGAATAGACCTAGTCAGACCGTAGGAGTATCAGGAGAAAATTCTCTATCTAGTTCGAACTGGCAATGACTTCTTCGTGGTTATCACGGGAAAAGGAGGAGGGAGAGGTTTATAAAGGTAGAGTTCACCTTTTATCAGCCCTTTCATGGACCACGATGGTTTAAATTTAAAATCCCCTTCGTCTTGCACTTTACATCCTTCACATAACGTTCCCCCGATGTTCCCCGCCAAGTAATTGCGCCGGTACGCTGTATAGGCTTCTCCCTGCCACACACTTTCCACCGATTGATTAGTCACATTACCGAAAATGGTTGTCCTTTCCCAATCCACGCAGCACAACACGACATCACCATTCCATAGAAGATACGCCTGACCCATTAACCGATCACAATTGGTATACGGCTTCATTGGTTTAACATTGATGGCCTTGCCATCGACCCATGGATGAGACCGGTTTTCCAGAGTGTGAATTCTGACAATTACCCCGCGGGAATTCCAATAATCCTGTATTTCCCCCATTTCCTGATCGAGGGTTGCGGTGTGAACCATGGTTACGGTCACAACCGGCTTCTTGGATTTTCTCCGCCTTTGGAGTTCAATAAACTCATTGACCCGATTCAGATGGGTTTCCCAATCAAGGTTACCCATACTGGTTTCATAGGTCTCCTTCCGAATACCGTGAAAACTAATCATGAGACTATCAAGCCCACTCTCAATTAAACGTTCGCCCATTTCTGATGTCAAATAAGTGGCATTGGTGCTAATACTCGTACTAGTTTCTTTCCTCTTTCGTTCAGTGATGTAGCGGATGAGGTCTGGAAGCCGAGGATCCGCTAACGGTTCATTCATCAGGTACGGGCTAATCCTTCTCACCGGATGCTGGACCACCTCATCCACAATCTTTCGGAAAAGATCCTCATTCATGCTCCCCATGGTAAGTCGGTTTGTCGTATGACCGTTTGGACAAAATTGACACCGGGCATTACAACCGGACATTGTCTGTATTTGAACGGTCTTGGGAAATTGTGGGACCGGACGTTCCCCATTAATCCAATGTTTAACGATTGAACCGATGACACCGCCATTATCCGACTCAAGAAAATATCGTTTGGCCACACGGTTACCTCACAATAGATTAATTTGGATGTCCTTCAAGCCAGCATGGTGAATGATGACTGTAATTGGGCATGTGTGGGTCATCCAAGGGCTTACAAACTCTTGTCAAAACCATCTAGAAATTTCCCCCGTCCACACCCCAAAGTAGAAATGCCCGGCAGTTAAGTTTTCACCGCCACCAGTCACGCGTCCTCGGCAGCAGAGGCTTTGCGCGCCAAGAATGCGCCACTATCGACGTAACCGGAGGTCCCTGGTAAACCGCAGTCCAATCGCGGAGCAACCCACTTCCGTCTGTAAACACCAAATGCCGTCGAGAACTCGGCAGAGCGCCCTCGAAGCCAAGGACGACGAATAGGGAGTGCATTTCCCTCTCTCCGAACCCCCAATCCGATGCTTCCCCCAGCATAGGTTTTTTGAGGCTTTCGTCGTTAGTTTATCCATGGGCGTCTTCTTCAACCGAAGAAGGAAAATTGGAGTTTATTTAAATTCTTTTTTCCAAAAATTTTATTCCAGTTTTAGGCCAGTTTGGCACAGACGGATTTGACTTCCGTATAGAGATCCAATGCCTCATGGCCCATTTCCCGTCCCCAGCCAGATTGTTTGTAGCCCCCAAACGGGAGGGACGCATCAAAAACATTATGACAGTTGATCCAAACCGTTCCAGCCCGTAATTGCGCGGCAATACGATGCCCCTTACTCAAATCTTTTGTCCAGACCGCTGCTGCCAATCCATAAATATTATCATTAGCCTTGGCGATCACATCTTCCACATCTGTAAAGGGTTCAGCACAAACCACAGGGCCAAAAATTTCTTCTTGAATAACTTTCATGGTTGAGTTGGTATTAACCAAGACGGTCGGTTCAACAAAATAACCTTTGTCTCCAGATCGTTTTCCACCCGCAACCGCTTGAGCTCCTTCGGCATATCCCGACTCCAAATATCCCAGGACACGGTGTTGTTGTTCATCAGAGACTAATGGCCCCATTTGAGTGGTAGGATCTAGTCCCGGTCCTATCTTAATTTGTTTGGCTTGATCGGCAACCCCTGCCACGACCTTATCAAATATGCTTTTTTCTACATACAGCCGTGAGCCTGCAGCGCAGCATTGCCCATGATTAAAGAAAATTGCACTCGCTACTCCGGGTATTCCCGTTTCCAGATCAGCATCCGATAAGACGACACTTGGTGATTTGCCACCGAGTTCCAATGTGACTTTTTTAAGATTCCCTGTCGCGGCATTGACAATAAGTTTGCCGACTTCGGTCGATCCAGTGAACGCAATTTTATCCACATCAGGATGTGCAGCTAAGGCCGCACCTGCGGTTTCGCCAAAGCCAGGAACAACGTTCACGACTCCTTCGGGAAATCCTGCCTCCAGGAATAATTCTCCCAACCGCAACGCTGACAAAGGAGTTTGTTCAGCCGGTTTCATCACTATGGTGCATCCCACGGCCAAAGCCGGGCCAAGTTTCCATGCCGCCATTAACAGAGGAAAATTCCAGGGAATGATTTGCCCAACAACTCCAACCGGCTCACGAAGTGTATAGGCCAGGAATTGAGACCCAGGCATATAGGGAACCGAAATGGGAATGGAATTGCCCTCAATTTTTGTTGACCATCCCGCCATGTATCTAAACAAATCAACAGCCAATGGAATGTCGGCTGCCCGCGCAATAGTTACCGGCTTGCCGTTATCGAGAGACTCTAACTGGGCAAATTCCTCCAGATTCGACTCCAGAAGGTCCGCCAACCGCCAAAGGAGTTTGCCGCGTTCAGAAGGCGTCATCTTTCGCCACGGTCCTTGCTCAAAGGCCTTTCTGGCAGCTTTCACGGCGAGAGCAATATCAGCCTTGTCGCCTTCCGCCACCTCAACCATTCCTTCACCCGTTGCAGGATTAAACGTGGAAAATGTTTTGCCTGATTGTGCGTCTGCCCACTGGCCATTGATCAGCATTTTTCGTGGATGGGACACAAAAGATTGGACAGCCGGATGAAGCCGTTCGGTTGAAGTGACCATACTCATTTGGGTACCTCCTTTTCTCCAAAAGAAAATTACCTGGTTCGGATCTCAAGAATCAGTCCTATGAATGGACTCAAATACATATGGGATAGCAAATCTTATTTTGTCGCCAGTTCCCTCCTTGATTTCGACTTCAGCCATGACTCCAAGGATTCAGAATTACCACTTATTATGGCGACGATTCAATTTCTAATGCAAATTCCAGTCAATTCGGTTGTCCTTCGGTGACTTAGAACAAACCATTTTTGATCAGTCTTTTGAAATTGGTCTCGATATGATGCCTCTCCTTAAGCGAACCTTTTCACCCAATTCGGTTTTTTATTCGGATAGATAGTCATAGACAACCATTGGCGGTAAAGAATACATGCTGATTTCATCTGGATTTAGCAAACACGGACCGTTCAATTTTTCTATTATATTGCCTTCTCAGCATTAAATGAGTGACAGAACTCCGCACCAGGCAAAAATAATTGAGCGTTCAAAAAGGCTCGTCCAGCAAGCCCGCAGCGGCTTGGGCCTGCGGAGCGTACGGAGGAGTAGGTGAGCACGACCAAGCGGCGAGAACGCCCCTGGCGGCATTTTTCAACACTCCCAATCAGGACAATAGATGGAAGCCATCCTTCAGCCATTCGTAGTAAAGGCTGGTGGATAAACCGTTGGATTAACTGAATTGGCTTTGCAACCAATAAACCAAACGGCAAATCAGATTATGGTTTTGCAAAAATAATGGGGTTATCGTAGCGTCGGAAAGACCTCTTGTGCCGCAGCAATCGTCTGATGAATGTGCCTATTGGTGTGAGCCGTTGAGAGCAACATGGCTTCAAATTGAGAGGGAGCCAAATATATTCCATGATTAAGCATTCCATGAAAAAATTTAGCGTAACGTACGGTGTCTGACTTTTTGGCCCCGGCGTAATTGGTGACAGGTCCTTCCGTAAAAAATCCCCCCAACATGGAGCCAACCCGAGTTTGATAGTAGGGAATCCTTGCTTTCTTCGCCGCTTCTCCTAATCCTTCGGCCAACTCTTTGGATCTTTTTTCTAAATCTTTATAGACTCCAGGACTTTGAAGGATTCGGATAGTCTCTAGTCCAGCAGCCACTGCCACTGGATTTCCGGAGAGAGTTCCGGCCTGGTACACTGGTCCAGCCGGAGCAATCATTTGCATAATGTCCTTGGTTCCTCCATATGCTCCTATAGGTAAGCCTCCCCCGATGATTTTCCCCAAAATCGTGAGGTCAGGAATGACTTTATAGAGGTCTTGCGCTCCACCCGCATTCACTCTAAAGCCGGTAATAACTTCATCAAAAATCAAGAGAATATCGTACTTTTTTGTGATCATTCGAAGCCATGGCAGAAATTCATCCGATGGTGGAATCACGCCCATATTTCCTGCAATAGGCTCTACAATAATGGCACCCAAATTTTGAGCATGTTTATGAATGAGTTTTTCGGTAGCTTTAATATCGTTATAGGGCGCGGTCAATGTATGGCGGGCAAACGATTCTGGTACGCCAGGGCTATCAGGTATCCCTAGGGTAGCCA
>JBGSSO010000314.1:0-23502 GCA_041737015.1 Nitrospirales bacterium
CTATCGCATGGTAGAGGGTATCAAACAGATGATGGTTGAGTTCCACGGCCAGACGACAGGCCTGCTCATATAGGTTCCATTCCGTGGTGATAGGCAATTCCATCGCCAAAAAAGTCTGAAGCATGCTGATGGATTCCTGAGGCGCCAATCGAGTCAACACGGCTCCCACTTCTGCCAACCAATGTGGAGGTTGAAGGATTTGACACTTGCCCTGCTGAATATCCGTCAACAGCGCGAGGGCTTGTTCTTGATGAGTTTCACTGTCTTGGCCAGGGAGAGCCCATTTCACGGCCACGCTGGCGTCGACCACCCAGGTGGTCATGGACGTCCCTGGGTTCGTGCAAGGCGAATATCCTTGTCCGACACCCGAGGCGCGTGTTCCCGCAATGCGAGTAATTGATCAATGGCTCGTTTGCGGCGCCCAAGTCGCTGCTGTTCTTCGATCGCCTGCT
The DNA here is from genome assembly GCA_041737015.1 of Nitrospirales bacterium. Lineage (GTDB taxonomy): Bacteria > Nitrospirota > Nitrospiria > Nitrospirales > UBA8639 > Nitrospira_E. The sequence goes on from JBGSSO010000314.1 coordinate 453, forward strand.
GCATCAGTTGGGTCAGCACAGCACTTTTGTTCTTCCCCGCAAAGACCTTATCAAATTGTTTTTTGACATCTTCCGGAACGCTGAAATTCATAGTGGCCATCAAATTTCTCCATTGTTGAAAATTTCAACAACATTGTGACTCACCGTTTATCACTTGTCAAACCAGGCCCTCACCTCCTCCATTCCAATAAACTTTTTGGAATTTTGGAGAGCCCCAGACTGGAGGAACTTCCGTATGAAGGCTTCGCGAGGGTGGGCTGAGCGAGATCCTTCGCGCTGCTCAGGATGACAGAGTCGGTCAAGCCATGGGCGAGAATGTAGGGGTTGTGCCTTGAGCGAAGTCTGAAGACTCAGTCAAATTTCATCACTTTATTTGGTGGGGAAAAATTATGCCCACATTGCCTAAGGCTAGACACATTTGATTCGAGGAATAAAGATTTACGAAATATGTGCGAGGGGCCTAGGTTCAACCAAGATTCGTTGGGAAAATAACTGAAGAATGATTCGAAACATTATCTCATTACATCTGGTCGTCATCACCGGTGGGCTTGAGTTCTGTAATGTTCGTCACTACGAGAGAAGAGCCATGGTTGTTCTTCCCATGCGCAGGTTTTTCTGCTGCTTGCAACTCTTGCTTGAGAACCTGTTGGATATGTTCGGGATCAATAGAATCCAGTTCAGACAGGATCCGGTCTTTGTTCACCGATACAATCTTCCCATCCTCTCCCGTGACCGTCACCGTATATTCCACACGAGCGATTTTCATGTTATTTGTTTCTTCCTCTTTTCGTTGCATTTCATCATATCTCTCACGTAGGCGTTGCAGGTTATTGCGACAGGTAAATGTGGGACGGGTCATGAATGATCTGTAGGCTGGATGACGGGCAACATCTCAAGTCAAATTGAGGCCTTAGTGCGGGTACAGGATTATCGGTACGCTCGATTCTAATTGGAACAGGGAATAAAGGCTAGTCAGGAATTGAAGATGTGTCACCTCAAACCTTTTATGTGGTAGATTAATTTTCCTGCTAGATCTTTTAAGCATACCTCATAGATGAAAATTCCCAAACTACACAATCTTTTTCTCATCGCTCTTCACTTGCGAAAGTCAGGGGGGCAGCAGAGTACGACTAATTTGAGAGGACTTGGATGGCCTTTCGTTTTGTCGTGCGTGGTTTTCGTAGTAGTGGGTATGCTTGGTCTGTCCGGGAAGCCTGACGTTCCTCCGGAGCAAGTTGTGAGTGATCTTGAAGTATTTGTTCGCCAAGGGTGTCCACATTGTGAAAAGGCGAAAACCTATCTTACCTGGCTGAAGCAGCAAAACCCCAAACTTTCCGTAACCGTTCGCGATCTTGGGGAAGATCCCCAGGCGTTACTTCGACTGAAGACCTTGGCGGCGAAATTCGGTATCACACAACTGGGTGTGCCGGCTTTCTATGCGCGAGGGGAGTTGCTTGTCGGTTTTGAGTCTGAGGGGACCACCGGAAAGCAATTAGAAAAACTGTTGGGGAGACCACCACCGGATGAGGGCACTCACTCGGAGGGCGCCTGTCCGGTTGAACCGGACGTGCCTTGTCCCCCGAAGCCGAAGCCAAAGGTTATCGGGGGACAGCCTATTCATATTCCGTTCGTTGGTGATCAGACTCTTCCAGAACTCGGCCTACCGCTTTTTACAGTCTTTCTTGGTCTTCTTGATGGATTGAATCCCTGTGCGATGTGGGTCTTACTTCTGTTATTGGGCTTGTTGGCGAACCTGCGGGATCGACGTAAGATGTTTCTCCTGGCCGGAACCTTCGTCCTGGTCAGTGGAGTCGTGTACTTTGCGTTCATGGCCGCCTGGCTGAATGTCTTTTTGATCCTTGGATATGTTCGCATCATTCAAGTCATGATGGGTGGGCTGGCTGTTGGAATCGGTCTGGTCAACGTCAAGGAATTTTGGGCCTTTGGACAAGGCCCCTCCCTCGTTATTCCGGAGTCTGCAAAACCCGGACTCTATGCGCGGATCCGAAAAATATTAGCTGCCGAACACCTCAGTCAGGCTTTCATCGGCATGCTGGTATTGGCCACGTTGGTGAATATGATTGAGTTCGCCTGTACGGCCGGGTTTCCGGCGCTGTTCACGCAAGTCCTGAGTCAACAGGATCTGACCACGTTTGAGTATTACGGATATCTCGGTCTCTACAATCTGGCCTATGTCGCCGATGATGCCGTGATGGTCACGATCGCAGTGGTTACATTGAGTCACCGTAAATTGCAGGAACGGGAAGGTCGATGGCTCAAGTTGGTCAGCGGGTTGGTGATGCTGGGGGTGGGTATCCTTTTGCTGTTCGCTCCCACGCAATTATTCTAAGGGCAGTCTGTCTCAGATAGAATGGTGTAATGCCCTTGTGATTAATCAGTAAGAGTTCTACAGTAAAGCGATTACTAGTCAGATAAGCAATATTTCCCCCACGAATGGATACCTGACCCTGGAAATCCAAGAGGTTCCCAGACCGTTCCTTGGAAAAAGTTTGTGGAGGGTGTGCGTTGAATGAACACGAACGCGATCTCCTGTATGCCCAGCAAGTAGAACAACTCTACGCGCTCGCCCCGGTTGGCATCATTGCCTCCCTCGTCAATGGATCTATTCTGACCTTTATCCAATGGAATGTGATTTCACATGGCATGTTGCTGACTTGGTTGTCCGGCCTGATTGCGCTCAACGGGGCATGGATCCTGCTGTGGTATCGATTCAGGAACGCGTCTCGAAATCCCCTGGATTCCCATCGCTGGAGTCGTAGATTTCTTGGTGGGACCCTTGCCTCCGGCATTCTCTGGGGGGCAACGGGTGCCATGCTTTTTCCCGACAGCTCCATTCCGCATCAGATATTTTTAGCCTTTGTGCTAGGGGGCATGATCGCGGGCGCGACCGCTGTGTACGCGTCTTTGCAAGGAGCTTTTCTGGCCTATGCTCTTCCGACCATTACCCCCCTTCTCGTTCGACTCTTTGTCCTGGATGATGAACACCATATGGCCATGGGAGCCATGAGCCTCCTATTTGTGGCCATGATGTTTGTCACCCTGCGACGCAATCATACTGTGACGATCGCATCGATGACCTTAAGCCTTGAGTTGGGCAAGTCGAATCAATCATTACAAAGCGAAATTCATGAGCGAACACAGGCAGAGGTGGCTCTTCGGGAAAGCCAGGAACAGTTACACTCGGTTGTGCAATCAACAGACGAGGGGATCATCTCGTTGAATAGTCAGGGGAAGGTGATATTGTGGAATACAGGAGCTGAGAGCTTATTTGGCTTTACGATGAAGGAAATGCAAGGTCAGACTTTAGAGCGCATCATTCCCGAACGGTTTCGCCGGGCTCATCAACAGGGAATTTCAAGGGCCTCGCAAGCCGGCGGAAAGACCGTTGAGGGGGAGATGTTTGAATTGATGGGGCTTCGAAGAGACGGCAGCGAATTTCCTCTTGAACTGTCTCTGGGATATTGGCACAAGCGCGGAGAGATATTTTTTACCGGCATTGTCCGGGATATCACGGTACGCAGGGAGACAGAACAAGCCCTTCATCGCAGAGAGCGGGAACTTGAGCAGAGCCAAGACGAGCTTCGGGCCCTTGGCGCCCAACTTATTTCTGCTCAGGAAGATGAGCGCCGCCGTCTTTCCCGTGAACTGCATGATGATATGAATCAACGGTTAGCCGTGGTCGCGCTCGAGATCCAATCCATTCAGAATACTCTGCCAGAGTCGGATCCGATGCAAAAGACTCTTCAGCACTTGAATGATCAAGTGTCCTCACTTTCCGATAACGTCCGGCATCTGGCCTATCAGCTGCATCCTTCAATTTTGGATGACCTGGGGTTGGTCGTCGCGCTCCAGTCTTCTATTAAAGAATTTTCTCAATGGGAGAGCATTCCAGTCACGTTTCAACCCCGGGATGTGCCTCAAGCCTTGCCTCAGGATATCTCGTCGTGTGTGTACCGGGTGACGCAAGAGTGTTTACGAAATGTGGCGAAGCATGCGCAGGCGTCTCAAGTGTCTGTGGAGGTGAGGGGCTTGGAAGAAGGCCTTCAACTCGTCATTACGGATAACGGCAAGGGATTTAACCCTGAGGCTGTTCGGCCGGGCACTCAGGGGTTAGGACTGATCGGGATGAAGGAACGAATTCGGGTCGTGCAGGGCACCTTTGACGTCAAGGCCTCCAAGGGCAAAGGCACCACGATTACTGCCTGGATTCCACTTTCTCCAAGAACATAATCCCAATTCCGAACTTTCGTTTTTCAATTGAATGTGCTCTACGTCTCATTGGAGCCTTCAGATGGAACTCAGGTTCCTTTTGAAATATTTCATGAATATGGGAAAAGCACATAGGTTTGAGCATGGTTGAATCCCGATCAAGCATGGAAGCCAGGGTTTGTATCATTGACGATATGATTATCCAATGCGAAGGAGCCTGGACCATTCCAAACTTAGCCGCACTGGATCATGCGCTTCAGACAATTGAATGGCCGGTTATGTCGGAACTCATGTGGGATACCATGAAGATCAGTGCCATGGATACCGGGGGAGCCGTGTTGTTGCATCGCACACTGATGAAACTCCGCAAGGAAGGACGCCGGGTGTCGATTCAAGGTTTACGTGCGGAGTTTGGCGAATTGCTACAGATGGTCTCTTCAAACTGGAGTCGAATCGATGAACTGGATTCCTCAGAATCGGGATATCTGAGTCAGCTCGAACAATGGAGGAGTCAGAAAATTCGGCAAGCGGTAGGAGCCCTGGAATTTATCGGAGAGGCAACGGTTTATGTCTTCCGTTCACTAAGGCGGCCTTCATTGATAAGGTGGCGGGCGTTGTTCCACAGCCTGGACCGGGATGGGTACCATGCCTTGCCGATTACCGGGTTACTCGCCTTTCTTATGGGTGTGGTGATTGCGTATCAGGGTGCTGAACAATTGCGCCAGTTTGGAGCCAATATTTTTGTGGTGGATCTCGTCGGCATTTCATTGTTTCGGGAAATTTCTCCCTTGATTGTCGCCATTCTGATTGCCGGGCGTTCGGGATCAGCCTATGCCGCTCAGATCGGAACGATGAAGGTGACGGAAGAGTTGGATGCCGTCAGGACCCTGGGACTGTCGCCCATGCAATTGCTGGTGCTTCCACGGGTCTTTGCGCTCGTCATCGCTGTTCCTCTTTTGACGGTGTATGCGGATATTCTTGGAGTCATTGGAGGTGCATTGGTTGCCTCCAGTCAGCTTAATGTCAGCGGAGTGGAGTTTGTGGGGCGATTTGAAGAATCCGTGGCGCTCCGGCACTTTTTTATCGGTATTGGGAAAGCCCCGTGTTTCGCAGTTATCATCGCCATGGTGGGCTGTTATCAGGGGCTACAGATCCGTGGCAATGTCGATGATGTGGGAAAGAGAACCACGATTGGTGTGGTCCAAAGTATTTTTCTAGTTATCGTGTTTGATGCGGTTTGCAGCATTGTCTTCAGTTGGTGGAATATTTAGCAGGATGTTGAAAAAGTTCGCCAGCGGCGTTCTCCTCGCTCGATCCTCTCAACGTATCTATCAATACGTTTCGGGTCTCTCGTGTCGTGCGGTCTTGCTGGGCGAATCTTTTTGAACATCCTGTCTGATATTGAAAGGCAGTTTTCGATTGATCGCGAGACTAACGGTTTCTGAAAATTTGAGGTTTTAATACCTTTTTAACCATGGCCTCAGACACTATTCAAACTTCAACTCCTGTCATTGAAGTGAGCCACGTCTGTACACGATTTGGTTCCACCGTGGTCCATGAGGATGTCAATCTCACGATTATGCCGGGAGAGATCTTTGCCATCGCAGGTGGGAATGGATCAGGGAAATCCACACTCCTACGAGAAATCATTGGATTACACCCACAGGCTGAAGGCACCATTCGCCTTTTCGGACAAGACGTGTCAGGGTTAGGAGAGCAGGGCGCACAGAATGTGTATCGGCGGTTGGGGGTCATGTTTCAGCAGGGCGCGTTATTCAGCTCGTTAACGTTGGCCGAGAATGTGGCCGTGCCGTTAAAAGAGCATACTAATGTCTCAGCGGAACTTATTCGCGACATTGTGGCCATGAAAATTGCCACGGTCGATTTGCCCATGGATAGTGCCGGTAAATACCCCAGTGAATTGAGTGGGGGTATGCGGCGACGAGCTGCGCTGGCGCGGGCGATTGTGATGGATCCCGAGCTACTCTTTTTGGATGAACCCACGGCCGGCTTGGATCCCATCATTGCTGCGGGATTTGATGAGTTGGTCCTTCAGTTGAAAGCGGTCTTGGGATTAACTGTGGTCATGGTCACGCATGACCTTGATTCTCTCTGGCGTATCGCAGACCGTGTCGCCGTACTCGGAAACGGCACAATCCTGGGTGTAGGGACGATGCAAGAACTGGCGGAATCAAGCGATCCTGTCATTCATGAATATTTCCATGGGCCACGGGGAAGGGCGGCCCAGAGTCAATATGGGGTGTAAGGATGGAGCCGCGAGGAAATTACGTTATTGTGGGAGTGTTTGTCCTTGTCCTGGGTGTGGTTGCGGCGGGAATGGTGTTGTGGCTGGGGAAATCGGATTACCGCGGCGCGTACGACCAGTACCATGCCTACATGCGGCAATCCGTATCCGGGTTAAGCGTCGACTCGACTGTGAAATATCGAGGGGTGAATGTGGGGCGAGTGAAGGAGATTGCCTTGAATCCAGATAATCCCGAGGAGGTCCGTCTGACACTTGATATTCTTCGAGGCACCCCCATCAAGACCGATACGGTCGCGACGTTGGAGACACAAGGATTAACCGGGTTGGCGACAATGAATTTGGAAGGAGGGAGTCGCGAGGCTCCGGGACTGGAGCCCGAACCCGGTCAAGACTATCCAGTCATTCAAACGAAACCCTCGCTGTTCTTTCGCTTGGATATGGCCATTTCACGTCTCCTTTCAGAGCAGGGGCTCTCCAAGCTTTTGAGTAGCTTGCATGGGTTGAGTGAAAACACTGCGGCTTTCATGAATGAGGAAAACCGGTTAAAGATGGAAGGCATTCTGAATGACCTTGCCACGGTGTCCCACACCTTGAGTAGGCATCAGGAAACCATAGCCCAGGGGATTGATCGGGCGGTTGAAGCTGCCGAGAACCTGGCCATCCTGACCTCAACGGTGAACGAAGACATGCCAAGACTGGTTGCGCGAATTCACCAGAGTGCCACGGCTGTCCAAGGGGTGGCGGAAGCATTGGTCCGAACTGGAAAGACGTTGGAGACCGTCGTTCAGGATAGTCGTCCGGACATCCAACAATTCACACGCGAGACATTGGGCGAAACCGGGCAATTAGTGGCCGAACTCCGGCAGCTCACATCTACCCTCCAACGGGTGGCTCATCAAATTGAGCGAGCGCCCGATTCGCTGATTTATGGTCGACCATCTCAACCCAGAGGTCCAGGTGAGTAAATCCATGAAAGCTGTGTTCCTGCTTACGGCGATATTTTTTTTAACAGCACTTTCCGCCTGTGCGCTCTCTCGAGGAACGGATGCGCCCATGCGCTCGTATGTCCTGGAAATGGGGGAGGGGGGAGAAGCCCGGGCATCTGACGAATCCCGTCCCTCGAATTTGCCGAGTCTGCTGGTCTCACTCCCTCAATCTGCGCCGGGCTATGAATCGCAACGAATGGCTTATGAGCAGGTTCCGCATGAACTTCGGTTTTTTGCCACCAGCCAATGGGTCGATTCCCCCGCCAGCATGCTGGCTCCGTTAATCACGAACGCACTCGAAACCAGTGCGGAATGGGGTGCGGTGATTCAACTGCCTTCCGTGCTTCGAGGAGACTATCGCTTGGACCTATCCCAGGTGGTCCTGGTTCAGGAATTCACGCAACAACCGAGTCGAATTCGATTGGCCCTGCGCGCACAACTGGTGACGGTTTTTGATCCTCGTGTCATTGGAACGCGGAGTTTTGAATTTTATGAAGAGGCGCCCAGCGAAGATGCCTATGGCGGTGTGCAGGCTGCCCAGAAAGCGACTGGGAGGTTGTTGGTTGAGCTGAAACACTGGTTGCAGGGCTGCCTCCAAACAGGGCAACCGGCGCACTGCTAAGTCATGCATTTTTCGGGATGCAATAGAGGGAGGCTGAGAATGGTAACGAAGAATACTGTTTCTAGAGTGCGGCATCCTGGGGGCATCGCACTGATAGGACTTGCACTCTGGTTGATGACGGGTGTGGGCGCGAACGGCCAGGAAGAAACGATTGAGAAAGGGAAAGGCCTCTATCAACGATTGTGTAGCGCCTGTCATGGGAAGGCAGGAACGGGGGATGGGTATGCGCTCTTTAATCCGCCACCTGCAGATTTGAAGGCCCCGGCAACCCAGGAGAAGACGAATGATGAATTATTAAACACGATCAGAAATGGACATCCCAATACCGCCATGGGAAAGTGGGAATACGCCTTGTCGGAGGAGGAGTTGAGAGAAGTCCTGGCGTATATCAGAACGTTCGGGGGAACACCACCGTAATGTGCCAACCTCTCCTTGGTTCATGCAATGGCAGGTTACGAACGAAAGATAGGCTATGATGGGGAAGGCATGAAAACGATATCATTTTCATTTCGACCTGTCCTTTGGCATGTGGAACGAATGTAAGAAGAAATTTCAACTCTGTCACTCTCTGGAAACGGAGAATCGAGGCGGATGACGAAGACGGAAGGAATGTCATAAGTGGTTGCCCCGATGTTCCCCTCTATCCCCCCCTCGGAACCGGTTGTATTAAATTCTTGAACCCATAATAGGTATCCCGCCTGCACCCATGGCCTTGTAGGGCTGCGACACATTTTCCGATTGCTTCTCCAATTCCTCATATTTTCAGTTTGACTCCTGCTTTTCCCGGCGCTCAAGTGAGGCTGGCGCGCCAACTAGCCCGTTTAATTCCATCATAGAATTGATAGATGTGTAGGTACCGTACGGGTAGGTGGAAGGGCAGGGTGTATGAATTCCCCTCTTACTCGAATAAACATTCGTGCGTGGTTCATAGACCCGGTTGGTTTCTTGACTCGTCATGTCGCGACGACGGCACTCCATGGATGTCTAAGCCCGTGCTTCGCATGTATGAGTGAATTCGCGTGTGCGTTCAGTGCGGAATCGCCCATTTCAAGCCCTTCACCTCGTCTTATTCCTCTTCTAAATTTAATTCTGTTCTATACCTGTTGACCGACAAATCCCAACCCCAGTCATGAGTTTTGGGGCATAGGTTGGGTGGGGATATCTCTAGAGGCTCGATGGTATCAATTATGCTATGAAGACTTGAATCAGGCGAGGGATAATCGTGTCCTCATTGAAGCGAGTAAAGACGAATTCCCTGGGAACTTGGTGCTGCGTGCCTGAACTGAATGATACCAAAGGATTCTGACGCTTGAATTGAATCCACCGCTAATTCGAGAGGAGGAAGAATGATGAATCAACCAGAAACACGAAGAAGAGAACTGCCGGCGCCGACGGAGAAAGAGGCTGTGACCGATCGTACCAAGATCTTACGTGATTATTTTCGACCCAATTCCGAAAATGTGAGCATGGACCAGGTTGGCAAACGGTTTCTGATTAAACGTCAGTCGAAAGTCAGAACCTGATATTTCGATTAGAGAGCCAGACCCTTACTCTGCCAATTCCCTACGATTTTTGCGATGGAATGAATCTAAAACCTGAGCAACATGTGGATCAAGTCTGGACTATGGAGGACCATATGTCGACCAGCATTTTGGTCGTTGATGATGAGGCCGACAGCGCCAGCTTCATAGCCGAGGCGATAGAGGGGTGGGGATTCGAGGTGGTGACGACCTCAAATGGGCGTGAAGGTCTCGACGTGCTTCACACCATGCCTATTGATGGCATTTTGCTTGATTTGGAGATGCCGGTGATGAATGGATGGACCATGCTGGATGAATTGCGATGGCAGGGGATAGCGATTCCGGTCATTGTCATGTCGGAAGAGGTCAATGAGGCAAAACTCAAAAATTTTCTTGTAGAAGGTGCCCAGGATTATCTGGTGAAACCGTTCAATCTTCTTCTCCTGATGCAGAAAACCTTTCGGCATTTCCCTTGGCAAACGAGCATGGGAAAACGAGAGGCGTTAGCAAAGGATGAGATCCAAGAGGCCAGGATTCCTCCGGCAGAAGAAGCGCACTTGGTCCAAAGCCGTTGTTGGGTATCTGCGAGGAAATCCGATTAGAAGGTGCCTGAGTCGCAAGAGTAATCCGCCCTTGTCGTATTCTTCCTCCTTTTCCTTTCTTCCATGATGCCGATGAATTTTTTTCTTTTCACCGTGTGGAGATCTCCGGATCAGGAAATCCTGGGCATTGTTCTCGATAGGCACTGGGAAAGGAAGGCACGTGGGTTGTACAACAAAGCGATTCAATGAAATAGGGATAGATATACACACGTTTAAGAAGACTTGATTGAGGAGTAAAAAGATTATTAACCCGAACAAGTGGCCATCAGACCAACAGAAGGAGAATCATGAGATCTCAAAAATCTAACAATGAAGGAAAGACCTCAAAAGTTTTACAATTCCAACTTCCCATTACCAAGGATGGGGCTCCCACGACGAACACCAAAAAAGGGAGTCCAAAAACGGTGTCTCAACTGGCTGGGCGTAGGAAAAACGCTCAGACCAAACCATCTCAACCAGTTCCCCCTCTTTTCACTTCAGAAGAAGAATTACAGGCGCGAATCGCGGAGCGGGCCTATGAATTGTTTGAGCAACGAGAGCGACAACATGGCTATGATCAAGAGGATTGGTTTCAAGCGGAAAACGATGTGTTGACCCAAAAAGAAGTGGGGTAGAAGGAGGGGCATGGCCGTGGGAATACGTACGCCAGGGTCATGACTTTCCCGGCGCGCTCAACCGCCGGTATGCAGTGGAGCCTGCCGGAACAGCCCGAAGTGTGGTTGTCATCATGGGGGGCAGGACCCATGATAATCCTTCCAATTCCTCATTCGAACCTCTTTCCAAATTTAATCATCGTAAGTGGGGCAGGTGGGAATCGAGTCCGATACTTGCTTTTTTCTAATATGTCTATTATTCTAGACATATGGAAATTGATGATGCATTGCTGGCTTTTGCGGCCCTCTCACAAGACACGCGCCTGCGCGTTTTTCGTCTGTTGGTGGAATTTGGCCTAGGAGGGGCCCCTGCCGGGACATTAAGTGAATCCCTGGCCATTCCCCATAACACCCTATCCTTTCACCTCTCGCACATGAGCAACGCGGGGCTGGTCCTCTCACAGAGAAAAGGCCGGTCAATCATCTACAGCGCCAACTTTGAATTTTTTACCGACCTGATTCGCTATATGGTCAAAGACTGCTGCCGCGAGGATATGGCCAGTATCCGGGATAATAAAAAAAAGAAGTGCAGCATTATCGAACTCTCGAATTGTTGCTAACCCACTCACAAGGAGACACATCCATGAAACGTCTTCATATTCATATCGGAGTCGACCAGTTGGAAGAAGCCATCGGGTTTTACAGTAAATTGTTTGGGGCGGACCCGGTTAAACGCAAACCGGACTACGCCAAATGGATGCTCGACGATCCCCGCGTCAACCTCGCCATCTCCACGCGGGCTTCCACGAAAGGCGTGGATCACCTGGGCATTCAGGTTGAGGAGGAACAGGAGTTGGACGAGATCCGGCAAAGATTCAAAGCCGGAAATCTTCCGGTGGCCGAGGAAGGCGAGACTCTTTGCTGTTATGCCAAATCCGATAAATCCTGGGTATTGGATCCTGCCGGAATTCCGTGGGAAGCCTACCGCACGATGGAAGACGCGGAAATCTTTTCAACCCATTCGGCGCAAACGGAAACCGCCTGTTGCGAACCGGCGTTCCTGCCGAGTCCCCAGACTAATATGCCGGTACAGGAATCCAGCGGCTGCTGTAGCTAATGTCTGTTGAGCCAATAACAGTCCTGGTTATCTGCACAGGTAATTCCTGCCGCTCCATCATGGCGGAAGCCCTCATGAACCACATGGGCCAGGGACGATATCGGGCGTGGAGTGCAGGAAGTCATCCGGCTAGATACGTCCACCCGGGTTCGGTCTCGACCTTGAAACGGCATGGGATCGATCCGGGCCAGCCGTACAGCAAATCCTGGGATGACATGATTTCACAGACTTTTGACCTGGTCATTACTGTCTGTGATCAAGCCGCCGGAGAAGCCTGCCCTATTTTTCCCGGCCACCCCCGAAAGTTGCATTGGAGTATTCCTGATCCAGGCAGAGTGATAGGCACGAAAGAAGAGATTAACGCGGCCTTTGACCAGACCTTTTTCCTGCTCAAGTCACGAATCGAAGAGGTGCTGTTATGACCGCGTCTGCCCCACGCCGTTTAACATTTCTCGACCGCTATCTCTCAGGGTGGATCCTCCTGGCCATGGCGGCCGGCGTCACGCTTGGCTCGGTCTTCACCGGGGCACCGGCATTGGTGAACAGCTTTTCCCTGGGCACAACCAACATCCCCATCGCCATTGGCCTCATGCTCATGATGTATCCCCCGCTGGCTCGTGTGAAGTACGAAGAGCTGCCCTTGATTTTTCGTGATTGGAAAATTCTCCTCCTGTCACTCGTTCAAAACTGGATTATCGGTCCCTTGCTCATGTTTGGCCTGGCGGTCACGTTCCTCCACGATTCGCCTGAATATCTGACCGGGCTTATCCTCATCGGGCTGGCCCGCTGTATTGCCATGGTGCTGGTCTGGAATCAACTCGCCGAAGGCGACAACCAATATGTGGCAGCCTTGGTGGCCTTCAACAGTCTCTTTCAATTGATCTTCTTCAGTGGATTGGCCTGGTTCTATTTGGAAATCCTGCCGGCGTTATTAGGTCTGGCTGTGGAAGTCGTCGACGTCAGCTTTCAGACGATTGCCGAAAGTGTCTTCATCTATCTGGGCATCCCCTTTGTCTGTGGGTTCCTCTCCCGCTGGATCGGGATCAGGCAAAAAGGCCGCGAGTGGTATGAACAGGGGTTTCTCCCGAAAATTGCTCCTATCACGCTGATGGCACTTCTGTTCACTATCTTTGCCATGTTTACGCTCAAAGGCGGCATGGTGCTCAGCCTGCCGGGAGATGTGGTTCGCATTGCCCTGCCACTCATTCTCTACTTCGTCATCATGTTTCTCGTTAGCTTTAGCATGGGCAAACTCATCGGGGCCGATTATGGCAAAACCACGGCCACCTCCTTCACGGCAGCCAGCAATAATTTTGAACTCGCCATCGCCGTGGCCATCGCCGCATTCGGCCTGGGATCGTCCGTCGCGTTTGCCACCGTCATCGGGCCATTAGTCGAAGTGCCGGTACTCTTAGCTCTCGTCCATGTCGCCCTCTGGTTAAAAAAGAAATGGTTTGCCGGAGACCCGGGATCCGTTCACTTTTCCTAAGTTATCCAGTCCACCCCGTCCGCCAGGTCGTTCGTTGATTGCCTATTATTTCCAGGCATGCCAACATATGCGGCAGAGATTGTGGAAAGCGTCATCCATGATGATTCAAAGAGGAGAACTATTGTGTATCGCCTACACCAAACAAGCACCATCATCATTGGGCTCATCATCCTGCCGGTCCTTTCCGGATGCACCAATCATCCCACGAAAGCCGAAGCCGCCTCTCTCAATCCGGTGGAGATTAAAGAATGGCAGGTGCCTTGGGACCAGACGAGACCGCGCGATCCGTATGTGGATCAGCAGAATCGCGTATGGTTCGTGGGACAGGGAGGCGATTACATTGCCGTGCTCGACCCTGAAGTCGGGCAGTTTCACCAATTCAAACTGGATCCCGGCACCGGTCCGCACAATCTAATTGTGGATAAGGAAGGACAGGTCTGGTACGCCGGAAATCGCGCGGCCCACATCGGCAAACTTGATCCGGCCACTGGAACGATCATTAAATACCCCATGCCCGATCCAAAAGCCCACGATCCGCATACCCTGGTGTTTGGCCATGATCGGGACATCTGGTTTACGGTACAACAGGGTAATTTCGTGGGGCATCTCGATATGGCTACCGGAAAGATTCAACTCATGCCGCTACCAACTGCACAGGCTCGCCCCTATGGCATGGTCCTGGATCCCACCCACTCCCCATGGTTCACTGAATTTGGAACCAACAAGTTGGGGACGGTAGATCTGGCGACAAAGACCGTTCGAGAATTTGCGCTCTCACGGACCGAAACACGACCACGACGACTGGCGATCACCTCCAATGGCGTCATTTGGTATGTGGATTATGCCGAAGGGTATCTTGGGTCCTACAACACCACGACAGGCGACATCCAGGAATGGTTGGCGCCGGGAGAAACCGATGCCAAACCATACGGGATGACGGTCGATGACCAGGACCGGGTGTGGTTTGTGGAAACCGGCGCGCATCCCAATCGCCTCGTCGGATTCGATACACGAACCCAAACGTTCATGAGTCTGACCGATATCCCCAGCGGTGGCGGAAGCATCCGTCATATGGTCTATCATCAACCAACTAAAACCATCTGGTTCGGCACGGATGCCAACACCATCGGTCGCGCCAAAATTCCCTAGAATCGTTCCTCTTTGGCCCTCCTGTCATTTCGACCAGAGGGAGAAATCTTTTCATGGCACATGCCTACTATATTTACCTCCTGACCAATTGGAACAACAAAGTCATGTATGTTGGAATGACCAATGACTTAGAGCGTAGAATGAAAGGGTTTACTCAAAAGTACAACATAAACAAGCTCGTGTATTTTGAAGAAACCCAAGAAGTAAATGCAGCCATCATACGAGAAAAAGAAATTAAAAAATGGAGGAGAGAGAAAAAGGATTCCTTAGTGAATAGCGAAAATCCACAATGGAAGGATTTAAGCATCGGATTTCAAGATTCCTCCCTTCGTTCGGAATGACAATCCTTAGAGGTAATTCAAAGCATGAATGATCATTTCCATGACTTATTTTTGACATATTCTATTTTGTACAAAAATGGTGCAATGACGGGCAACCGCATTAACTAAGGAGTCTTCATGTTCATGAAGCTATATTCGTTGGAATGCGCGCCGAGACGATCCTGTCTCCGGTTCTTCCTCAGCGCCATCTTCGTCATGGCGCTTCCACAATTAAGCCTTGGCGAGTCGGTTCACGCTTCCTCATCATCAGAGGGGGATGCTGCATTAGGTCAATTGGGAAGTATTGAATTTCCCGCATCAGGGTCCACAGAAGCCCATCCCCATTTTCTCCGGGGCGTCGCGGCCCTCCATTCGTTCTGGTATGAAGAAGCCATCGATGCTTTTCGTCGAGCCACCGCCCTCGATCCAAATTTTGTGATGGGGTATTGGGGTGAGGCGATGGCGAATAATCATCCCGTCTGGCAGGAAGAAAATGTGGAGGCGGCACGGGCGGCGCTGGGGAAAGTTTCCGATACGGCGTCCGCAACCGTCAGAGAGCGTCAATACCTCCAGGCCGTGAACACGTTATTCGGTGAGGGAGACAAGCTTGCCCGCGATCAGGCGTATGCGGCCCGAATGGAAAGCCTCGCCAGTGAGTATCCCGAAGATCTGGAAGCCACCTGCTTGTATGCCCTGTCCCTGCTCGGGTTGGCTACCCATTATGATGAGAAGCCGCACCTTCAGGAGAAATATCGCGTCCAGGCTGGTGCCTTGGCCTTAGGGGTGTATGGAGTAAATCCCAATCATCCGTGCGCCGCGCATTACACCATTCATGCCTTTGACGATCCGATCCACGCCATCCTGGCCCTGCCTCAAGCCCGTCGCTATGCCAAAATTGCTCCGGAAGCGCATCATGCGCAACATATGCCCGCCCATATATTTGTTCAACTGGGCATGTGGGACCAGGCAGCAGCCTCCAACAAAGCCGGTTGGAAAAGTTCGCAGGCCTGGGTCAAGGACAAGCGGTTGCCATTATCGCTTCAGGATTATCACAGCCTGTACTGGTTGCAGTATGCCTATCTCCAACAAGGCCGATACAACGCCGCCGCAGCCCTGATATTGGAGAAGCAACAGGATATGGCGCAATCGTCATCCGGCGAACAAACGCAGGTCCTTGGCTATGACCGCAAAGTCAGCCGGAATTACGATCAAATGGTGGCTGTCTTTATTATGGAAACCGAACGATGGGAGCTAGCGGATCAGGCTTGGAACGTGAATGACTATCGCTTTGGTGACGAGTCGCCATCCATGTCCGTCTATATCCGCGAATTTGCACAGAGCATGGCCACACTGCGGAATCAACCAATCGCATACCAGGTACACCCCGGGTTAAGTCCTCCGGTCCCGGAACCTTCCACGGAATCGACTGATCCCATCGCTTCACAAATCTGGAAGTTGCAAATCGCAGGGTTGAAGCATCTCATTAACGGCGACCACTCAGATGCCATTCGTATGCTTGATCGGGCCACCGTTCTGGAAGAATCCCTCCCGCCTCCTTCCGGTCCACCCGATCTCATCAAGCCCACCCATGAACTCTATGGCGAAATACTGTTGGGCATCGACCGGCCGAAAGAGGCGCAACAACAATTTGAACGATCGCTGTTATGGCATCCCAATCGGGCACGTTCACTCCTGGGTCTGGCACGAGCGGCAGCTCAATTGGGCCATATCCAGGCGACTCGTCAAGCCTATCGCAATTTTCTCAACATATGGAATCAGGCCGATTCCGATCTTCCCGAGCTGAACGAAGCGAAACAGTTCATTCAGCAAGCTGTCCAGCAATAACTCTCGTAGGGGTGTTTCCCGACATTCTTTAGCGGGAATCTATTTTCGAATTTTTCCTCAGAATTTATGGTTCTGGTTTTCCAGCTTGAAGATGTGTATCGGAAAGCCCTTCTGAAGGTTGCCCGTAAAATAGCGTTGGCGGATTAACGCCTCGCAGGTGTGTTCCCAACTTTCGTGTCAACGTGCTGTTCGGTGTTGCCGGGTTTCGCCTCGGCAGGCGAGGCCCTTTTGTTTCGGCAAAAGGGCCCAAAACCATTGACGCCCCGTCTGGCCTCATCGGAGTGGACGGACGCCAATCTCAGGAGGGCGGACCAACTCGCTCCGCTCAAACAAGGTCCGCCAACCGATAAGAGCGTCCCTCCCTTGGGCCAGCCGGCAGGCGTCGGACCATGGGAAGAATACCTTTTAGGTACAAACATGGAAGAGCAAGGAATCAAATACTCTGATCCTAAAATAGTCCAATCAAAAAGGAGCCCAGCAATAAACCTCGCATGGGTCATTTCCGACATTAGAAATCGAGGATCCATCGTCTCTCACTACATCATTCCCACCAGTTTTGATTGGGAATCTATTTTTCGATTTCTTCTGCAAATTCCATCTGTACTTTTTTTTAAGTGTTGGGTAGCATGGCAGATAATTCTCGGAACAAGAAGGTGATTGGTTCATAGCTACTCAAGCAGTGAGGCAAAGTACAGCCCACGTTGCAGTACGGGAGGGCTAGTATGTTGTATGCACAAAGAGTTAGACCTTTTTTAAGCATAAGATATTGGATTACCTTTCAGGAGACAAGAAACAAAAATGTGGGGACAATGGATTGGAACAATTGGGGGAACCAATAATGGAGTAGTCTCACTTAGTATAGACAGAGACAGCCCTTTTATTGGTCGAATCGTAGTGGGGGATTTCAATTCAGATATTTCACCATTCCATGCCATGGCTATCTTAAATCAAGCCGGTGAGAAAATCACCGCGGAATTAACCGAGTTCACTCCCTTTACTCTTCAGAACTTTCCTTTTCATCACCATTTACCTCCTGACACAGATTCGTTTCCAAAGAAAGGAAAAATCACAGGAAAACTAGAAGGGAGTTTTATGAGTGGTAATTGGGAGACTGATATTGGAACCAAGGGTGATCTTTTTTTATTTAATAAAGAGGAATACCCTCCAGGACCGCAAGATGAGATTATGTCATGGAGTGAATATAATCAGTGGGCGTTAGACGAAAAACGTAAAAATAATGGCCTGATTTTTAGGGGGCATTCCGATTCTAATTATACTCTACAAACTTCCTTCCACAGAAATGGCCGAAGAGATTTAATAAGATATAGCATGAATGATATACCAGAGCTGGCTAGGCATATCTCAGCCACAATTGGACGATCTTTCTCAACTAGTAACCCCGAAGAACATGGGGAACTTTTATATCTGGCACAACATCATGGATATCCAACACCGTTACTTGATTGGACTGAATCTCCACATATTGCTGCTTATTTCTCCTTTCAAGGCCTTAACAAATTCCAAAATCATTATAAAGAAAATCAGTATGTAAGAATTTATCAATTCGACAAAGATCTATGGCATAAAAAGCATAAAGTGGTTCAAGACATTCATGATCCAGTTCCTGCTTTTTCAGCCCATCTTCTTAATGCACGTGATAATAAAAGGGCACTACCCCAACAATCAGTGGTAACTTTTTCAAATGTATACAATATTGAATTTTTTATTTCTAATAAATGGGGGTGCAGGGACCCGACGAAATACTTAAAAATAATCGACATTCCAAAATCAGATCGGAATTATGCCATGAAGGATTTAGAAACCATGGGTATAACGGCATCAGCCTTGTTTCCCGGTTTAGATGGAACTTGTAATGCCCTGCGAGAAAAACAATTCTGAATGGTAACCCGAAAGGATTACCTTGAATGTAAAAAAAGAGAGGTTGTTGTATGCAATACCTTACTCAAATCAGTGGCCAGAGGGAAAAATTAAAGAGAAGTTGAAATCGAATTTTTGATACCTTGTTAAACGCCGCATGATTTCCTACGAATCAATCCGCCTTGGGTGCAGGTGAGCCGTAGGATCGAATTCAATATTTTGGCGAGCACTGTTTGAGCGCACCACAACTCCTTGCTCCCTCCCAGCCTTTTTCTGATGCCTGCCATCCTGGCCCAAAGGTGGACGCTCCTATCAATCGGCGGGCCTTGTCTGAGCGCAGCGAGTTGGTCCGCCCTCAAAAAGTTTGCGTTCAGCTTATTTAATGGGGCCGGATGGGGCATCAATGGTTTTGGGTCCTTTTGCCAGAACAAAAGGACCTCGACCGCCGGGGCGAAACCCGGCATACCTCTGAAATACCAAATAGAACTTAAGTGTCTGATTGATTCGATGCGCTTACACCTTTACCCGAACACTTTCCCTCAAAAAATGAGAGGGGTAAGTTGAAAGTCTAATGAATAGGTTCACACTTTCGTCCAGGCACTAAATACGATTGATCAATTAATTTAATTTGGATTGATCAGACCGTTTATGGAAGGATTATATTTTTTATCGCTTTGCCGGTAGGATTGAGGTATGATTCTTTATGATGATGAAACGTTTTTCTCTCGTCTTCCCTTTCCTGTGTGGAATCCTTTTTCTCATCGGGTGCACTTCTCTTCCCGCTTTGTCTGTCCAGCCTGAATCGCCGGAAGTTCTTCTGGTCAATATCACCCCCTTAGACGCCACGATGTTTGAACAACGCTTGCAAGTCGACTTGCGCGTTCGGAATCCCAATGATTTTGATTTAGAGGTGACCGGACTTGATTTTACGCTGCACCTCAATGATCAACGACTCGCCCGTGGCCTGACAAATAAGGCCTCCACTATCCCGAGACTGGGAGATGCTGTCATTTCCGTTGAGACCACGACCTCCACACTCGATGTCATACGACAACTCCTTCAGCTCTCCCAACGGCAGGAAGTCTCTTATCAGGTCGACGGTATCTTGTATGCCCAAGGGGCCAAGTTGCTATTTGAAAACAAGGGAGTGTTGCTTAACGCAAACGAAATCTCCGGCTCATTTCCAGGTTCATGAATGAGCACTCGCTCTCTTCTTAGGGGTATTTCTCCTCCAGAATTTTTATAAAACAGCCTATTCCCCGCCATCTTCAAACAGTGCAACATCAGATATTGAAGTGGGAATCGAATTTTCCTCACCCCTCTCAGTAAAGAGGAGTGGTAAATAATAATTTTCAAGGGCATATTGACCCACAGGCATGTTGCATATTAGAGATCTCGGGGCGGTTCAAAAAAGTTCGTCCAGTCCTGCCCTGAGTCATGCCGAAGGGAAGGCCGCAGTCATTTTTGCGCGCAGAGCGTACTTCCAGTACGTGAGCACGGAAAAATGGCGAGAACGCCGCTGGCGGCTTTTTTCAACAGCCCCTAAAGAGGAAAACGCAAATTTTCCCCATAATTGCTTGTGGTCTTCCTCCTCGGGCACAATTCTGTTCAATTGTCATGAAATTCATCCCTCGTCAGGGAAAGGAGACCTTCTATTATGACCCTGTTTGTTGATCGGATGATACGTGCGGCTAAACTCGATGTTCACCTCTATGAAGAAGTGGAAGCTGATAGGCGTTCGATGGGCCAAGCGATGGGTGTGGTGCTGTTATCAAGCCTGGCCGGTGGTATCGGGTTTATGCAAGAGGCCGGTCTGATGGGCTTGGTCATTGGTACGGTCGGGTCCCTGCTTGGATGGTATGTGTGGGCGTTCATGACTTACCTCATTGGCACGAAGCTTCTTCCGGAACCACAAACCCACGCGGATCATGGTGAACTTTTACGGACGATCGGCTTTTCGAGTGCCCCTGGTCTGATCCGGGTTTTCGGCATTATCCCTGGCCTGAGCGGGTTTGTGAATCTTCTTGCCGGTGTATGGATGCTCGTGGCCATGATCATTGCGGTGCGACAAGCCTTGGATTATCAGAGCACCTACCGCGCGATTGGTGTGTGTCTGATTGGATGGATTATTCAAGCCGTCTTGCTCGCGTTGCTTGTGACCACGATCGGCGGGGTTCCTGAACTCATGCTGGAACAACCGTGACCTCTTTCAACAGATTTCTCGAGAATAATCGACCGTCCCGAGGTGCGTGATGACATGCTCCTGTCTCTGCGCGAAGTCACCGCAAGCCACGTGGCGATTCTACGGAGCCGCACTCGCCGGCATGACGCTCTGGCTGGGATGTGCTTCATCGCCGTCCGGAGTAGCTCCGGTTTCCTGTGAGGTTTCTCATCTACAGAAGGGCGACCTTCCTGAGCGGGGAATCTCCGCTCACCGCGGGGGGCAACTAGGATGTCCGGTGAACACAGTGGGTGCGTTTCAACGGGCAATCTGCCTTGGCGTTCACCAGATTGAACTGGATGTGCGATCGACTGCGGATGGAGTACTTGTTGTGGCACATGATGATCGCGTGACAGACGGGCAGGGGCGAACGTTGCGCATTTCCGCGTCGACTCTCGCCGAAGTCCAGAGCCTGCGGTTCGATCCATGTGAAGGAGAGGTGGAAGGACAGCATATTCCCACATTCGAAGAGGCTCTTGCCGTCATGCCGCACAATATCTGGATCAATGTGGATATCAAAGAGAACAATCCCCTGGTCGGGAGGCTCGTTGCCGAAACGGTCGCCAAGGCCCAACGCTTCAATCAGGTTATCTTTGGTGCGCGCGACAATACCGACCTGGCCGTGCGCCGCGTGGCAGGGGAGGGCGACGAAGAGAGTTGGGTTGCCAACATGAGCCGGGAGATCTTCCGTTTTCAGTATGTTGACACCACCATTCATTCCTGTGATGAGTTTATCCAGCTGTCCTTTCTGCGAGGCCGGCCAAGCGTGGAGACAATTGACCAACTAAAGGAGGCAGGAATCCGCGTGAACTATTCGTGGCTCGGGGATGAAGACGAGAGCAAGCTTAGGCAAGACCTGGGGGATCTGTTCGCCCGTGGCGTAGACTTTGTGTTGGTCGATCATGCCGGGCAGGCCATGGAAGGGGCGTGCGCCCTAGGCATCACTCCGGTGGTTCCGCATTGGAATGGCACCCCACCCTTCATCTGCAGCGAGCCTCCTCGCTGCGCACCCGCACGATGACTGTTTCAACTCCTTCTGTGAATCTTCCTGTTCAGGATCTTTACTGCCACTTCAATTTCTTATTCACCTGACAGCACATGGAATATGATGAATCAATCGACCCGATTTGAAATACCCGGAACGGATTCTCAACTCATTGTCGGTGACCGCATTTCGGGACAAGAACGACAATTGCTTTTTGTGACCGGTTTTCTTTCCAAACGGTGGGGTAATAAAAGCAAAGCGTTGGCCGATTTGTGTCGGGAGCGAGGCTGGGGGTTTTGCTGTTTTGATTTTCGTGGAAATGGGGAATCTGAGGGCGCGTTCGCCGACTATACGCTGTTTGACTGGCTTTCAGATGCGCGAAGCGTGACGAAGATGCTGGCCGATGGTCCGCCTGTGACCATTATCGGATCATCGTTAGGTGGCTGGCTGGCATGGCTCCTTGGACAGGAGTTCCCGCACGTGCAACAGTTGGTGCTCCTGGCTCCGGCCTTTAACATGATGGGAAAACGCGCGCAGGATATTTCACCTGAACGACGCCAACAGTGGCAGGAGACCGGATGGATGCCCTGGGATGACGATGCCTTGCACAAAGATTTTCCGCTCTCGTGGAAATGGGTGGAAGAAAGCGAAGCGTTATGGGTCAAACGATTGGACTCACCCAGGAGGGTGTCCACGCGCATTGTGCACGGGCTTCAGGACGTGGTGATTCTTCCCAAAGGGAGTTGGGAATTTACGGAACATCTGCTCACACAAGATCCTCAGTATCCTATTGAGCTGCTTTTGAAGACCGGGGATCATCGATTTAGCAGCGCCGCTAATCTGCAAACGTTTTTGGATCTGGCCTGTCAGATTCAGTAGGCGGCGAACTTCGGACTTTTCAGCCCACCGGTTCCCTCTCATTCTTTTCCACATTGTTTCAATTTGCCCCATGAAAAATTTTCTTTATCGTTTCTTTATGTAGAGAAAAGCTACAAAAGAAAGTTTGTCTTGCGGTCGATCTAAGAAATCAACCACAATAATTAAATAAGCTTTATCTCCTATTTTATTATCATTCATTTTTCACAAAGGTAGGTCCCTATGTCACCAGTAATCTTTTTGAATGGTTTGGTTGCCCTCACGCTCGCCATGTGTCTAGTTTTTTCTTAATGAGACAAAATGAGAGTATTTTGTGAGTCATTATAGGGGGAGTTTTCTCCCTCGTGTTGA
>JBGSSO010000343.1:0-2328 GCA_041737015.1 Nitrospirales bacterium
ATCTCCATCGGGGAGATCGTCTCGATTGACCGAGGTCACCACCGCATGCCGGAGTTTTAGGAGCTTGACAGCATTCGCGACACGCTGAGGCTCTTCTCGGTCCACTTCGGACGGGCGTCCGGTGGTCACCGAGCAGTAATGACAACGTCTGGTGCAAATATCTCCAAGGATAAGGAATGTGGCCGTCCGATTATTCCAGCATTCCCATATATTCGGACATCGTGCCTCCTCACAAATCGTATGCAGGCGATGCGTATCCATCAGTTGACGGATTTCCTGGTAATGGGGTCCCGGCCGGAAACGGACTTTGAACCAGGAAGGGAGGTTTTTCCTGCGGGAGGTCTTTGCGGAAGAAGAAACGGGAGTGATTTCTGAAGTAGGGATGAACGTCATGAGCGTCTTCGAGTCTATGGTGACCTGTGAATGTGTCCTGAGATGGCATTGAGTCGGAGATGCACCCAACAGGTATGGCCTATTCTAACACGTGAGGATAGGGATGCCTACTTTCTCGAAAAGATCAGCCAGAGCCTGGTGGAGCGAGGGGAATCTTGTAAACTAGAAGGACTGAATTCAGCGAAGGTTAGCAGATGGGCAGTCTTGTCAGCATGTCATACGGGCTCATCAATCATGGGAGAAAAGTGGTTGGCCCAATCTATGGCTTTCACATAGAAATTCCGAATCGTGTCAGGGGGGAGTTGGAGTGTTTTGAGTTGCAACCACTCCCCCTTCTCGTAGGCTTTCACGCTATTCAACGCCGCTCCCATTGTTCCCTTCTCCAGTATTAAGGCTTCAAGGATATCGTCCGGGAGCGGAAGGTTACCCACAAGTTTTTCCATGGAAGATCCGTATAAGGTTTCTAAGACCGACAGAAGGCCCATCGTGAAATACTTTTCGGGAGAATCGGTGCCAAGCTGCTGTCCTAAGCTCTCGCACATTTTTGCTCGCACTAAGGCGATCACCAGCATTTCCATCGGCTGGTCTTTCCCGGTGGCCATCACAATGAGGGAGGCCCAGGTGCGTATCCGGTCGATACCCACCATACAGGCGGCTTGCTCAATGGACTCCACTCGCCTGGGAAGTCCGACAGAGGCCGAATTCACATATCGAAGAATCTTGTAGCTCAAAGACAGATCGTTTCGGATAAATTCGACCAGACATTCGAAGGAGATATTCGGGTCCTGAATTTTTCCTAATAATTCCAGGAGGGCGACACGATTTCCGGGGATTTCACGCCCGCGAATGATATCAGGGCGATAAAAAAAGAACCCTTGAAAATAGAAAATCCCAAGTTGTTTGCAGGTCTCAAAGGCCTCTCGTGTTTCCACTTTTTCGGCGAGAAGACGCGCGCGGTAATCCCGGAGGTATTGGGTCTCTTGTTGTAATTGTTCGGAGCTTTTTCCTAAGACATCGATTTTCACGATATCGGCCAATTCCAGAAACGGTCGAAAGCGATCATGGAATACAAAATCATCCAAGGCAATGGTGTAGCCCTGCTGAGAGAGAGAGGTGATAGCTTCAATCACTTGTTGGGTGGGCTCCACCGTCTCCAATATTTCCAAGACCACGCGGTTTTTCGGGAGAGCCTCGCAATGTCTATCTAATAAAAATTGTTTGGGAATATTCAAAAATGCCAGGTGGCTTCCCACCACATGTTCCAGACCAATATCGAGGTAGGTATTTAAGAGGACCTGGGCCGTGGCAACTGCTTCATCATGGATGTTCGCTGAGTCGGAATCACAGTCTCGATACAGCACCTCATAGCCAATGGTCTTCAGATTCGGGCCTAAAATCGGCTGGCGGCCGACGAAGATATTCCCATAGTTGGCCATGCTGGTGTTCATGACTAAAGGCGAAGATTCGCAGCGATGATGTGTGGAGAGATGGGAGGCATGTTCGTGGGGATACCGATTATGCTCATCTGAGATTTCCAAACTGTTAGGGGTCTCCTGTCCTTATTGTCGGCAGTTCACAGGAAAGAATTGAGAAATCATACAAATGCATTGAAGTCCACGAAAGAAAGCGAAAGTCATTGACCGGGATCGGGGAATTCCCAGTTTATATACTCGCCGTCCAGGATTCCGAGGACTTCCCGATTGCTCAGCTCGTTGAACCTATCTGACGTTCCAGACAGTTTTTGTCAGGGGTTCCCAAGCCTTCGTTGGATATGGAGATCATGAGAAGTGTGAAAAGCCGTCTCTAATCAGAGAGTGTATGGGCAGGTTCAGGGTAAATGGGGAGGCGGAACGAATCAGCGGAAAGACGGTCGGATGTGACGATAGGCGGTAGTAGTAAGGAGAAGGGGGTCTATGGTTTGACCGAAGGGCATTT
>JBGSSO010000344.1:0-8691 GCA_041737015.1 Nitrospirales bacterium
GGGGGTGGGCCTCTGTTCCTACCTGTTGATCGGGTACTACTATGAAAAGGTCTCGGCGGGGAAGGCCGCTACCAAAGCATTTGTCGTGAACCGGATTGGGGACGCCGGGTTTTTGCTGGCGATATTCCTGATCTTTTCCCATTTTGGCACACTCGATAACACGGCGGTGATGGCCCAAGCCTCGAGCCTTTCAACTGAAATGGCCACCGCCATTTCCCTCTGTTTGTTGGTCGGCGCGATTGGCAAGTCGGCACAATTACCCTTGTACACCTGGTTGCCCGATGCGATGGAAGGCCCAACTCCGGTGAGTGCGCTTATCCATGCAGCCACCATGGTCACCGCTGGAGTCTATATGGTGGTGAGAAACCATGTGATTTTTGACATGGCGCCGGTGGCTTTGGCCACCGTGGGTATTGTTGGAGGCGTCACGGCACTGTTTGCCGCCACTATTGGACTGGTTCAAACCGATATTAAACGGGTGTTGGCCTATTCGACTGTCAGCCAGTTGGGCTATATGTTCCTGGCCTGTGGGGTTGGGGCCTATAGCGCCGCAATCTTTCACCTGATGACGCATGCATTTTTCAAAGCTCTTCTTTTCTTGTCGGCCGGGTCGGTGATCCATGCATTGGGTGGGGAGCAAGACATCCGGAAGATGGGCGGACTACATGACAAGATCCCGACGACTTATCGGGTGTTTCTGATCGGGACTCTTGCCATTGCGGGTATTCCTCCCTTGGCAGGCTTTTGGAGTAAAGATGAAATTATGGCTCATGCCTTCGTCCATGGCTATTATCACTTGTATCTTCTGGCCGCTGTTGGAGCGTTCTTGACCAGTTTTTATATGTTCAGGCTCACGTATCTTACATTCTATGGGTCATCTCGAGTCGATCCACATGTGGCCCACCATATTCATGAATCACCTTCCGTGATGACCATTCCGCTCATGATTTTGGCGGGGTTGGCCCTTTTCGGAGGGTTCCTTGGCGTGCCACCGGAACATGGCTGGTTCCATGGATTTTTACATGATGTGGCGACTCCACTTGGAGCGGAGGCGCATGAAGTGGGCTGGGGAATGTTGTTGGGCCTGATGGGTGTGGCTATTGCTATCGCATTGGGAGGATGGGGTTTAGCGCATTACATGTATGCCATTCGTCCTCAGATGGCCAACGAATGGGCCGCAAGATCGCCACGAGTCTACACCACCATCCTGAATAAATATTATGTTGATGAGATGTATGACGCCTTAATTGTGGAACCCTGTAAAAAGTTGGGGTTGCTATGGGATTGGTTTGATCGCCAGGTTCTGGACCGGTTTGTTGTAGGCATTGGCAAAGGAACCGATATCAGCGCAGCAGCCATTACCTGGACTGAAAAGCATGTGATCTACGCCGGACTGAATGTGGTGGGATATTCCAATCACCTTCTTTCGTGGTCGTGGCGAAAACTGCAAAGCGGCATGGTCCATCATTATGCCGCCATTATTGTCATTGGACTGGCTCTGCTCATTCATCTGGTCCTGGTGTGGTTTGTCGGATCTTCCGCAGCCGACATGTCCATTCGGTAACTGATTATCATGCAAGAAGAACTACAATTCGGTTTCCCCATTCTGACCTTTCTAACATTTTTTCCCTTTCTCGGGGCGTTGGTCATTTGGGTTTTGAAGGATCAAGACCTGATCCGGAAGAGTGTGCTAGGGATCGCAAGCCTGGAAATGGTCGTGGCGTCGCTGATGTTATGGCGATTTATTCCAGAGACGGCGGCCATGCAGTTTGCCGAACGTCATGAATGGATTCCCTTCTTAGGCATTAGTTATCACCTGGCGGTGGACGGGATCAGCGTCCTGTTCGTGGGCCTGACCGCTTTCCTCATCCTGCTTCTGGTTCTCTATGCTTGGGATACTGTGACTATGCGTCCCAAAGCATTTTACATGTGCCTGTTAGGAATGGAAGCCACGGTGATGGGGATCTTCGTCTCAATCGATATGATCCTCTTTTTTGTGTTTTGGGAACTCATGCTCATCCCCAGTTATTTTTTGATTAAACTCTGGGGCCCTGGAGAACAACGCCAATATGCAGCCCTGAAGTACGTGCTCTATACCCTTCTGGGAAGCGTATTCATGCTTGTTGGCTTTTGTCTTCTGAGTTTGAACTATTTTGAAGCGAAGCAGGTCTATAGCTTTGATTTACTCGACTTGCTTGCTGTTCAGATTCCTCTTAGTCAGCAACTGCTGATCTTTTGGTTGGTATTTTTGGGTCTGGCCTTTAAAGCACCGATTTTCCCCTTTCATTCCTGGTTACCCGATGCCCTGGTGCAAGGGCCGATACCCATGTCTGTCATGCTGGCCGGGATTAAATTGGGCACGTACGGTTTTCTCCGGTTTTCCTTCCCTTTGCTCCCTGATGCCTCTCAACATGCCACAGTGGTGGCTATTCTCATGACCCTCGGCCTGGCTGCCATCGTCTATGGAGCGATTGTCGCGATCGTTCAGCCGGACTTTCGGCGGTTGCTCGTGTTTAGCAGCATTAGTCATTTAGGGTTTGTTGTCATCGGGATGTTTGCCCTGAATTTTCAAGGGATACAAGGCAGCCTGATTACCATGATTAATTTGGGATTTAGCACGGCGGGGTTATTTTTTCTCGCCGGTTTTGTTTACGAACGCCTGGGCCATATCGATGTACAGCGGTGCAGTGGGTTGGCGAAAAAAATGCCGTTGCTGGCGACCTTTATGTTGATTATCGGCATGGCTTCAATTGGGTTGCCGGGAACCAACGGGTTTATAGGGGAATTCCTGATTTTATTGGGCGTGTTTCAAGCCTGGTGGTTCTATGGAGCCATTGCGGTGACAGGTGTCATTTTCGCGGCGGCCTACTTTTTGTGGTTTTATGAGCGGGCCATCTTTGGACCACTGAAAGAAAGCATTCCTGCAGCCATTAAAGATTTAAATAGTCGGGAATGGGCCATTGGGGTGGCGTTATCGATTATGATTTTTTGGATCGGGATCTATCCTTCTCCGTTCTTGCGGATGGTCAATGGATCGGTGCAGGAAGTGGTCGATCGGTTACATCCGGGAATGGCGACGGCTCAACAACATGACCCCCTGCTTTCTGCTGAGGTCACCAGGAATTAACGACTATGGGTGAATATTCCTTACTCATTATTCTCTTTGCGCCGTTCTTCGGGGCGATTGCGTTGATGTTCGTCCCCAGGGAGGAAGCGCTCCTGGTGCGAATGACGGCGGCTATTGCTGCGGGTATTTCCCTCTTGGCCTCCTTCTATATTTTCTTAGCCTACGATACGACGAAGGGTGGATTTCAATTTGTCCAACGGTATGTCTGGTCTGAGGAATTAGGCATCGCCTTTTACCTGGGAGTGGATGGGATCGGCGGCCCCTTGGTCTTTGCCTCCGCAATCTTGTTATTTGCGGGCATCTTTGTTTCGTGGCACATCAAGGACCGGACCAAAGAGTTCTATATGTTCCTCTTGATCCTGGCTGCCGCGACCATTGGGGTCTTCATGTCGCTGGATCTCTTTTTCCTCTATTTCTTTTATGAAATGTCGGTGTTGCCCATGTACTTATTACTGGGCGTGTGGGGAAGCCATACCAAAGGGTATCTCGCCATGACCGATCCCGAAGAGCGAAAGCTTCGGGATTCCATTGGATTTATATTTAACTTCGGATCCAACAGCAAAGAATACGCAGCCATGAAGCTGACCCTGTTCCTGTCTGCGGGGGCGGTGGTGGCCTTAATGGGGATCCTGCTCATTTACCATCTGTCCGGTCTCCACACCTTTGACATTGTGGTGCTGCGTGAACAGGCTCATTTTTCTGACAATGTGGCTACGCTGATTTGGTTTCTGATCTTTTTTGGCTTCGCCTCGATCGCTCCGATATGGCCTTTGCATTCCTGGTCACCCGTCGGTCATGCCGCTGCCCCAGCAGCCACCAGTATGCTTCATGCCGGCGTCTTAATGAAGCTCGGGCATTTTTCCATTATTCGCGTGGCCTTTGAAATTCTGCCTGACTCGACGCGGGAGTGGATGTGGGTGGCGGCCGTCCTCTGTGTTTTTTCTATAATCTATGGGGGACTGGTGTCCTACTTCGCCAATGACACCAAATATGTGATCGGCTACTCCAGTTCGAGCCACATGGGTTATATCTTCCTGGGCATGGCCGCATTGAGCTACATCAGTCTTTCCGGAGCCGTTATTTATATGTTTGCCCATGCCCTGGCGACCAGCATGTTGTTTGCCATGGCCGGCTGGGTGTACGACCAAACCCATTCACGAGACATTCCGTCTTTGGGCGGTCTTGTTGAAAAGATGCCGTTTATCGCCGGGGCCTTTATCGTCGGCTGTATGGCCTCCATCGGCATGCCTGGCACGATCAATTTTATTGCGGAAATTATGATTATTGTGGGGAGTTGGGATAAATATCCCTTCCAAGTCGTCGTGGCGGTGCTCGGCATCGTCCTGACTCTTGCATATATGTTCAAAATGATGCGAGGGCTGTTTTACGGAAAATTAGATCCGGAACATGCCCATGCCGCCGACGCCAGACATTGGGTGGATCGGATGCCATTGCTTCTTTTAATTGTCTGTAGCATTACACTTGGGATTTTCCCAGGGCATTTTTATGAAGTGGTACGGTCAACGGTTGAACCCATGGTAGACCGGATTAACCATGTGGCCCCACTCATTACCCAGAACACCCAAGGTCTATTACCCTAAACGATTCTAAATTGAATCTTCTGATGACTGTCTGAATATTTGCAATGACCTTTCAACTTGACCTTTGCGTCGCTGATTTGCTCCTGCTTCTGCCTGAGATTTTTCTCACACTCTGGTTGTGCCTCCTCCTGTCACTGGACTTTTCGTTGAAGCGAATGACGCACCAACAATTGGCCTACCTGAGTATTGCGGGGTTGGCGGTCACCGGTTTGATCCTATTGGGGTTTGACCAAGCCGGTACCACAGGGGCTTTGTTTAAAAACATGTTCGTGCTGGATCGGATGGCCATCTTCTTTAAGCTCATTATTGTGGGGGCCACCGCCCTTATCCTGTTTATGTCGATTGATTATGTGCAGGACTTCAGGTTTTTTCGTGGCGAGTATTATGTCATGGTCGTGATGTCGGCCCTCGGCATGATGTTCATGGCTTCGTCGAATGACCTTCTCTCCGTCTTTGTCACCCTGGAGTTTTCAACCTTTGGATTTTATGTGCTGGTAGCCTATCTTAGAGATGACCAGCGCTCATCGGAAGCCGGCCTCAAGTTTTTTATCTTGGGGGTATTTGCGGCCGGATTATTAGCCTATGGCATCAGTTTGGTTTATGGCGAAACCGGGACCTTAATTTTCTCTGAAATGACCGGCACCCCTGGAAGTTATGGGTTGGCGATTGGCTACATTTTGATTTTTGCCGCCCTGGGGTTCAAGATCGGCGCAGTCCCTTTTCACGCCTGGATTCCTGACACCTACCAAGGCGCGCCGACCCCTGTGACGGCCTTCCTCTCCATTGCACCGAAGGCCGCAGCATTGGCTATCCTTATCCGGATGTTTTACGTGTCTCTTGCTTCATTCAAGCCCATGTGGGTGTTGTTATTTGTTGTCGCATCCATCTTCTCCATGACCTACGGCAATATCGTGGCCATTGCCCAAAAGAATATTAAACGGCTGTTGGCCTATTCCGGCATTGCACAAATTGGAAATATCATGATCGGATTAGCCGCAGGGACGAAACAAGGCAGCGATGCGATCATGTTTTTTCTCCTGACGTATCTTTTTGCGAATTTGGGAGCTTTCGCCGTCATCATTGCCGTGAGTCGGGTCATGAAAAGCGACGAAATTGAAGATTATAATGGTCTGAATCGACGTTCCCCATTTTTAGCGGCGGCCATGTTGCTCTTTCTGTTGTCGCTGGCTGGAGTTCCTCCGCTTGCGGGATTTATCGGGAAAATCTATTTATTTATTGCCGCAATGAAAGAGGAGCTGTACACCCTCCTGATTGTCGGACTCATCAATATCGTCATCTCCATGTACTACTATTTGATTGTCGTCAAAAAGATGTACATCAACGAACCCACCGATTCTTCGCCAATTCTTGCATCCATGCCGATCAAAGTTGCGGTGTACGTCGGGATTGCCGGAACCGTATTGTTGGGTGTGTACCCAGGACCGTTTATCGACTGGGCCGTCAGTGCCTCCCTTATGTTTTCCAATATCGCAGGACCCGCCACGGCCGTTTCTCTACTTCCTGGCGGATAATTGCCGGACCGGGTACTTACGCCTTCCGCCCTCCTTCTCCGATTGACAGGCACAATCTCTTTTTCCGTGTTTCCCCTGGACCTCCTTGAAGGGAGAGATGTGGGCCGAGGACGAGCAGATTGAGGGTGTATGAGGAAAAGGAAAATTTGGTGGCGTTACATCCGCCAAGAGAGGATGGTTTCTAGCGGATTGAGCCCATTGAGTTGCCAAATGGCACCGAAGACCACGGATATGGTTACAATCACCAAGAGGATCAGACCAATGAGGATGGAATTTTTTTTGCTACGAGGATAACGCGGGGGAGCGACTTTTTGGAACCCTGATGGGTCCTGCCACAACGCAGAAGGTCGTCGGGGTCCTAGGAGTGCTGTGGTTTTTCTGAGAGGTTCCATATGACTGTCTCGTGGGCCTTTTGTGGGTAACTTTTTTCCTGGTGTGACTGAGGGTATCATCCCTGGTGACTTTGCGGTTGCCTTCACAGGTTGCACAGGTTGCACAGGTTGGGGAACTTTTCTGGTATGGATATATGATGCCCGACAGTGCGGACATACCAGCGTTTCCTGGATGGATTCGCCATTGTCTTCCTGCTGCGCCTGTCCTCCTGCTAACGACACGCGGCAATATGGGCATGTGTGGGCATCCAGCGAGACCAGACCGTGACATTGTGGACAGGTAGGAAGTCCAGCTGCACGTTCCTCTTCCAATGCGTGTTTTCCAGGAGAAGGGAAAGCGCATTGAGGACAGGCCCGAGCTTCGGTCGAGACCTCTTTATGACATTCAGGGCAAGGAACAAGGGCCATGGAGTGAATTTCCGTTCTCGCTATTTCACACGTTTCCCGAACATATTTCGTAATGATCTTTCAGGAAGGCAAAGTCGATACCCTAGAAACTTCGCTTGATTTATGTGTAAATCCAGGAGGTGTGTTACTCCTTCCTGAACCAAATCAGATATGAAGTGGAGGGTCTCGCCTTCAGCTATTCTCTCTTATCTGATTTGCTCTTCTCAAGGGAGAGTGGGTTTTTTTAGCAATTCGGTTTCTTGACTGTGTCTCTGTGTTCTCTTTTGTGG
This sequence comes from Nitrospirales bacterium, assembly GCA_041737015.1. Classification (GTDB taxonomy): domain Bacteria; phylum Nitrospirota; class Nitrospiria; order Nitrospirales; family UBA8639; genus Nitrospira_E. The sequence goes on from JBGSSO010000344.1 coordinate 7,330, forward strand.
CTAAAATGTGTAACATTTCTCGACATTTCCAGACAGAATGCCAAGGATGTCATCTGGGTGTGACTTCTTGTCTCATGATGACAGGATGCAAGGAACAAACAGGGTTTTTCAAATTTCCATGAGGGTACTATGGCCAATGAAACAAAAGAGGAAAATCAAGCTATCACCCAGACGGTCAGCCAACGATACGCTAAAGCGGTGACCAATGGTGAACAGTTGTGTTGCCCGACCGGGTATAACCATGAGGATTTGGGGCAATTTATTCCAGAACCGGTCTTAAAGGTGTCCTACGGCTGCGGAACTCCGGTTGGCCTTTCAACGGTTCAACCGGGGGAAGTTGTCTTGGACATTGGTTCGGGAGGCGGGATCGACTGTTTTGAAGCGTCCCGGAAAGTCGGGCCACAAGGCCGTGTCATTGGAATTGATATGACCGATGAAATGTTGGAACTGGCGCGTACGCACGCCCCAACGGTTACCAAAAACCTGGGGTATTCCGAGCCGAATGTGAATTTTCGAAAGGGCTTTGCCGACGCCATGCCGGTGGAAGACGATCAGGTGGATCTCATTATTTCGAATTGTGTCATCAATCTCGCTCCGGACAAAGGGAAAGTCTTTCAGGAAATGTTTCGCGTGCTCCGACCTGGTGGACGGTTCACCATTTCCGATATTGTCGCCGACCAACCTATTCCTAATTACTTAATACATGACAGGGCCAAATGGGGCGATTGTTTGTCAGGCGCCCTCACGATCAAAGACTATTGGGGCGGGCTTCGGGACGCCGGGTTCAAAGGGCTTCATCAGGTTAATAGTATTCCATGGAGGGTGATTGATGGCATCCAGTTCCTGTCTGTGACGCTCACCGGGTATAAGCTGGCCTCAACATCGACGACGCCTTCTTCGACCTTTGCGACCCTCACCGGGCCATTTTCTCAAGTGGTCGATGAGCTGGGTACGACTTTTACCCGTGGTCATCCTCAGCAAATCGATGTACGGACGGCCGCATTATTGGCGTTAGCTCCTTTTCATGACCGGTTCATTATCACCGAGCAACCGGTGGCTCTCGCGGTTGAAGATTCCCGAATGCTGGCCGTCTATCCCGAAGAAACGCCTTGTATTTGGGAAGGGCAGTTTGCAGTGTTGACCGGACCGTTTTTAGAGGTTTGTGACGATGACCACCATACGTATCAATGCGGTGAGCCGGTAGAAATTTGTTCTAAAACACACAAGGTCCTACAGACCACTTCTTATCAACCCTATTTTGCGACCATTAATCGATCCCGAGAAGGCGTGGACTCCGAACCCGTCATTTGCGGAACATCAACGGGGTGTTGTTAGGAATTTCCGGAAAACCAACCTGTCTGT
>JBGSSO010000394.1:0-5642 GCA_041737015.1 Nitrospirales bacterium
CCAGCGGGCATCTGCAATCGGTGCACCGGATAGATTGATGATGACATCTGCGTTCTCGCATTCCTGCGCCCATGGTCCCAGAGTCACTCCGTCCCACTGGATGAAGCGACCATGTGGAGCGGCAGACCCTGTGTAATTCCCTGCATGGCGGGTGAGAATAATTACGGAATGCCCCTCATCAATCAACACCCGGCAAACCTCTCGTCCGATAAAACCTGTTCCACCGGCAATGACAATCTTCATGTCCAGTCTCCTATCTCACGACTTCCGAGGGGGCATCCCATTCTTGTAATTCCACTGAAGGAACAATATGAGCATCCCCTACCAGATCAATGCCAAAAGGGTCGGGCTTATGGGTGTCTTCAGGGTAGACAGTTGTCGAGGTTGAGAGAACATCCACGTCCACGTTGAGTGTGCGTTCGGGGAGGATGCGAATGGTCGTTGTGGTTTGCCCCATCGGGTGCCAGATGACGAGATTGTAAGTCCCAGGCGGAATGTCGGTGATGGAGAATTCCCCTCGTTTTCCCGCCATAGTGACGTAGGGATGTGGAAGACCGACACTCCAACCCTCCATATATTCATGATAACTGCAGCGAAAGAGGACAACCCCCGTCTCATCCACCGCATACGTGACTTCCGGACCAGCTCGATGTGTGCCGGTGGTGCCTTCTGAAAGAAAATCACTCTTACGATTATCGGGATGCGGTGGAAGATTCTTCCCGAACAGATGAAGTCCACCCGTGTCAGAGGTCAGAAAAATTTCGAGCTTGTGTTCAACGGGATCCCAATTTTGAAAATGGAATTCCTGGCCGGCTTTTGCGGTGCTGACATAAGGAAGAAACATGCAGTCTTTGGTTTGAACAATGCCCGGTGTCGAGGGAGCGGGTTTTCCCCGTGGTACGTTCTCCAGATAGACAACGGCGCCCGGGAGAGACCGGTCTGGTCCCAATCGAGTGATAGGCGAAACACGCCACCCTTTCCCATCCGAAATGCGTCCACAATAATAGGGATCGGCATAGAGAACGAGATTGAAGCGTCTTGGGGAAACGAGCGTTCCCTTGATGGAAACAGTCCCTTTAAGATGCCCACCCGTAAAATTTGAGACTTCCTCATAGGCGAATCCAAAATCGACGGGGAGGAAGATCCACCAGAAAGTGTAGACGAAAATTGCGAGCATTGTTCCTCTTCTGGTCGGGAAGGTCTCTGTTCTCACATTCAACATGGTTGTCTACCTGTTGCTATCGCAGCTAGCGATTTTTGTTCTACACTTCCTTACTTAATTTACTGGGAAGGAGATGATGATTCCGCCCATGACATCACCGAGCTTGCGATCCCGCTTTGGACTGAGCAGATGCGTATTATGACAATTGACGCAGGCCTTGGAAATTGCCCGGTCTGCATAAATTGCCTGGAAATAAGTCTGTTCCCCTTTGGTGATGTACCCTGTGTATGGTTGAGAAGGTTCACGTTCTACGGCCGCCAGACCAGCTGCTTCGAAGTCGGTGGCAGGCCCATTTTTTTGGTAAATAGGGAGAAGGCTTGCCAGACGATACTCGAGGCCGATGCCTTTCGCCTTCACGGCTGATCCTGATAGCAGCAACATCTGAGCCGGAAGGGGTAGAGCGTTCCTGGATTCCCAGGCTTCCGAGGCGACAACGGTCCCGGTCTCCTGCATGCGGTCGACGATATGCGTGGTATACAAGGTGCGATCTGATTCAATCACCGCATAAATGAAATCGGCCACGATTTCCGGTCTGATTCCCTTTGTCGAACGGCTGCCTTCTTCACTCTCGGCGATATCTGGCATGGTAAAGCCAAACAGGATCGCCGCTGAAGTAACACAGAGGGCTTGTAGGATGTTCATCATGACACCTTCATGGCCCCCTACTGGGCATTGCTTGGTGACGTGGTTTGACCTGGGCCGATGTCCCGCGTACATCGAAACCCAATGCCATGAGTTTTCAATGCAAATCCACCCTTGCCTCTGGAGGTCGCTCTCAAATCGGTATCAAAACTTTTCCATGAACCTCCACGGAGCACTTTGAGAATCCCGGCTTCGGGACCCATGGGATTTTTGTCTGGAGCACTGGAATAGTATTCGTCGTCGTACCAGTCCTGGACCCACTCACGGACATTGCCGGCCAGGTTTCGTAGTCCGTATGGTGATTGGCCCTCCGGAAGAGCCCTGACCTCCACAAAGGTCTTTTTCTCTTCCCAGTCTCTTTCATAGTTCGCTTTCTGGGGAGTGGGAGTCTCGTCCCCCCAGGGGTAGAGACGGCCATCGTTTCCTCGAGCAGCCTTCTCCCATTCAGCCTCGGTGGGAAGACGTTTGCCGGCCCAGAAGCAATAATCGACGGCATCATGCCAGGTGACCTGAACAACCGGCAGGTCGGCAATCCCCTCTTCTTGATTGAACGGGCGCTCGGCGAACACATTCAGGGGGGGCTTATGTAATGTTTCCTCCAGGAATTTCATATAATGTCCATTGCTCACTTCATACTTGTCGATGGCAAAGGCATTGAGATAAATTTTGCGGCGAGGTTGCTCGTCGAGGCGACCCTCTCCGGAAGCGCTCCCTCGAATGAATGGGCCGGCCGGAATGGTGATCATTTCTACCGGGTCCTTTTCAATGATGGGCCCTTCCATTGCGGTGGCATCCCGTGGGGGGCCTGTCAGCGTGAGTGCGATTATGATGACATACCACATCTTCATTGTTTCTTCTCCCGACTGGCTTGCACAATGTTCTGAGTGATCTGCTGTATCTTTTGCGTGAGAGTTTTTACTGAATCAAACCGGTTGTCCCGCTCAGCTTTTCTGGCCTCCATCAACAACGCGCGGGCTTCGTGTAACTGTCGTTCAATGCTGGATTGCACTGCTGGTGAAGCCAGGGTTCCTCCGATGGCAGCAGCATGAAACTCCTCCCAGGCTTGGTCTGTGGCCTGGGCGGATTGATAAATGAGGGCCCGAGCCCCGTCCTTCTCCTCTGTCATCACTGGTGGAACTCCGAAGACCGGAGTCCCACCAAGCATCCATGGAAGGAAGGTGAGGAAGAGGATACTCACTAGATAGGAGGAGGCCACTCGCATGTTCATTCCTATTCTCTTCTTTGGTTGATTGACCCTCATGGACATGTTCCTACTGAATTTTCCCTTGGACTATCTTCTGCATCTGTTGAAGCTCTGTATTATGAGGGTCAAGTTCAAGGGCAGTGTCGAGATCCTTCTTGGCCTCCTGCCATTTTTCTTGTCCCATACTCTTCATAGCGTCAATCGTGGCTGTTCGTACCTTGTCATTCACTGCACTGGAAGCGGTCTGAGCGCAGCGGAATCCAAGACCTACCCCATAGCTGTTGTTGGAAGGATGATTCCAGAACCGATGCGTTGTGGTAATACTGGATTCTGCGGCAATCCATGATCCACCCCGAATGACCCGCTTGGCTCCCACGGTTAGGCGATCCACATATGTGCCGGTTCCTCCGATCCAAATAGGTTTAAGCGGACCCTGGGTGTTCACAGGATGCGGCGTCTTTTTGTAAAAGTCCGGGTCATACCAGTCTTCCACCCATTCAAAGACGTTGCCTGCCATGTGGTGGAGCCCATAAGGACTTGCTGCTTCAGGCATGGAGTCCACGGGGAGGGTGGCTTCATGATTTTTGCCATAGTTGGCTTTTGCCGGATCAAACTCATTGCCCCATGGATATTGTAATCCCTCAGGGCCTCGAGCGGCCCGTTCCCATTCGGCTTCGGTCGGGAGTCTCTTGCCTTTGTATTCGCAATAAGCCTTGGCGTCAAACCAATTCACACCAACCACCGGCTGGTCGGGTTTATTCAATCGAGGGTCGTCCCAATAGGCCGGTCCAGGATGCCCCTTTTCCTTCATGAACTTTTCAAAGTCGCTGTTGGATACCTCAAATTTATCAATAAAAAACCCATCAAGGACGACCCAGTGGGCCGGTCCCTCATCATGAAAGGCCTGTTTGGACCAGGGCATACTCATTCGCCTTTGATACAGGGTGGCAGATTCACGCGTGGCGTTGGCCTCTGCCGGGTCTTTATCGATTCCCATGATGGCTGGACCGAATGGCACATAGGCCATCTTTTCTGGCACTCCGGCAGTGTCCTGAGCGAATGGTGAGGACGGATTCAGCGTTAACAGGAGCCCACCCAGGAGGACGCCTGCCACAGGCAGGCGTCCTTGTGATCTGGTCAAGCGTTCTTTTGTGACTTCTCGAGGTTGTCTGTTTGTCATAACGTTCTTCCCGTTTGGTTAAAGGCTTATGGATGAATGTTCAAAATGGGTCGAGCAAGACTTATCAGACTCACTTTTTCCCTTTATTCATTTGATCCATGATTAAGGTCTTGGTCTGCAGATATTCTGCATTGTCCGGATCGGCCTTCAGGGCTTGTTCAATAGACTTCAGAGCCTCCTGCCATTTTTCCTGACCCATACTGATCAGAGAGAGCATGAAGTCATATTGGACGTTTTGTAGCCCCGCCGGAGAAGCAGCTTGGGCACAGCGAAAACCTAACCCGACTCCATAAGAGTTGTTCTCCGGTTGATTCCAGAAACGATGGCTGGTGTGAAGCGAGCTTGCCGGAGCCAACCAGGAGCCACCTTTTAACGTTTTGACCGGACCCTGATTCGCAAAGTTGAGCCCTGTGGCCGGACCCTGGGGATTCATGGCGGGACTGACATTGAAATAGCCGGGGTCATACCAATCTGAGACCCATTCAAAGACGTTACCGGCCATGTTATAGGCTCCATAGCCGCTCTTCCCTTCTGGGTAGGAATCCACAGCAGTAGTCTGCCCGACCGTCTGGCCATAATTGGCCTTGGAAGGATCAAGTTGGTGACCCCATGGGTAGTGGGCATGCCCATCAGGACCTTTTGCCGCTCGCTCCCATTCCGCTTCTGTCGGCAATCGTTTCCCCTTCCATTCGCAAAAGGTGCTGCCGTCATACCAGTTGACGCCCACGACCGGCTGCTCCGGCTTATTTAATCGAGGATCATCCCAGTAGGCAGGAGCCGGATGCCCCGTGGTCTTCATGAAATCCTTGTAATCTTTGTTGGACACCTCATATGTATCGATGTAATAGGCATCGAGGACCACATTATGAGGTTTCTCATCTTGATGGTCGTTGCTCCCCATAACGAATTCCCCTCTGGGCACGAGCACCATGTTTTCCGGGCTTGCGCTGAGGGCAGGAGTGGTGATGAGAAGCAGTGAGGTGAGCATGGTGCCACCGATGGTCCGATGAAATGTCTTCATTGAAGAATCTCCCTGATACGATGAATGAGTGATTGAGGAACTCCGTGGTAGATTCATGACGTTAACCCTCCGGTTAGTTGTTGGATTGATGGTGAACAAGATGCCGGTTCTTCAAGATCGTGGCATCGAACAGATCGCCGCATTGCAAACATTTCCACACGGGAATCTGAAATTCAGAGGTTCCCTGATCGGGTGAGATACAAAAACTCCTCACCAAGAACCCCCCGCAGCGCGCACAGTGAGTGAACGGTTTTCCAGCGATCTCATTGTCTCTCCTTCCCGTATGCTGGCTTGAGTGTTGTGTGGTGAGTGTCATTGTAGTTCCTCCGTTTTAAAGGAAAAAGTTTTTTAGTAATTAATGTTTGTCTAATGT
>JBGSSO010000396.1:0-3840 GCA_041737015.1 Nitrospirales bacterium
TAATGCCAGATAGCCGTGGGATACCGTAAATCCACCGGAGGTTTGGGTTCTTCGAGAATGTTCGACCATTGCCCGAATGCTATTTTGGTATAGAGGGGAATAGTCCAAAAATGTTGGATAGTGCCCGCGATGCCGGGAGCGCGCATCATCTCAGGCTTGACGGTCGCCGCCGTATCGAGAGCCGCCTGCATCGCTAGCTGCTGTTGCCCGAGTTTAATCGCCGCCGCCCATAGGAAATGTGAATTGTGGGGAACATAGGCCGCCGTATACAGACTTTCCTCGTGAGCATGATTCAAATAGTACTCATCAACTTTAACCGCATGTTGATTAGCCAACACGGCATCACGATACCGCCCGACACGAATGTAGATATGCGCGGGCATATGCACGAGATGTCCTGAGCCAGGGACAAGGGCGGGTAATCGTTCGGCACTGGGAAGGGCCTTCTCGGGATGCGGTGAGGCTTCCATGATATGAATGTAGAGATGATTGGCCAACGGATGACTGGCCGATTGGTCTAACACGGTCTCCAGCCTCGAGACAATTTCCGGTGTCCAGGGTTTAGGCTCTCCTCCCCTACTCCAAAAATCCCAGGGATGCAGGTCCATGAGCGCTTCAGCCAATAAAGCACCAATGGCCGGGTCGTCGGGAAACTGCTGGGCGACAGCCCGCATCGCCTCGGCATAGGCCACGTCGAGTGAAGAGCGATCGGTCATCACCTCTTTGGAGTAGCGCATCGCCAGCGCCTGAATGAGGGCGCCTTCTTTTTCGGTGGCCTGATCTTTCAGCGCGACCGCCTTCTCCAGGGCTGCAAAGGCCTGAGGAACCACCGAAGGATCCATCGGCGCATTGATATTCGGACCGAGCACCAACGCCTCACCCCAATAACACATCGCGCAGTTCGGATCACGCCTTTGTGATTCCTTGAAAGACCTGGCTGCTTCGGCATGATTAAAGCCAAATGACAGGATGAGTCCTTGATCGAAATATCGCTGGGCCATCGCTCCATTAGAGGAGATCGGAAAATGATGTCTCCCTAAGCCCTCTTGAAGCAGAACAGGCTCTGCCAAGGCAGGACCATGCAAGGCCACAAACCCTAGAACCATTAACACCATGCCCCGAATATGGGTGTTCATTGCATTCCTCCTCTTTTACCATCCGAGTACCACATCTCTCACCATTGCCTTTCTTAGCGCAATCTCCCTTTTTTGCGCAACCCATTATTCTGGACATTCTTGGGCCATTCATATGTCTCTCAAAAATACCATCCTGATGACTCCCCATGTAGTCATCCCGTCACTTTTCCGGTAGGCTATCCCGCGTAGACACCGGGCCATCACCTTCACCTGGAGGACCAGACATGTTTGGAACGGATATCAGCATGGATTTAGTCATTCAGTACGGATTACAAGCCGCGAGCGCATTCCTGATTCTGGCAATCGGGGCCTTCCTGGCCAAATCGGCCGGTCAGTACACCCATCGCTCCTTAGCAAAAATTGAAATGGATGTCCCTATCAGAGTGCTCCTAATTCGAATAGTCAAAGGCATCATTTTTCTATTCACCCTGCTGGTCGTGCTTCAACAATTCGGGATTCAGATTTTCCCTCTGATCGCCGGCCTCGGCGTCGCCGGCGTCGGTATCGGGTTGGCGTTACAAGGCGTGTTCCTCAACCTCTTTGCGGGACTAAGTATCATCTTCACCAAACCGTTTCGTGTTGGGGAATTTATCGATATCCTTGGAGAGCATGGCGAAGTGCAAGCGATTGACATTTTTACCACCAAGTTACTTCATCTGGATCGTTCCATCGTCGTGATTCCCAACCGGAAGATCATTGGCGAAATCTTGCATAACTATGGGAAGATCCGCCAACTCGACCTGACGGTTGGCGTGGCCTATGCGACCGATCTGACCCAAGCCCAGGCTACTGTGCGAAAGATCGTCGCGGCTAACCCACGCATATTACAAGATCCGGCACCGGTCATTGGCATTGCTCTTTTGGGAGATTCGTCAATTAACATATCCGTCAAACCGTGGGTAACCATCCCGGATTATGTGCCGGCCCAAGCTGAACTGTATCAGACCATTGTGGAAGAGTTCCGAACTGCAGGCATTCAGATTCCCTTCCCACAGCGGGAAATCCGGATGCTCAAGGCGGAATAAACCTCCGGGCCGCCAAGCCGTTGACCCATGCGCATTTAAAGCAGGTGCTTACGTAAAAGACTGCCTCCTCCAAAGAGAGGAAGCCCAGAAAGGATTGTCTCAATGACGTATGTATATTTGTTCTTGGCTATTGTGGCCGAAGTGATTGCAACCAGTTCACTCAAAGCAGCCGAGGGTTTCACCAAATTAGGTCCAAGCCTGTTAGTCGTCATTGGATATTTCGCGGCATTTTTTCTTTTAAGCCTCGTGTTGAGGAGCATGACGGTCGGCATCGCCTACGCAATCTGGTCGGGCGTCGGCATCATTCTCCTGGCGCTCGTGGGTGCAGTCGCCTTTCGGGAAATTCCCGATACGCCGGCAGTCATTGGAATGGGATTGATCATCGCCGGAGTGATCGTCATTCATGTTTTTTCGCAAACGGTACGGGTATAAGGCTCACGCCCCCACCGATTAAATCCAATGTTTCTTTCGAAAAACCCACAGCATACCGATCGCAAGAACGAGCATGAGGCTCATCACGAGCGGATAGCCCCAGGCCCATTCTAATTCCGGCATCACTTCAAAGTTCATCCCATAGATCCCCACAATAAACGTTAAGGGAATAAAAATCGTCGCAATCACGGTCAGAACTTTCATGGTTTCATTCAGCTTGTTACTTAAACTGGTGAGATAAATATCCATCATGCCCGCCAGCATATCGCGATAGGTTTCCGTGGTCTCGATCAACTGAATGGTGTGATCATACACATCCCGAAGATAAATATGCATGGACGAATGAATCAGCGTAGAGTCTCCTCGTTCTAAATGACTCAGCACATCCCGAAGCGGCCAAATCGCTCGACGAAGGAGAATCATCTCATGTTTAAAGGAATGTAACGTTCTCAGCGCCTCCCGATCAGCCTGCGTGATGAGTCGTTCTTCAAGCTGTTCAATATCTTCTCCTAATTGTTCCAACAGAGGAAAGTATTGATCCACGATCGTGTCAAGATGGGCATAGGTGAGATAATCACACCCCATTTTTCTTAAACGGCCTTTCTCATTGCGCAGACGTCCCCGGAGATCGACAAAAGGATCATCCTTTCCTTCAAGGAAACACAACACAAAATTCTTTCCCACAATCAGGCTAATCTGTTCCACCATCAGTGACTGAGCAGGATCATTCCTCGACACGGCCTTCATGACCAAAAAAAGATACTCACCATAGTCTTCAATTTTTGGTCGCTGATGGGTATTGACGATATCTTCCATCACCAAAGGATGCAGTCCGAAGGCTGCACCCAATTGCTGAAGCCCTTCGATATGGTGGATGCCCTGAACGGTGATCCAGACGTGTTCTGCGATGCCTGCCAGCGGCAGGACTTCTTCCACTTGCTGTGTTTGAATTTCGTGGAATGCGTGCTCTGAATAGGTCAAGGCCGTCAGGGACATCTTCTCGAGTTTCTGCTCACCGATATGCACCGCTGTCCCGGGCGGCAGTCCCGATTTACTGGATCGTTTTTTCCAATGCCCCTTCATCCTCTGCTCCTTCAATGATCTCCATCAGGATGCTGATGGCTTGACCTGTTCGTAATTGCCTCACAGAGTAAGGCCTATTTGCATAAGGAAGGCGATTTGGGAGAACTCAGGAATCGGCCTATTCTCCTCAGCCTACTCAAAATATTTTCCTGGGCAGTCGCTCT
>JBGSSO010000300.1:0-4931 GCA_041737015.1 Nitrospirales bacterium
CCCTGAATTTCAGCGCGAAGATACGAGCCGAGCAGCACGCGAGGCAGCCGCGCATGCTGTTCTTGAAGATTCAGAGGATCTTGTATGGCCACCAGCAGTCTGGCCATTCGCCCGTTGGGTTCAAGATCGGTCAGCAACCGGACCACCCGGCCCGTCCGAAAATTTTCTTTTCCCCACACATTTTCTTGGAAGAGTTTGACGGCGGACCCTGGTTCATCGGGTGTGGGAGGAATCGTGATCCAACGTAATTGAGCCATGGGAACGGCTAACTCGACCCAGTATTCTTTCGTTCCCGCAATGGTCACGAGATCGGAGGTGGTGGTCACATAGGTCCCGAGATCCACGTGATGGCGAACGACGGTTGCCTCAAACGGGGCTTTGATGACGGTGCGGGCCAACGCGAGCTTCGCGGATTGAAGGGCAGCCGCTGCCGCATCCACGTCGGCTTTCATCGCGCGAAGCTGGGGCAGGCGAAGGACGAGGGATTTTTCCTGGTCCTTGATTGTTTCCCCCAATAAATCGAACTCTTGTTTGGCGACAATTTGATTGCCCTCTTCAAGGAGAAGAGCCACGCGGGCTTTCGCCAGATCGGATTGTCGTTGGCGAATAGCCAGCGCATAATCCGCTGGTTCCAAACGAAGAATGGTTTCCTGTGCATTGAAACGACCGCCGGGAACGAGTTCAGGGTTGACGGCGATGATTTTCCCGTTCACTTGTGACCGGAGCGTGATTTGATGAACAGGCTGGACTTGTCCCCAAGCCTCGATGGTCAGAACCTGCGTGGTCACATTGATTTCAACGGTTTCCACCAGTCGGGGTTGCCTGGGTTTGGGATGACGTTCAGGTTGTGGGGCGGTCTTGACGATCGAATACGCAATGCCTCCAGCCAGCATCAGGATCAGAACAGGCAGGACAGCCTTCAATACGATCAGTCGTTTTTTTGAAAGGGATGGGGGTGACATGGCTTGGGAGGGTTTCGGGACGAATTCCTATCCGTTGGAAATGGTTAATTGACGGATTTCAGGTTTAGTCATGGGCCACCCACCGGCCAGAGCCTTGGCCAGATCAACGCGGAAATCGATCAGCGTCCGTCGGGCGGTCAGGATCTCACGTTCCAGCTCCTGTTGACTGTTCAGCGCATTGAGCACGTCCAGATAGGCGGTGGCACCATTAAGATAACGGGCTCGCAAGCGTTCGATCACCTGGGTGGCGATGTGGAACTGATCTTCCAGACTGGAAGTTTTTGCCCGTTGTTGTGTTTCACGAATCAAGGCATTTTCGACTTCCTGGAAGGCTTGAAGTACTGCGGATTCGTAGTTGTGAAGGACTTCAGAGCGAGCGGCTTTGGTGAGATCGACTTGCGCCGCCCTCGCCCCCGCATTAAAGATCGGTGCGACGATTTGTGCCGATACGGTGGCTAACCAATTGGCAAACAGTCCTCCCGGAGCAGCGGCAAAGGCTCCGCTGGTCAGGGTTGGTGTGAGATTTGTGGTTATCGATCCGGCAAGATCAATGCGCGGGAAACGTTCGGCAATGGCCGCCGCGACACGCGCATCGGCCGCTTGTACTTGGTAAAACGTGGCCTGCACATCAGGGCGACGTTGAATGAGCTCCCCGGGCAGGCCCGTACTCGGCAGTGGGGGAAGGTGTATCAGCACCTGATCGTCGGGAATCTCCAGAGACTTGGGAGGTTTCCCAAGAAGAATGGCGAGTTGATGGCTCAGAGTTCCGATTTGCGCGCGGACGTCTTTGGTTTTTCCACGCGTTTGCTCCACTAATTGTTTCTGTCGCAGGACGTCGGCCGCAGCCGCAATGCCCTGTCGGAACCGCAAGGTGACCAATTGAAGAACTTTCTCGTTGGTCGCTATCTGTTTCTCAAGCAATGCCAGTTGGCCTCGTTGTTCGAGCAGGTTATACCAGGTTTTCGCCATCTGACTCGATAAGGTGATCGCGGCGACCGTTACATCGGCTTGACTGGCCTGCGCGTCGAAGTTCGCTGCACTTCCGAAAGCCCGTACCCGTCCCCACAGGTCCAGCTCATAGGCCACCGATACTCCTACAGCAAAACGATCGGTCTGCGTGCCTAAATCCGTGCGACTCCGGCTGGCATTACTGTTCGCGTTTAAAAATGGAAACCGGGGCGCTCCATCACGCACGGCAATGGCTTCCGCCTGCCGCAGTCGGTCCCAGGTAGCCAACAGACTCGGATTGTCTTCCAGCGCACGTTCAATCAACCGGTCAAGGGCCTGGTCTTCAAAGGCTTCCCACCATTTGTCCGGTAACGCATGCTGGCCGGAACGGGAAAACGAATCGGGCGGCTGGATTTTCAATTCAATGGGTTGTGGGTCGAACAGACACCCGGTTATCAGCATCAGGGAAATACCTGTGAGGATGGCGGGCCAATATCGGAGGGTGTTCATGGGATGTTCAGAATGACGAGGGAAAATAAATTCCGATTTCTTTATGGATGATGATTGTCTTACTTTATGTGACCGGAGATGAAAAACGTTCTTTTGTTGGACCTTGCTGACGAAACCGATCCATCCAGCCGTTTCACCCCCATGCTTCTCTGTTCGGTCAGTATACCCAAGATATTTCCCGGAAAATTTTCCACATTCTTCTTTTTTGTAAGAAAACCTGCCAGAATCCCGTTTTGACAAACTTTGATACAATTTTTCTTCACCTCCTCTCGGTGCCGGCGTCATAATAATGAAGAAGGGTGATCTTCAGGAGCCATATGGATTCGTTACCGCATGTACTTGTTGTTGATGATCAGCCGGATATTCGCAATCCGCTCTCAACCTATCTCACACAAAAAGGCTTTCGACTGAGTGCGGCCGGAAGCGCGGCTGAAGCCCGGAAAATTCTCGAGACCAGCGCCATCGACCTCGTCGTTCTGGATATCATGATGCCGGGAGAAGATGGTCTCTCTCTCTGCCGTCATTTACGTGAAACGAAAGACATTCCCATTATTTTGCTCACGGCCATGGCGGAAGAAACGGATCGCGTGATCGGGTTGGAAATGGGCGCCGATGATTATGTCGTGAAACCGTTTAATCCCAGGGAATTGTTGGCACGAATCAAGTCGGTGCTCCGGCGTGCGAATAGTCTGCCATGGAAGGAACGGCGAATTGCGGAAAAAACCATTCGATTCGACCGATGGGTCTTACATGTTTCGCAACGAGAACTCATCGGGGAGGATGGGGTGGCCATTCCGCTCAGCACCGGGGAGTTTGTACTGTTGACGGTGTTTCTGAATCATCCACGCATGGTCTTGACTCGTGATCAATTACTCGACCTCACCCGCCATCGCGCGGGCGATGTCTTTGATCGCAGTATCGACAATCAGGTCAGCCGGTTGCGAAAAAAGGTTGAAATCGATCCCAAATTACCCGCCTTGATTAAAACGGTGTGGGGCGGCGGATACACGTTCACCGCAGAGGTCACCTTTCAATGAAACCGGGTATGCCCATTTTCCGAAGGGTGTGGCCGCAGCGGCTGACCAGCCAGATGATTGCCCTTCTGCTCGTGGCCCTCGTCATTGCGCAAGTGGCCAACTTCCTCATTTTTACCGATGAACGTCGTGCGGCTATTCGATCTGTCGAGCGGACCCAAATTCTCGAGCGAACCGCTTCTCTGATCGATCTCATTGAACACAGTCCATCCGGTTTGCATGATCGCATGGTCCAAGCCGCCAGTTCACGGAAATTGTACTACTGGTTGTCGGATACCAGTCAGATTCCTCAAGGCATGCAACAAGGCGACCATGAGTGGATCAGCCGTCTTAAGGATTTGCTGAACAAGAACGACGTGTCTGACCTGCGGTTCATGCTTCCGCAACAGGACGGGTCTTGGAAAAAGACCATTCGGGAGGCGCCGGGAGGCGCTGAGCACCCCACAGTACAAAACGAAAACCCGAGATTGTCCTTTCCTCTTCCCCTCTCGGAGTTTGATGCGCCAGGGCTGCTGATTTCCGCGCGTCTACAGGATGGCCGGTGGTTGAATGTCGGCATGGGGATCACCCCATCCCTGGGCCGCTGGGCTCTGCCGACGCTTATTTCGATGGTGTTCACCGGCGGCAGTATCTGCCTGATTGTGGTGTTCATGGTGCAGCGCCTCACGCGTCCGCTTCAACAACTCACGGAAGTCGCGGAGCGGGTTGGTCGCGGGGAATCTATCACGCCCATCCCGGAAGAAGGTCCCGTCGATATTCAGCAGACCATCCGCGCGTTTAACCGCATGTACGAGCGATTGCAACGGTTTGTTCAGGATCGGACCAGAATGCTGGCGGCCATTAGTCACGATTTACGCTCTCCCATTACCTCTCTTCGACTGCAAGTGGAATTGATGAAGGACGAGGAAGCGAGAGGCAAGATGCTGGACACATTGGAAGACATGCAACGGATGACCGAAGCCACGCTGGCCTTCGCTCGCGACGAAGCCTCGACGGAGGTGTCGCGCTCGGTTGATCTCAGCGCCTTAATCGATAGTCTTTGTCAGGATCTGGCTGATATGGGAATGGATGTGAAATTCGAGAGCGCGAAGAAAACACCACACACCTGCCGCCCCATCAGCCTTAAGCGGGCCATTCGAAATCTCATTGAAAATGCCGTGAGCTATGGAGGACAGGTCGAGGTCAAGCTTCGACAGCATGACACGGAATTTCAGATTGTGATTCAAGATAGCGGTCCGGGAATTCCCGAGCAGGATTTTGAACGGGTCTTTCAGCCGTTTGTGCGGCTGGAGGAATCCCGCAATAAACAAACCGGGGGCATCGGTCTCGGCATGGCCATCGCCCGATCCATCGTTCGCAATCATGGTGGGGACATCAGCTTGGCCAACACACCAGGCAGCGGCTTGAGGGTGACGATCCATCTGCCGACATCGCCCCTTTCCCAAGCTGCCGATCAAACCTACGCCTAAGCTTGCAA
>JBGSSO010000180.1:0-17300 GCA_041737015.1 Nitrospirales bacterium
ATTGTAGAAAAAGGCAAAGAAGAGATTCTGGCGAATGTTGCGCATGGTGGCCTGGCTGAGCCGGCGGGCACGGGCAATGCCTCGAAGATCACCTTTGACTAATGTGATTCCGGCACTTTCCATGGCCACATCCGTTCCGGTCCCCATGGCAATGCCGACCTGGGCTTGGGCCAGGGCCGGCGCGTCATTAATGCCGTCTCCCGCCATAGCCACAATTTTTCCTTGTGCCTGAAGTTGTTTAATGATTTGGCTTTTCTGCTCGGGCAACACTTCCGCTTTCACCTCATCGATTCCGAGCTTCTGTGCGACCGCCTGCGCTGTTTGCTGATGATCGCCGGATACCATGACCACGTGAATTCCTTCTTCATGCAACAGGCGAATGGCTTCCGACGTTGATGGTTTAATCGGGTCGGCGACTCCGATGAGGCCGGCGATCTGATTCGCGATGGCCACAAACATGACGGTTTGGCCGTCACGGCGCAGGTCCTCGGCCTTCTCTGCTAACGGCCCGAAGGCCTCGGGCCTCACGTGGTATTCTTCCTCCAAAAACTTTCGTGTTCCGAGTGCCATCTTGTTTCCCTGAACGGTTCCGGTCACCCCTTTTCCGGTTTTCGACTGAAAGTCTTGAGCCTTCCATAACTCCAGGCCTTTGTCTGTCGCCCCTTTCACAATAGCCGAGGCCAGAGGGTGTTCGCTGTTTCGTTCCAGGCTGGCCACCAATCGCAGCAGGTCATCCTCCTGCATATCGGAAAGGGAAACGACTGAGATCAGTTTGGGTTTGCCTTCGGTGAGTGTTCCTGTTTTATCGACGACTAAAGTATCCACTTTCTCCAATTGTTCCAGCGCTTCTGCATGTTTCATCAGGACACCGGCTGTCGCTCCTCGTCCCGTTCCCACCATAATCGACATAGGAGTGGCCAAACCCAACGCGCAGGGACAGGCAATAATGAGGACCGCCACCGCATTGACGAGCGCGTGAGCCATACGAGGCTCCGGACCGAAAAAAGCCCAGATCAGGAAGGTCAGTAAGGCCACTCCTACGACAATCGGGACAAAATAGCCGGCCACCAGGTCAGCCATCCGTTGAATGGGCGCCCGGCTGCGTTGAGCTTCGCTCACCATGCGGACAATCTGAGCCAGCACGGTATCCCGGCCCACACGTTCAACTTGCATCAACAACGTCCCCGTGCCATTGACTGTTCCGCCGGTGACTCGAGCACCGGCCCCTTTTTCAACGGGTATCGATTCTCCGGTAATCATCGATTCATCCACGGCGCTCTGACCTTCAAGGATGATTCCGTCGATCGGAATTTTTTCTCCAGGGCGGATCCGAAGTTTGTCCTTTGGATGCACGGATTCCACGGGGACATCTTCTTCCGCACCAGTCTCTGAAATTCGTCTGGCGGTCTTGGGTGCCAGGGCAAGCAAGGCTTTAATGGCGCTGCCTGTCTGACTACGAGCCCGTAATTCCAGGACTTGCCCCAACAGCACGAGCACGATAATCACGGCAGCGGCTTCGAAATAGACGGCGACCTCACCGCTTTCCCCTCTGAAGGAAGCGGGAAATAAATCTGGAGCAAGGGTGGCTACGGCACTATAGACATAGGCGGTGCCGGTCCCCAAGGCAATCAGCGTAAACATGTTTAGACTGCGGTTGACGAGCGAAGCCCAGGCGCGCTGAAAGAACGGCCATCCACACCATAAGACCACTGGGGTTGCTAACATCCATTGCACCCATGACATGAGCGAAGGTGCCAGGATTTGCTGAACGGGTTTGCCGGGAATCATTTCGGACATGGCAAGGAAAAAGACCGGAAAGGCCAACACGAGACCAATCCAGAACCGACGCGTCATGTCTTTGAGTTCGGGATTCTCTTCTTCTTCAAGTGTGATTTCCCGCGGTTCGAGTGCCATCCCGCATTTGGGACAGGAGCCCGGCTGGTCCTGTACCACTTCCGGATGCATGGGACAGACATATTCCGTTTTAGTTACCGGTGCGCTTGCGATATCCGGTTCCAGCGCCATGCCACATTTCGGGCAAGCCGCCGGTGTGGACGATTCCACGCCCGGACACATCGGGCAGATGTATTTCGTCCCGGGTTTGGCCGGTTCCGCCTCCATCGACTGCTCATGTTTGCCGGTCAGATAGCCTTCCGGATCATGACTGAATCGATCCAGGCAGCGGGGATTGCAGAAGTAGTACATGGTGCCCGCATGCTCGAATTTGCCGGCAGCGGTGAGCGGATCCACCATCATGCCGCAAACGGGGTCCTTCACCTGCTCGACTTTGGCCATGCTCAGCTCCCGTCGCCGGGGCTTATTCTTGGGGGTATGAGATTCTTGTTCCATTGTTATCGTCCTTGTAATCAACAGAAGAAAGTAAGAAGGTGATCTGGCCAGGGATGGAAATTCTCAGTGGCATAAGATACGGCCCTTCGGTTCGGTCGGCGCTAACAGATGAACTCGTTGATTCAGTATAGTGAAATACCGTTGTCATGGGGAAGCCAACCCGAAGTTCGAGTCACAGAAATAGGCAACCATTTTCCACCCGCTATAGGGCTATCACGTCACCTATATCCGCACATGGATATAGTGTTACCATGGATGAAGGCGACAGGAGCGTGAGTCTAAAGCGTTAGCCATCCGCAGGGGAACGGCTTGAGAGTTGTGCGGGGCTTAAGCAACTTCGAGCAAGCTCTAAACTTTTGGCCTCAAGTTTTAGCAAAAAGCTGTGCTCCCGCACTGCCCGTTTTTACCCTGTTTATCTCAATCCCAGCCAAGACACTGTAAAAAATTGGCATCGACAGGTCACTGGCTGACGTGCTGAAAGCACGTAGCATGACATTTTGGCAAACACAGGTCATAAGGCCAGTACTGCGCGGACAACCCCAAGTTCGAGCGAGGAGATTGTCATCGCCATTAAAATTTTCGGAAAACAATTCGGATTTGTATTACCCGCACGGAATGCGTTGCGTGACGCCGGGGATACAGAGCTGCTGCGCTCGGAGCTGTTCAGCATCGAGCAATTGAAACGTCATGCAGTCACGCTAACCGGTCAGCATACAATCGATCCGCACCCTGGACCGGACAGGTTATTACCGCGGCTGGCGGACAATGAGCGCGTGCTGCTGGCGGCGTATGACCTGGTGACAGCCGCAGTGACTCCGGGACAACGGATCGTCCCGGCAGAGGCATGGTTGCTTGATAATTTTTATCTTATCGAACAGCAGATCGTTCTGGCACGTCGGCATCTGCCGCGAGGGTACAGCCGACAGTTGCCGCGGCTGGCTGATGGCCCGTCAGCCGGTTTCCCCAGAATCTATGACCTGGCGTTGGAGTTGATCTCTCATATGGACGGTCGTGTCGACAGCGACAATGCCACCCATATCGTCGCCGCCTACCAGACCGTTGAACCCTTAAAACTGGGCGAATTGTGGGCATTCCCGATTATGCTGCAGTTGGCGCTATTGGAAAACCTTCGTCGCGTGGGGATGCGTATTGCCCGTCGGCGGGAGGAGCGCGACGCGGCGATCAGTTGGGCAGACCGCATGCACGCGACGGCCGAAGAAAAACCGAAACAGCTTGTTCAGTTGCTCGCCGAGTTCGCCAATGCCGATGTGCCATTGACCGCACCCTTTGTGGAGGAATTTTACGCAAGACTCCAGGCTCAGGGGCCGGCTATGGCGTTCATTCAAACCTGGGTCGAACACAAACTACTCGAACAAGGGGTGACGGCGACGCAGTTGTCGGAGGCGGCGGGCCGAACGGCCGCGACCAATCAGATCTCTATCGCAAACAGCATCGGGAGTTTGCGTTTCATCGGAGCAATGGACTGGAAGAATTACGTCGAGTCGCTCAGTGTCGTCGAACAGACATTGTGTGAAGACCCGACGGGAATGTACACCAACCAGGATTTCGCCACCCGCGACCGGTATCGGCATGTCATCGAAGATGTGGCGAGAGGGAGTTCGTGCAGTGAAATGGCTGTGGCACGCCAGGCCATTGTGCTTGCGCAGACGGCTGCAGCGCAATCGAGCCACAAGGACCGTACCGCCCATGTGGGATACTACCTGATCGATCACGGACGCGACATACTGGAGCGTGGGGTGAATTGCCGTGTGTCGTGGCCATTGCGGTTCAGCCGCGCGAGCCGGCATTACCGCTTGATCCTCTACCTTGGCCCCATTCTGCTACTCACCGCCCTGGCGACATCGGTCGTGCTGTTCTCTTTCGAGGGGTTCGGGCCGAGTGATTGGCGTTTCTGGTTTTTGGGAATAACCGGGATGATCGGTGCCTCGGCGCTGGCCGTCTCGTTGGTAAACTTGTTCGTCACGCTCGTCTTGGCGCCTCGGGCGTTACCACGATTAGATTTCTCAAGGGGTATTCCATCCGTTCACCGCACGATGGTGGTTGTCCCCACCTTGCTGAGCAAACTGCACGAGATTGATGATCTTCTCGAAGCCCTGGAAATCCGATATCTGGGGAATCGCGATCCCCATCTGTTCTTTGCCTTGCTGACGGATTTTCGTGACGCGCCTGAGCGCATGCTGCCGGATGATGAGGCGTTGCTCGCCCGCGCCCGCGCTGGTGTCCAGGCACTCAATGAGACCTACCGCGATGACCGCCCATGCATTTTCTATCTGTTTCACCGACCTCGGATGTGGAATCCATACGAAAAGGTATGGATGGGGTATGAGCGCAAACGCGGCAAACTGGAGCAGTTCAATGCTGTGCTGCGTGGAGAGGCGCAAGCAGCATTCTCGGATATTGTCGGTGATCCGTCGCTCCTCGCTTCGATCAAGTACATCATCACGTTGGATACCGATACGCAATTGCCCCGTGATACGGCCCGCACCTTGATCGGCAACCTCGCCCATCCTCTCAATCGGCCGGTGTACGATCCCGACAAGGGACGTATCGTCGAAGGCTACGCGATCCTTCAACCACGCGCGTCAATCAGCCTGATCAGTGCCGGTCAGTCACGGTTTACCAAATTATTCGCGGGCGAGTCGGGCATTGATCCCTATACCCGCGAGGTCTCGGATGTCTATCAGGATATTTTCGGGGAGGGGTCGTTCATCGGCAAGGGTATCTATGATGTGGATGCGTTTCGTCAGGCCGTCGATGGACGCTTTCCGGAGAATCTCATTCTCAGTCACGACCTGCTGGAAAGCGGGTATGCACGTTCAGCACTGGTCACCGATGTCGATATCATTGAAGAGCATCCGGGCAGTTACGCCATAGAGGCGAGCCGGCGACATCGGTGGATACGAGGTGACTGGCAGCTTGCGGGCTGGCTGCTCCCGCATGTGCCCGGACCGCCCGGGTCCAATGGATTGAAGGGGCAGCGGTCACCAAACCCGCTGACAGCCTTGTCGGTGTGGAAAATATTTGACAACCTTCGACGCAGCCTGGTGGCCCCGTCCTTGCTGGTTTTTCTGATAGGTGGTTGGCTGTTTGGTCCGGGATCGGCATGGGTCTGGACCCTGCTGGTTCTGGGTGTGGTGTTTTTGCCCATCGTGCTTGGAGCCATGATCGATTTCATCCGGAAACCTAAAGAACGGGATTGGCTGGTCCACCTCATCCTGAAAAGCAAATCCACCGGCCAACCGGTCATGCTCGCGTTGCTCACAGTGGTGTTGTTGCCCTACGAGACGCTGATTGGCCTGAACGCGATTCTGCGCTCGGGTGTGCGGATGCTGTTCACGCAACGCGGATTGTTACTCTGGCATATGCGATCCTATGTCAGTCGCAATGCGCGCCGGACACTGTTTGATTTTTGTCTGGAGATGTGGATCGGGCCTGCTCTGGCGGTAATGCTGACCTTCGCATTAGGGATAAGCCGGCGGGAAGAGTGGATTTTCTGTGCACCCGTGTTGTTGCTCTGGCTGGGGTCGCCAGTCGTGGGCTGGTGGATCAGTCTGCCTCTTGTGTCCCCCGTACCGGACTTGACGGTTGATCAACGGGCATTCCTGCGGGCCTCGGCCCGGCGAACGTGGCGCTTCTTCGCGAAGTTTGTCGGTCCGCAGGACAACTGGCTGCCACCCGATAACTTCCAGGAATATCCTGCTTCGGGGATCGCCTCCCGCACTTCGCCCACGAACATCGGCATGGCGCTACTGGCGAACCTGGCTGCGTATGATTTCGGGTACTTGTCCGGCGGAGAATTCCTGCGGCGGACGGATCATACCTTGTCGACGATGGAAAAGCTGGAACGCTACCGTGGCCATTTCTATAACTGGTACGACACACGCACGCTGAAACCGCTTCGTCCACTCTATGTCTCGTCGGTGGACAGCGGAAATCTGGCCGGCAGCTTGCTCACCTTGCAAGCGGGATTGGCCGAGTTGAAAGATCAGCCGGTGCTGTCCTCGTGCCCGTTTCGGGGACTGCAGGACACCTTGCAGGTCCTGGCCGAACACGTGCCTTCCATACCAGCCCCGGACCTGGCGAAGAAGATTAAAGCTCTTCAGGACAATCTTCATACTCTCACATTGAACAGGGAGCCACAGACCTTGGCGGCTGCCGATCGACTGCTGGAAGCGATTCACCGCACCGCCGGGGAACTGGTGTCCTGGCTCCCGGCTGATAGCGATATCGATGGCGAACTGTATCAATGGGCGCAGGCATTCGATCAGCAATCCTGCGCATTGCGGGATGACCTAAGATGGTTGGTGCCCGAGCCGCGGCACTTCACCAACATCCCGACATTGGGGGAATTAGCCAGAGAGAAAGTCGTGGGCACGGAGGGACAGTCGTCGGCCGGGGTGGGCGTATCCACGCATTCGGGTGCGGTGGAGCGGATCAGAATCATCGACGATTTGGTGAATCGTTGTCGCGAATTGGCGGTGATGGATTTTGAATTTCTCTATGATACGTCCTGCGGCTTGCTGACCATCGGTTACGATGTGGGTGAACGGCGCCGTGATCCGTCCTGTTATGATCTGCTGGCATCAGAAGCACGCCTGGCAAGTTTTCTGCTTATCGCGCAGGGGCAGCTCCCGCAAAAGCATTGGTTCTCACTCGGTCGCCAGCTGACCAGTTATGGTGGAGCCGTGAGTTTAATTTCGTGGAGCGGCTCGATGTTCGAATATCTCATGCCGCAACTGATCATGCCGAGTTACCAGAACACCTTGTTGGAGCAGACCTGCAAGGCCGTGGTGTCGCGCCAGATCGAATACGGTCGACAACGCGGGGTGCCCTGGGGCATATCCGAGTCCTGCTATAACGCCACTGATATGCACCACGTCTATCAATACCGGGCGTTTGGCGTCCCCGGGCTGGGCTTTAAGCGGGGGCTGGGGGACGACCTGGTCATCGCGCCTTACGCCAGCGCGCTGGCGCTCACAGTGATGCCGCGAGAAGCCTGTCGCAACTTACAGACCATGGCTACCAATGGATTCTGTGGCGTCTACGGATTCTACGAGGCGGTGGATTACACGCCCTCACGCGTGCCTCGAGGAAAGAATCACGCCATCGTGCGCACATTCATGGCGCATCATCAAGGCATGAGCCTGTTGGCGTTTGCGCATGTCCTGCTCAATCGGCCGATGCAGCGCCGCTTCATGTCTGCCCCTCACATTCGGGCGACGGAATTGTTGCTGCAGGAGCGTGTGCCGAAGAAGGGAGCGACGTTGCATCCGCACGCGGCTGAAGTGAGCGCCGCCGCACGGCCTGCCGCTTCGGAAGGCGGTGCCATCATGCGCGTGTTTATCGACCCGAACACGCCGATACCTGAAGTGCATCTGTTGTCCAATGGCAGGTACCACCTCATGGCGACTCATGCCGGTGGCGGGTACAGTCGCTGGCGTGATCTGGCCGTGACCCGTTGGCGCGAGGACGTCACGTCCGATTGTTGGGGCACATTCATCTACTTGCGTGATCGCGACTCGGGACGGTACTGGTCAACGGCGCATCAACCGACATTGCGCACGGCCGATCATTATGAAGCAATTTTTGTGCAGGGGCGCGCCGAATATCGGCGGCGCGACCAGGGGATTGAAGCGCACACTGAGGTCAGCGTATCACCTGAAGACGATGTTGAAATCCGACGCGTCACGCTCACCAACCTGTCGACTCGTACCCGTCATATCGAGGTGACGAGTTACGCGGAGGTCGTATTGGCGCCATTGAATGCCGACCTGGCCCATCGAACATTCAGCAACCTGTTCGTGCAAACTGAAATCCTGCCTGACCGTCAGGCGATCCTCTGCCGGCGGCGTGCTCGCACACCGGGGGAGGCGATGCCATGGATGTTTCACCTGTTGGCTGCGCCCGGGGCTGTCGCCGACGAGCCCTCATACGAGACGGACCGTTCAAAATTCATCGGGCGGGGCCGAACGGCGGCCAACCCTGTGGTATTGGGGAGCGATGATCCATCCTCGACGTTGTCAAATACGGATGGGTCGGTGCTGGATCCTATCGTGGCCATTCGCCGTACCATCACCTTGTCGTCCGATGAATCGGCGACCGTGCAAATCATCTCCGGTGTTGCGGACACCCGGGAGGCCGCATTGGTGTTGCTTGAGAAGTATTGTGACCGGCACTTCGTTGAGCGTGCCTTTGAAATGGCCTGGTTCCAAAGTCAGGAGGTGCTGCGTCATCTCAACGCCACCGAATCGGAGGCTCAGGTCTATGGTCGCCTGGCCACCTCAATCATTTTCGCCAATGGCTTGCACCGTGCTGCCCCGAGCGTCATTGCCCGTAACCAGCTTGGTCAGTCCGGGCTTTGGCGCTTTGTCGTCTCGGGTGATCTGCCGATCGTTCTGCTCCGTATTGGCGACCGGAACCGCATTGATCTGGTCAAACAAGTGCTGCAAGCCCATGCCTATTGGCGGATGAAGGGTTTGGCTGCGGACTTGGTCATCGTGAACGAGGATTTCTCGGGCTATCGGGCGGTTCTGCAAGACCAGATCATGGGGCTGATCAATGCGGGTCCCGAAGCGCAAATTCTTGACAGACCGGGTGGGGTCTTCCTGCGACGTGCCGAAGAACTGTCCGAGGAGGATCGGGTCCTGTTCCAGACCGTTGCCCGCGTCGTGCTGACCGATACCGCCGAGACATTACTTGAGCAGGTGGAGCGCCTCGTCCCGGTCGTGCGTGTGCCGGACCGTTTGGAGTTATTGCGGCAACCGGGAGCTGTATCGGCCCAACCATTGGCGGCCCGTGACCGAATTTTCTCTAATGGTCTTGGTGGCTTCACGCCCGATGGGCGCGAATATGTCGTCACTCTTGAACCTGGTCAACACACACCGGCGCCCTGGGCGAATGTCATCGCCAGCCCACACATTGGCACGGTCGTCAGCGAGAGCGGGAGCGCGTATACCTGGGTGGAAAACGCGCACGAGTTCAGGCTGACCACATGGCACAATGACCCGCTGAGCGACAGAAGCGGCGAGGCGCTCTACATTCGGGACGAGGAAACCGGTGCGTTCTGGTCGCCGACGCCATTGCCCGCTTCCGGTCGGTCCGGCTATGTGTGCCGACACGGGTTCGGGTACAGCGTGTTCGAGCATAACGAAGCCGGCATCGCCTCGGAACTGTTCACCTATGTCGCCATGGACGCACCGGTCAAGTTTGTGGTGATCAAGCTGCGCAATCATTCGAAGGGGCCGCGCCGATTGTCGCTGACCGGGTATTGGGAACTGGTGCTCGGTGAGTGGCGCCACACCAATATGATGCACATTGTGACCGAAACAGATCCACACAGCGGGGCCCTGTTTGCGCGCAATGCGTATGGCCGCGAATGTGCCAATCGAATGGTCTTTGTTCAGGTCAGCGAGCGCGAGCGCACGGTGACCGGAAACCGTACAGAGTTCCTTGGCCGCAATGGCTCCCTGGCCAGCCCGGCCGCGATGCGCCTCAAGCGTTTATCCGGCAAAACCGGTGCGGGTCTTGATCCATGCGCGGCCATACAGACCTCGATCGAACTGGCTGAGGGGCAGGAGCGTGAGATTGTGTTCGTCTTTGGCGCGGCCCACAACACCGATGAGGCGCAGTATTTTATCGAACGATTCGGCGGACCGGCTGGTGCACGTTGGGCCTTGGAAGCGGTGTGGGACCACTGGAACCGGACTCTGGGAGCGGTGCATGTGGAGACGCCGGATCGAGCGTTGGACGTGTTGGCCAACGGTTGGTTGGTCTACCAGACTTTGTCCTGCAGGCTCTGGGGACGAAGTGGGTATTATCAGTCCGGTGGGGCCTACGGTTTCCGTGATCAATTGCAAGACACCATGGCGCTCATTCATGCCACGCCCTGGCTCGCCCGAGAGCAGTTGCTTCGTTGTGCCGAGCGTCAATTTCGCAAGGGTGACGTACAACATTGGTGGCATCCGCCCAATGGACAAGGCGTGCGCACGCATTTCTCCGATGACTATCTGTGGCTTCCGTATGCCGCCTGTCGGTATGTTCTGTCCACCGGCGATACGGGAGTCCTTGACGAGTCAGTCCATTTCCTCGAGGGCCGTGAGTTGAATCCGGAAGAGGAGGCCTACTACGACCAGCCGCAACGGTCGACTGAAGTGGCCAGCCTCTATGAACATTGCGTGCGGTCAATCAAACATGGATTACGTTTCGGCGAACATCAATTACCCCTCATGGGGTGTGGCGATTGGAACGATGGGATGAATCTCGTCGGTCGTGATGGCAAGGGTGAAAGTGTGTGGCTGGCGTGGTTCCTGTATGAAAACCTTCAGCTGTTTGCAGGCCTGGCTCGTCGTCGAGGCGACGAGGCGTTTGCCGAAATGTGCACCGGGCAGGCTTCGCGGCTGCGTGACAACATTGAGTCCAATGCCTGGGACGGCGAATGGTATCGGCGGGCGTATTTCGATGATGGCACTCCCTTGGGCTCGTCCGAGAATGCAGAATGCCAGATTGATTCGATCAGCCAGAGTTGGGCGGTCATTTCGGGCGGCGGCGATCCCAATCGAGCCCGCCAGGCGATGGCGGCGGTGGACACGCGCCTGGTGCGACGCGACGCTCAACTCATTCAACTCCTTGCTCCGCCATTCGATACCTCAAACCTGGAGCCCGGTTATATCAAAGGCTATGTGCCCGGCGTCCGCGAAAATGGTGGTCAATACACTCATGCCGCCATTTGGACGACAACGGCGTTTGCCATGTTGGGTGACCGGGAGCGAGCGTGGGAATTGTTCAACATGCTCAATCCCATCAATCACGGGAGTCAACCGGATGATATTGAACGCTATAAGGTTGAGCCCTTCGTCATGTGCGCGGATATCTACGGTGCGCCGCCACACACCAGCCGGGGGGGGTGGACATGGTACACCGGAGCGGCAGGCTGGATGTATCGGCTAACCGTGGAAACACTTCTGGGCTTGCAACTGGAGATCGACTATCTGCTTATTGCCCCCTGTATCCCGGCCCATTGGGAGTCGTACAAAATACACTATCGCTTTCGCGAGACCGTCTATCACATCACCCTCAAGCGCGTTGGTGAAAAGCCGGAACACGTGAGCCGTTTATCGATGGACGGTGTCGAGATCGATGGAGTGGGCATAGATGCGACTGGGCGACCGCAGGGCAGGATCCACATGGTGGACGACCGCCGGGATCACTACATTGAGGTGGATTTGAGCTAAGGGGAAGGTATCTCCGCCCTTCTACGCATTTTGGAAGGCCTCGCTCCCGGACACAGAGGGGAAAAATGTCTGTTGCGCCAGGCTTGTGGGGCGGTCTATTTCGTCGCTTGGCGGCCTCTATGGATTTGTGCAAGTTTTTCAGCCTTATCGGCTGCGTCCGAATAATCATCAGCTAAATCTTTGCCATGCATCATTATTGTCAGCTTGTCCTCATAAAATCCTTTTGAATCGTAATCACGAACTTCTCCAACCATCGCACGCAATTCCTCTGCGCGCTGTCGAAGGGCGGAGGCTTCCTGTTCGTACCATTTTGCCAAGGCTGCATGATCATGTTGCTTGATTAATTGGGCAGGTGGACCATATTTCTCGACCAATTGGGCAGGAGGACCGAACCCACATCCGGTCATCATGGTGATGGTCGTGATGGTGATGAAAACCAAGGATGTGAATGGGTGTACCATGTTTCGTCTCCTTTGAATCCTTTAGGTACACAGTGCTGAAATTTTATTATGGGAGCATGGCATAATTGGATTTTATTATTCCACTATACATCCATAATGATGACTCAGTTCTTCCTATCCCATCCAGGCTTCATGGAGGTCCATATTGATTCAGTAGCAGGTCATCAATTGGACAACATCGTGATCTAAGGATGAGTCCCATTTTATGATACTCACCACTCTTTCATTCTGTGGTCTTACCGTGTCTCCGGTCCTGAGAACTCAGGCTCATACCACCTGAAGGAAAACGGGCCGGGGTGGATTCTTCAGGTGATTCCGACGGTCCTGGTTGGGACCGGCAGGGGAATGGGTGTGACGAACAGGGAAATTATTTAAGAAAAGCTACGCCCTGTTCTCGGTAGGGAAACTCTATTGGTGCGCGGACCGATTGGCGGCACCATATGATTCATTAGACTTCCAGAACAGGTTCCTGTCTGTGTAGGCGGAGATTGATTGGCATAAAGACGGAGTCTGATTTGATCGGGCATGCAGTGGGCATGCCCGATAAGAAACTTTGCTCGAGGAGAATTCAACGACAGTTATCGTCCTGCACCCACAGACTGTTTTCGTACTCCTGCACTGGCGCCCATCTTCCTGCATTCCTCTGCGCATCGGCGACAGGCTTCCGCACATCGTTTGCAATGGTCATTTTTATGTTTCTCGCATTCTTCCGCACATGCGTCACAAATTCTGGCGCACAAGTTACACAGTTCCGCACTGAATTGAGAATCTCGACTCATAAATGCCACACAGGACCAGCAGAGATCCGCGCAATCAATGCATAGCCGGGCGCACTCGGGCATGTCACCCAAGCATTGGTTTGCGCACGATTCGCATTCCTGCGCACAGCGCACGCAGGCTTCTACACAAGATTGGTGTTGATGAGCCATTGGAAAATCCTCCTTTGTTGAGAGTACAGACCAATTTGACCGTTTAAATATTGGCCTGGAAGTTAAAATGACTTTTCCAGTGTAAAGGCGTGCGCACGACGAGAAAACTGGCGATAACCCTAGTTTGGGATTATGGTGGGATTATGAAGGGATTTATTATAGAAGAGCGCGATCACTAACCCTGAATCTCGAATCCCCAATTGGCTTTTGCTTTTCCAACCTCGGTGTGAAGGCAACTCTGGAGGATGTCTCCACACCGGGTTACCCTCTTCGAAGGAAGGAATTATGGAGTTTTCCTCTCTTCGGCATGAAGTTTCGCTAAGCTATCTAACTCTTCCGCGGTTTTGGTGTATTTTTCCACCAAATTCCGGCAATGCTGGACAAGATTTGACTGTTGGCCTTGTTTGGGAGTGTAAATTTCGTAGTATTTCCCCATTTGACGCATCTCCTCCGCCCGCAGGCGAAGGGCACGGGCTTCCTCCTGATACCAGGCAGTTAACCCCGCATGATCATTTCGTTGCGCCAGGTCCCTGGGGGGAACTGAAGCGCACCCCACTGTCAGAGCAATCAGTGTGGCCCCTATCAACAATTTCCAGTTTGATTGAATGGTCATGTTTCCTCCTTGTAATTGGTGGGCCTTCGTATCTTTCTATCTGATGCCGGAATGGATAATCTATAAATGGCATGTTTGGGGGTTAGATTTCCCATGTAAGATAGAATCCAATCCAGAGGTATTTCGCGACCCGCCAATACGCATCCATCCGGCGAAGCAGTTCTGGGGGAAAAGAGTGTTTATCTTTATTGGTTCACTTCTCCTTTGTTCAGCCAAGGCCCAGGAACGCGACAAACTGTCTTGGCCATCATGGGTTCCTTCCTCCGTGCGAATGACGCGGACCGCCACCCGGCCGGCCGCCGTGGAAATCCCGGCCTCATTCGCCGCGTGTTTATGTACAGCAGCCTCCAGACTGATCCTCGGGCTTCGCACCGGCGGGTGTGGACAGAAACTTCTGCCGACAGTGGTCGCTGCAAAAGTAGAATGTCTTTCCCTCGCGTTCGGCATGGAGAGCGGTGGCTTCGTCCACGGTCATTCCACAGATGGGGTCTTTGGTCACGGATTGTGATTCTTTCATGGTGATGTTCCTTTCTCTGTTGTTGGCACGGTCGTTTGAGCCCGGTTCCCTCATAGTTTCGTGTGACTTGAACATTCGCATTCTTGTTCTTCGACGGCTTGGTCATTTCTTGATACTCAGCAGTCTGGCATTGATGTCCACGATCACTGTGCTCGCCGGACATCAGCACCGCTGGGCTTCTTCCTCTAACCAGTTCTGTTCGGCAATTTCTTGGAGACGGCATTTCTTCAGATAGAGGGAATAGACCTTCCTGGCCACCTCATCCTGGGTCGGCTTTGTTGCCGATTCGTCTTTGCCTGTGTGTTCGTGTCCGTTCATTGCGTGGACTTCTTTCCCGGTTAACCCTTCACTTGGTAGGAGCACCGATCATCGGATTATTTCTTCGTGAGTGTGTTAATCAGGACGATCAATAGGAACACCATCAGGACGCCAACCACCGTCCAGACCCACATCCCGCCGCCCATCCATCCACCCATCCATCCGTCCATCCATCTGTCTGAATGGTTCATCATAAAGCCCCTTTCGCTGCGCTACGATCAGCCCACCACTGGGCCATCCAGATCGTGATCGAAGGCAACAGTGTCATGTGACGTAGCCGTCAGCGCGTCCGTCGGCGTGGTCCTTTTCGACAATTATTACGCCATCCGCTCCCTCGTCGTTCAGTCGAAACACCCGGGTGGTACCACTGACGAATTCACAGACCTTGCCGTCGACGCACAAGGAAAACGGCGCCGCCGCACCATCACGGCCACGGACCGTGAGCGAGTCACGCATCAGCCGTAGATCGAGTGAATGCCCGCGGTAGCGGATGCGCATGTCGAGACGCTCCATCTCCGGCGGCAATTCCGGATTGAGTCGCAGGACATCGCCTCGGACTTCGATGCCCGTCGAGACGCGCTGCACCAGATCGACCGTTCCCGCCATGGCGCCGAGGTGGACGCCCTCCGCGGTAGTGCCGCGCTGAACATCGCTCACGTCGCTTTGTAGCGCTTCCGCAAAGAAGGCCATCGCGCGCTGCCGGTCGGACCGTGCCAGGACCCAGGCATACACCACACGGCACAGCGTGGAGCCGTGAGAGGCGCGGTCGGCATAGTAGGCAATGTTTCGCGGAATGGTCTCGTATTCGAACGGATAGCCCAGACGCTCGAACAATTCGCCGAGTTCCTCAGCGGAAAACAGGTAAAACAACATCAGCACGTCGGCCTGCTTCGAGAGCTTGTAGCGATTGGCGCTATCGTTCTCCCCCTCGAGGATGAGATCGAGACGCTGAATATTGCCGTACCGTGTCCGGTAGTCCTCCCAATCGAGATCACGCAATGTATCGTAGCCCTCGAATTGACTGATAATTCCATCGTCATGGAACGGAACAAACATCCTGCGACTGATATCGCCCCAACGCGCGATCTCTTCTGCCGACAAGCCAAGCCGCGTCGTGAGCTCGCCACGACGCATGTCGGATAGCAGATCGAGTACCTCCAGTGCCCGGCACAGCACCCATACGGCCATGATGTTGGTATAGGCGTTGTTGTTGAGGCCGGGTGTTGTGGAATCCGGATAACTGTCGTGAAATTCGTCAGGGCCCATCACGCCGCGGATCTCGTAGCGCTGGCGCTCGTCATCAAAGGTCGCAATGCTCGACCAGAAGCAGGCGATATCGAGGATCAGCTCTGCGCCGTAGGAATGCAAAAACTCGACATCGTGAGTGACCTGGAAGTACTGCCAAACGTTATGGGCGATGGCACTTCCAACGTGGCGCTGCAAGTAGGAATTGTCGGGCACCCAATGCTGTGAGCGCGGGTTCAAGTTGAGCGCCTGGGTCTCCTCCTGACCATCGCTTCCGCTCTGCCAGGGGAACATCGCTCCCTTGTATCCGGCAGCCGCGGCGGCGGCGCGCGCCTCGCTCAAGCGACGGTAACGATACATCAGCAAGGTTCGGGTGATTTCAGGCATGCGATAATTGAAAAACGGGAAGATGAACAGTTCATCCCAGAAGATATGGCCCTGATACGCTTCTCCGGTCCAGCCCCGCGCGGGCACACCGATATCGAGTCCGATGGAGTTGGGTGAGACGGCTTGCAGCAGGTGAAACATGTTCAACCGAAGCAGCATCGGAACGTTCAATTTAAACCCTGGATCGGCAGGCTGGACATGCACATCGAAACGACGCCACAGGTGTTTCCAGGCAAGCTCATGGTCGGCCATCACGGCATCGAAGCGATCCGCGCGAGCAATGGCCTTGCTTGCCTCCAGTCCGCACTCCGAAATGGCGTGGTCGCGCGACGAATAGAAAGAAGCGAGTTTCTCCAGCACCAGCGTCTCGCCTTGCTTGACCTCGACGGTGAGTTCCTCCCCGATGTATCCCGGTTCCTCGATGATCCGGCGCCGGACTGCCAGAGGCTGTCCGTCCAGGAACGCTCGCGTTCGCGCCGCCTGTGCGACATGAATATTCGACTGACAGGTGCGTACCAGCAGGTGCACGCTGTCCTCACCAACGATCTTGCCTGCCAGCGGCTCCAGGTGTCTGTTGTTGAACTTGCGATACAGCTTCGCACCTGCGTTGACGATGCGCCCGTCGATCGCCGAACGCACTGTGACGCCTGCCGACCAGTTGTCGGCCGTCAGCGTCAGTTCCAGCGCGCCCAGATGCATGCTGCCCATCGAGACCAGGCGTCGCTCCTTGAGCGTACTGCGCCGGCCATGGTCGTCTTCGAAGCTGATGCTTCGAATCAGCATGCCGCGCCGCAGATCGAGTTCCTGTCGGTACGACAGGAGTGTGACAGTTCGGGCTTCGAACCAGTCCTGCTCGGCGATACGAAACTCGAGCGCGAGCCAGTTGGGGAAATTCACGAGATCCTCGTTCTCGACCACGCGGCCGGCGATGTCGGTGCGCAACCGATTGTAGCCGCCGGCGAGGTAGGTCCCCGGATAATGAATGTCATCCGCCACCGCCCCGGCGGCGGCCCCGCGTGTCGCGAAATAGCCATTCCCCAGTGCGCACAAGGCTTCACGGATACCTTCTTGGGCCGGGTCGAAGCCCTCAAACTCCAGTGACCACGAGGATGGCGGTTCCACGGCCACCCGGACTTGCGTCAGATTGGTCACCACGACATCGGCGCCGGCATCACGCAGCGCCGGCGCCTGCCCACGGCGATCGACGCCGATGACGCAGCCAAATCGGCC
>JBGSSO010000187.1:0-3557 GCA_041737015.1 Nitrospirales bacterium
ATGACGGAATCAGACGTGTGTCGGCAAATTCGGGAGGAAACGAATCGCACAATGGATTGCCCGCAGATGGTGGTTGGTCCATTGGAAGGCGCATTTCTAAAGGTCATGGCGTTGAGTGTGGGAGCCAGGCGGGTGTTGGAAATCGGCACCTTTACCGGCTACAGCGCCCTAAGCATGGCGGAGTGTCTTCCTGAGGATGGAATGGTTATCACGTGCGATATCGATCCTGAATCCACGGACATGGCCAAGCGGTATTGGGCTCAGAGCCCTCATGGGACAAAGATCAATCTCCGCCTCGCACCCGCATTAGAGACTCTGTCGACGTTGACTGGAACGTTTGACCTCATCTTCATCGATGCCGACAAGGCCAACTATGTAAATTATTTTCGTCAGGCATTAGAGTTGATATCGGATCATGGCGTTATTCTCATTGATAATGTCCTGTGGAATGGCGATGTGCTCAAACTTCCTGCTCCGGATATCAACACGGCGGCCATTCAAGAACTCAATCGGGTCGTGCATGCTGAGCCGCGGGTCTCAGCGGTTCTGTTGACCATTCGCGATGGGATATTCTTGATTAAGCCAGAATCTACCCCAAGAGGTAACCGTCAAGCGCAACAGCAAGTCCAACAATAAAACATTTCCCAGAAATGCTTCTCGCACTGACAAGCCTCTCAAAGAATCCGATCCAGAGGCAATCACACAGGACAAGGTAAATCAGACAAACATGGGTAAAGCCAACGTTGACCACGCAAGACATCCGAATGTGGAACCTGAAGACCAGTGGCAACCCCGGCAGGTTTTGCTCTTTAGCGGTCATATGATCGATGCTCCGGGAAGACAGCCTCCGCGTTTCCCAAGAGATAAAGAAGCCGTGGCGGCACAGAAAATCAGCGCGGTCCTAGACGAACTGGGCGCAGGCCCTGATGATCTTGCGCTCACTCAAGGTGCCTGTGGAGGCGACCTCCTGTTCACAGAGGCCTGTCAGCAACGCAAGGTGATCATTCAGTGGATGCAACCGTTCCACGAGCCGCAGTTTATTCAAAAGTCTGTCATCTGTAGGGGCGAAACCTGGCGCGATCGGTATTTGGCGGCCAAAGCCAAGCTCACGACCGTAATCCGCTCGGCCCCCGAACAACTTGGCTCACTTCCCGAAGGCGTAGATCCCTATGAACGGTGCAATCGATGGCTGCTTCGCACTGCATTGGGGTACGGAGTAGAGAAGGTGTACTTCATCTGTTTGTGGGATGGCGGCGGAGGTGATGGAAAGGGCGGTACGGCGCATATGTATGAAGAAGTGAAACGCAGATCAGGAAACGTCACATGGATCGACACCCGGACTCTTTAACCGACATTCCTCATGTGATCGTAGCGGAAAACAGTGAGGCTGAAAAACGCTGGTCTAACTGTACGAATACGCCGGAGGCGACATGAATGGGAAATGGCGAACACAAGAGAATCTCCCGGTCGTAAAACCTCCTAACCTTTGAAAGGAGGAGAATTTCCGGGATGATCACCCAATACGTGCCGGCAATACAACGAATCACAGAATCATCGAACGATGGGATGTGTGGGCAAGTTCAAAATGATGAAGACGGTCCACGCTCTTATCTTTGTGCAAGGCATTTACGGGGTAGTCAAAGCGGACATTCATGATTGTATACACAATTCACCATCCAGGAGTTTCTTGAATGTTCGCGAAATGCCGGGTTTCGGCCCGGCAGGCGAGGCCCTTTTGTTTCGGCAAAAGGACCCAAAACCATTGACGCCCCGTCTGGCCTTAGGAGAGCGAGCGGACGCCAGTCTTAAGAGGGCGGTCCAACTCGCAGGGCTCAAACAAGGCCCGCCCGCTGAGTAGGGCGTCCCTCCCTTGGGCCAGCCGGCAGGCGTCGGTCAGGAACGAAAGCCCCGCCAGGTGTATGCCATGAACAGAACAAGGTATAAAAAAATTGTCATCCTGAGTGGAACGAAGGATCTCGCAGAGCAGTGGGATTTTCGACCTGGGCACCGGTCCTCCTTTGTGGACTTTAGGTTGAGGGCCGGGTGTCCTTCCAAAAATCTTTCGCCAATGTCTGATGGTGAAGTGTAGGTTGTTCTCCCATAACGGTTTCTAGCGCCCCTGTCGGATTGTTTTGTCACCTGCCGCCGGCTTGGAAAACTCGAACTTCAACTCATTGATGCGTGCCAGGTAGTCGCTGACGTCGTGGTCGCCGCACCGTTGATGGCGGGTCAGCTTGAGTCCGCGTGCGGCATAGGCGCGGCCGGCTCCCGCTCCACAGAGATGAATCACGGCCGCCAGATCCTGCTTCCGCTGGAGCGTGACCTTGCCGATCCGCTTCGGTCCCAATGTCTGGGTGACTTGGCGATCGAGCAGCGCCGCAGTCAACTCGATGGCATGGCTGGGCAAGATGCGGGTATAGAGGCTGTTGAACCAGCACGATTCCCAATTGTGCCACGGGCCGTCCTCGACCACCACGTGGTCGTGAATGCACAAGCGTTTCGCCTCGTTGAAGGTCCCGTCGGTAATCTGGTACATGCCAACCGCGCTCGAGGCCGGTTTGAACAGCTCCAAGGGATTCCACGTCAGTTGCCACCGCCAGTAGGTCCGTGCCACAGGATTCCCCCCGCCCTTGACCTGCGCCAGCGCGGCGAGAAACTCAGGTGTGATGACCGCAGTCGCATGCTCCCGAAAAAGAGATTCGTATTCTTTCCAGGTCTGGACCGGGCTCTTGTTGAGGGATTGGTCCAAGGGAAAGAAAATCTCGGTGGGTTTATGTAACGTATGAAAGGCCCAATTGACGCCGAGCCATAGGAGAAAAAGCAGGGTAGGAATCACGACCATCCGAACGATCGGATGGGAGGCCAGCACCCCCCTCATGACCGCACGGCTCACCCACCACCCCTGGCGCACGAAACCCCAGAGTAGAGTGAATGTTAGTCCACGCTTGCGCCTCGTTCGTGGGTGAGGTTGTTTAGGAGTTGGTCGTTTGCGCCTCAACGCCATAAGTTTACTATAACCGATACAAAGCGAGAGTAGGACTGTTAGGTCCCTCTGTTCGCGGAATGCCGATGATCCGAATGCTCTGAGAAAGAAGACAACCATTTTTCTTTTTCTCAGAGTCCGAAAGATAGAAATGATTGAAAGACTCATTTTGAAACTTTACTTGCGAAACGTGTGCTCTGAGAAAAGTCTTTTTTGAAGCTTGCCCGCAAATCAACATAGATTTACTTCCGAGGGGAGAAAGGCCGGCAGGTTTTGGAAATTAGAACAATTAAATTGATAAGGGTCGGTTGATGTGGGCAGAGAAGGGCGGCTACTCCCTCTAGATCAGTAAGTAAGAATCCTGCACCACAAAGCCTTGAAATTACTTCCCTTTCGGCATTTTTTGAGTTGACATAAATAGCAGCAAGTCGTAGCCTGGCGCCAATTAAGGACCTTTTTTGGTGACTTATGGGACATGAGCGTATTGGTTTCCTACCACGGACGACATCCTGGCGAAAAATAGTAAATGGTCTGGAGGGTGCACCTTATGCGACCGAGGGGGAGTTTGCAGATC
>JBGSSO010000203.1:0-8774 GCA_041737015.1 Nitrospirales bacterium
AGGAGTCGAGTTGGAGGTTGAAGGGCCTGAAGCATCTGTTCATGCCTTTCTCCAAGCCATTCACAAAGGGCCTCCTCTCTCGCAGGTTCTTCAGGTAACGGTTGACTGGAAAGACCCAAACAGGCAAACTGAAGGGTTCCAGGTCCTTCGTACTTTTCTGTAAGGGATAGGGGGCATTGCAGATCGGGTGATTCCGATCTCAAAAACGGAACTATTTACGGGCGTCATCAAGGTTGAGTCCTTATTTCATGAACTATAAAGCACATATTCGCGAGGTTCCGGATTTTCCTAAGCCGGGTATCCTTTTTTACGATATTACGCCCCTATTAAATAATCCTGTTTGCTTTCGTTCCATCATCGATGAATGCATTCGTCACTATCAGGATGCCGGTATTACCAGAGTGGTTGGAATTGAATCGCGAGGATTTATTTTAGGGAGCCCATTGGCCTATCACTTGAATGCCGGCTTTGTGCCTGTTCGGAAGCCTGGCAAATTGCCGGCCGATGTATTTGAAGTCAATTATAATTTGGAGTATGGCTCGACGGCTTTGGCGATTCATCGTGATGCGATTCAAAAGGGAGAGCGAGTGCTTGTGGTTGATGATCTTCTTGCCACTGGAGGAACGGCCGGGGCTACAGTCCACCTGATTCGGCAATTGGGTGGAGATATTGCCGGCGTGGTATTTTTAGTCGAATTGCTTGGGCTCGATGGACGAAACAAATTAAACGGGTGTGACATTCACTCCCTGATTACGTATGAGTAAGTACATGGACTGTGGTGTTACCGCATGATGCAATGGGGCAGGTGTCTGCAGGAATTGATCCTCCTGTCGTGTGAGAGAATGGTTAACTGTCGAAGGAAGAAAGGAATGTAGTATGGCCGAAAGACCAGTAAAGAAAGAAACAAAAACGACGGTCTCCGCCGGGACAAAAAAAGTCACGGCAAAAGGCCCATCAAAAGCCACTTCCACACCCCCCGCTTCGCGGAAGCCGGCGAAAGCTCAAACAGAAGATCGTCATGTTGCGTTAAAGGAAATTCTCTTGGCGAAACGAGAAGCGCTGATTCAAGAAATCAAACAACAGCTTGGACAATCCGTGACAGAAGAACAACAACGCCGGTTGGAAGCGGCCATGGATAGTGGGGACCAGGCGTTGGTGGATTTGGATCGCGAAATGGGGATTTCGCTTCAGGAAATGCGAAACCGTGAACGACAATTGATTGATGATGCCTTGGATAGTTTGGATGAAGGCACCTATGGCGTGTGTGCGGAATGTGGCGGAGAGATCAATGAAAAGCGTTTGCAAGCGCTTCCGTTTGCACGTTTGTGTGTCGAGTGTAAATCCAAACGTGAACTGATGGAAAAGATTGAACGATCGGAGCAGCGGCAATAATCACCAGGATTGCCTCTTGTACTCTTTTAC
The DNA here is from genome assembly GCA_041737015.1 of Nitrospirales bacterium. Taxonomy (GTDB): domain Bacteria; phylum Nitrospirota; class Nitrospiria; order Nitrospirales; family UBA8639; genus Nitrospira_E. The sequence goes on from JBGSSO010000203.1 coordinate 1,423, forward strand.
CGTGTCTAGCTTGGAGTGGCATACACCCATCCAGTTTGGCAAAGGCTTTTTTCGCCTTCAATTTTCCCACCACCAACACTTGAGCCTGTGACTGATTATTCCTTTAAAAAAAATTCCATATCCATCCGATAGGCCGGAGGAAACGGGTTCAAGAACGGCTCTCGTAAGCTCATGTCAAAGATTGTTGTTCTGGCAAGTGGTGGGTTGGATTCGACGGTGACGGCCGCCATTGCCCAATCAGAAGGATATGAGCTGTATTTCTTGACTGTTGATTATGGACAACGCCATCGAACTGAAATCGATTGTGCGCAAAAAATTTCTGAATATTTTGAGGTCAAAGAACACAAAATTATTCAATTGGACTTGCGAACATTTGGTGGATCCGCGTTAACCGATCAGATTCCCGTTCCCACTAATCAAACCGCACGGGATCGTGAAAGCCAGATTCCTGTCACCTATGTTCCCGCCAGGAATACAATTTTTTTGAGTCTGGCGCTGGCCTATGCGGAGGTGTTGGGTGCCTCCAGCATATTTTTCGGGGCCAACATTCGTGACTATTCCGGCTATCCGGATTGCCGACCGGAATTTATTCAGGCCTTCAAGGACGTGGCTCGTCTTGGCACCCGAATGGGATTGGAGGGCCAACCGGTCGACATTCTCGCTCCGCTACTCTTTTTGACCAAGCGTGAGATTATCCAAAAAGGACATGCCTTAAAAGCGCCTTTTCAATGGACGAATAGTTGTTATAATCCAGGACGACAAAATCAACCGTGCGGCCAATGTGATAGTTGCCTGATTCGTCAAGAAGGATTTAAGGAGGCACACCTTCCCGATCCGCTACTCGCTGGATAAATGTGGGGACGTGGCCACCTCTGATTGTGAACGAGTATAGGTGTGAAGGAATTTGAACATGAATATATATCCTAGGCGGACATTTCTCAGGGGTGTTGCAGGTGTTCTTTGTTGGTTTATTGTTGTTGGCTGTTCTGAGAATGGAACGAGTGCCGGGGAATCCTCTGCTCCAGGACCCATTACACAAATATCGGTTCAGAAAGATCTGCCAACAGAATTCAAAGACGGTGAGACAAAATTCAATGCCTTTTGTTCTCCTTGCCATGGAGCGCAAGGCACGGGATCCGCGCAAGGACCTCCATTAGTTCATAAGATTTATGAACCCAGTCATCATGCGGATTTTGCTTTTCAGCGGGCGGCGGCCCAAGGGGTCAAAGCCCACCATTGGAAGTTCGGGAACATGCCGAAGATCGAAGGCGTGACTGCGGATGACGTCACACAGATTATTGGCTACGTCCGGTGGCTTCAACGCCAGGCTGGAATTTCTTAGACAGCACAGGACGTTGTCCGGTTTAACCATCTTCTGTATGCGTCGCCAACCCGTAAATACGATTCCTGTTTTCCCAGGCTAGCCTAACTTCTTTGTGAACAAGAACCGTTCAAGGCATACTTCGTTCCAGTTCATTAACTAGCCTCTGGATCCGTGTAAATCCTGCCTGCCAGAATGCCGTTGAGTTGATATCCACCTGTAGGGGCTTGAGCAAGTCTTGTGGGCTGGCCGACCCACCTCCTGACAGCAATTGTAAGTATCGAGGGACGAACGAGGGTCCTTCTGCTTGATAGCGTTGAAATAACGACAGGACTAATAAACTGCCAAAGCTGTAGGCGTAGCAATAAAACGGACTGGCAAAGATATGAGGAATGGCTAACCATTCCCATTGGAACTCCTCGTCGACGCGCAGACCAGGACCGAATTGCTCGCGAAGGAGCGCCAGGTAGGCTTGAGCGAGGGCATCAATGGTCGCGCCTTGTTGAACCATGTGATGGGCTTGGCGTTCAAATTGAACGAAGTAGGCCTGTCGCATAATGGTGGCATAGGCATCGTCGAGTTGATCGACAAGGAGTCCCGCCTTGACCTTAGGGTCCTTTTCCTGATGGAGAAGTAAATCCGAAAGCAGGTGCTCGCCAAACACAGAGGCCGTTTCCGCCAGAGGGAGCGACGAATGAAACGTGAGAATTGAATGATCTGCTGCCATCATCGCGTGGACGGCATGACCCAGTTCATGCGCCAACGTCGAGACATCACGGGGCTCTCCGGTGAAATTCACCAGGACATAAGGAGTCTGCGTGGGGAGCACGCTATAGCAAAAAGCCCCTCCCATTTTGCCGGGTCTAATCGCGGCATCAAGATGGTGTTCTTCAAGAACCTGTTTCGCCCGTTGAGCCAATTCAGGTGAAAAGGCTTGATAGGCTTCCATCACCAGCTCTTTCGCCCTGGCAAACGAATATTTTGATTTCTTCGCGGCGAAGGGAGCATATAGATCGTAACGTTGAAACTGTTTTATCTTCAGTAGCCGTCCCTTTAATCGAAAATATTCCTGGAAAATTCCGGAATTTTTTCTGCAGGTTTTGAGCAGAGCATCAACGGCTTTTTCGGGGATATCATTTGTGACATTGCGTACGGCGATAGGAGAAGCATAATGCCGTAAGGTGAGGCCTTCATTTCCCCAATCCTGAACCAGGCTTTTATACATTTCTCCAAGTATATCCCGGTGTTCACCAAAGACCTTGAAGAGCGCGTGGTAGGCTTCTCGACGAACTGAAGCCAATGGATGGCGGACATACCCCATCAGTTGTTCGCGGGTCAGACGGGTAGTCCGGCCTTTCATTTTCAATGGAAACGTCAAACTATTCGTGGTGACGCCATACAATGTTTCGAGAGCTTGGCGACCGGTCGTACTCTTAATGGTTAAAATCCGTTCTTCAGATTCACTCAAGGTATGCGGTGTGAATCGGGTCAAGGTCTCAAGATGATACCGAAAACGCTCGGCTTTTGCGGTCAACCTGGACGCGTTGGTGGGATCGAGGCTTTGCCACCAGAGGTCTAGAAATACCAGACGATTAGAGCAGTCTGTCAGTCTGTTTCGTACCTGGGTGTCAAACGCCCGGGCCTCCTGATTTTTCGTATTTTCTGAAAACCATAAAAACGAAAAGGCCCGCAACGTCGTCATGTGCTCGGTGACGGTTTCGTATTGCTCCCAGATTTTCTTGAATCGGGCGGCAGAGATATCGGCGGATAAATGCGGTCGGACGGCCTCAAGTGCGGAAATGAGGGAGTCCAGTTTCTTGGTGATCCGCTTGAAGTCTTTGGTCGGATGGCGCAAGAGACCTTGCAGGTCCCAGGATGGAAGAGTCTTCGACATGGGTGCTCCTTGTTTGAAAGGCATATACTCTATTCAAGGGATGAACGTGTTATTGAAAACCCTAGAATCTCGAGGGAATACACTAACTCCAAAATTTATGATAAGACCTCAACCTCAATTTTTACTGACTCAGGATGAGTTGCCGACTCGAACCTTTGCTGCAGAAATGAAACTTTTAGGCGTGTGCTTTTTCGCGCCTCGCGCTGCCCAGGCTCCCTCGTGTGTTCGTATTTTTCTGGTCACCAAGCTCAGTCGTAAATATCGCGATCACCAAAGTCTTTTCTTGACGAATGCTCGTTCCGACCCTGTTTTGAGGTAGCGTTCGAACCCAAGGGCCTTTGAGTGTTCAGAGAAGGCGATATAGTTTACCAGCTTCCAAGGCTTGAACTTCGAGGTATGAACAGAGCCACCGCTGTTGTGAACGATCAGTCATTTTTTTAAATCGGAAGTGATAACGATGTAGCTCTGCCTAGGATGTGATTCGCTTCTGATGAGATTGACATACTTCATGAGAGAGGAATAGTGCCACATCCTTTTCTGTGCCGGCCTGCCACCTGTAGCTCTTGCGAAGGCTGGCGGAGGGGGTGGGATTCGAACCCACGGTGGCTTTCACCACGCCGGTTTTCAAGACCGGTCTATTCGACCACTCTAGCACCCCTCCGAATTATTTAGGTTCAAAAACTTGAGGAATTATGGCAGGACTGACTCTCGCCCAATTGAGGCCCTAACTCCAATTGCTCCACAAGAGGTTCTGTTTGACGCGAGATGCAATGAATCTTATAACGCTCATCTCCATGCAAGGCTATAGTAGCCGACTGAGGCGTGAATGTGAACTCTCCGGCTTAATGAAATTTGGTGGGAGTCTATGGAATTTTTGTGTCATCCACAAGCCCGAAGATCACATGTAGGGATAGAGTTCATCAAAATTTCACTTATGGAAAAGCAACCGGACGGATGACGCTGACTCCATTCATATAGGGTTGCAAGGCTTGAGGAATATGCACGGTTCCATCAGCTTGCTGATAGTTCTCCAAAATTGCGACTACGGTCCGTCCAATCGCCAGGCCTGAGCCATTGAGCGTGTGAAGAAATTGAGGCTTGTCCTTTTTTGACCGGAATCGAATATTGGCTCGGCGGGCTTGAAACGCGTCAAAATTACTACAGGACGAAATCTCTCGATACCGGTGTTGCGAAGGAAGCCAGACTTCAAGATCATATGTCTTAGCGGCAGAAAATCCCAGGTCACCGGAGCACAATGCGACAACACGATAGGGGAGGGCCAATTTTTGGAGAATGGATTCGGCGGCTTGTGTCAGGCGTTCTAGCTGTTCATAGGAGTCCTCCGGACGAACAAAGTTGACCAGTTCCACTTTTTGGAATTGGTGCATGCGAATCAGACCTTGGGTGTCTTTACCATAGGATCCGGCCTCTCGGCGAAAGCAGGAGGTGTAGGCCACAAAACGTAAAGGGAGCTGCTGTGCGTCCAGGATTTCCTCTCGAAACAGGTTGGTGACGGGAACTTCCGCCGTCGGAATCAGAAAGAAATCTTCTTCTGGTAGATGAAAGAGATCTTCGGCAAATTTGGGTAATTGGCCGGTGCCGGTCATTGTGGGCCGGTTGACGAGCATGGGCGGAAGCACTTCCGTATAGCCGTGTTCTTGAATATGGCAATCAAGCATGAAATTGGCCAGCGCGCGTTCCAAACGTGCCCCCAGGCCAATTGATACACAGAAGCGGGCTCCGGCAATTTTCGTGGCCCGTTTGAAATCGAGAATGCCGAGTGACTCTCCCAAATCCTGATGGGATCTGGCTGGAAAGGAGAATTCCGGAGGGATTCCCCATTGACGCACTTCAACGTTCTCGTGTTCGTCTTTCCCCGGCGGGACCGACTCGTGAGGAATATTGGGAATTCTGAGGGCGTGGTCTTGTAATCGTTCTTCGGTGGTGCGCAATTCCACGTCCATGGTCTGGATGCGGTCGCGAATTTCCCGAAGGGCGGTTGTGGCATCCTCGCACGGTTGTTTGTTACGCTTCAGATCGGCAATCTGATCCGATCCTTTTTTGAGCTGGTGGCGAAGCTCTTCGGTTTGGGTGATGAGCACCCGTCGTTGGGCCGCAAAGGTCTGGACAGTTTCCCAGGGAATATCGCCAGCCCGGGCACCGAGTTGGGAGCGGAGAGATTCAAGTTGATCGCTAAGGATTCGGATATCGTGCATGGTAGCTTGGCAGGGAAACCGAATCTATCATGAGTCCCCATCTCAGTCAATGAATGCAAACCAGAAAACACTTGTCATTTCCGCCGCAGCCTAGCATCCATGCCTTATCTCTTTCCTCATGAAGACGTGTTTGTTGTCCTGGTGAGTTTGATCATTGCGGGATTGCTGTTCTTTCGCTGGTATGTCGTTCAGGATCGTAAAAAATGATGCATCCGGCTATCAAAGATTCAAGATGCAGATTGTACGTCATCCTCATCCAAATAGATCAGCCATTCTTTAATCCTCATGTGACAAGGTGTCTGGTGCATTTGTGTTTTGCAGGAGGCCTCTTTATAATTCAACCCATTTTTTTAATGTGAGGAATAATGTTACCGACACTTGGAATCCCGCGTACAGATAATAGACGGGCAGATGAACTGCGGCCTGTCAAAATTACTCGTCCATTTACCAAATATGCCGAAGGATCGGTGCTTATTGAAATGGGAGAGACGAAGGTCGTGTGTACGGCCTCGGTGGAAGAAAAAGTGCCGCCTTTTTTACGGGACAAAGGACAAGGCTGGATTACCGCTGAGTATGGGATGTTGCCCCGTTCCACCCATGACCGGATGTCCCGTGAAGCCAGCAAAGGCAAGCAGGGCGGGCGAACTTTGGAAATTCAACGGCTGGTGGGGCGATCGCTCCGGGCTGTCACGGATATGCATCAAATGGGAGAACGCTCCATTTGGATTGATTGTGATGTGATTCAAGCTGATGGGGGAACACGGACCGCGTCAATCACGGGTGCCTATATTGCCCTGGCTGATGCCTTTTCGACCTTGAAAGAAAAAGGTCTGATCAAACAATGTCCGCTTCTGGACTATTTGGCGGCCATCAGTATTGGAAAGATTGCCGGGGAAATCCGGTTAGATCTGGCCTACGACGAAGACTCTCAAGCGGACGTGGATATGAATCTAGTCATGACCGGGAATGGGCGGATGGTCGAGGTGCAGGGAACCGCCGAACAATCTCCATTTTCCAAAAAAGATTTGGATGATTTTTTGGCGATGGGATGGGAGGGAATTCAACGCTTGATTACCTTGCAGAAAGAACTCATCGGCTCTATTGCCTAAGTCGGATAAGGGTGATGGTCATTGATTCATTAGTTCTGGCAACCGGGAATCGGCATAAAGTTGAGGAAATTCAATCCATTCTCAATGATGTGGGCATTCCCATGCTTACCTTGAATGAATTTTCTGATTTTCCTGCTGTTGATGAGGATGGGCTTACCTGTCAGGCCAATGCCGTGAAAAAGGCCGTGGCCACAGCCAAATTTACCGGACACTGGGCCCTGGCGGACGATACCGGGTTGGAAGTGGATGCGTTACAGGGACGTCCAGGGGTCTATGCGGCCCGATACGCCGGCGAGCATGCAACTTACGAGGACAACTGTCAAAAACTGTTGCAGGAATTACACGGGGTGCCTTCGGACCAGCGAACCGCCCGTTTTATCACCGTGGTGGCGCTGGCCAATCCGGATGGTGAGACGGAAACCGTTGAAGGCGTATTAGAGGGAATTATTACTCAGGAGTTTCACGGGACGGGTGGATTCGGGTATGATCCGGTATTCTATGTTCCTCAACTAGGAAAAACACTAGCCGAGATGACTTTTGCTGAAAAAAATCGAATAAGCCATCGGGCTTTAGCGGTCACCAATGCCAAGAGTCTTCTCACCACACATCGCCATTTAGCACAAGAGTCGGGGCGTAGCGCAGCCCGGTAGCGCGCCTGCTTTGGGAGCAGGATGTCGGAGGTTCAAATCCTCTCGCCCCGACCAAGTGAGCGCCTGTAGCTCAACCGGATAGAGCATCGGACTTCTAATCCGAGGGTTCCGAGTTCAAGTCTCGGCAGGCGTACCAGCCTGCGGGGATGACACCGCATGTCC
>JBGSSO010000218.1:0-9011 GCA_041737015.1 Nitrospirales bacterium
CCCGGCTGGTAGTATTTGTCTGCGATCTCCACCAGCCGCTTCCAGTAAGTGCCCAACACGTCAGGGGCCATCAAATCCGTGAGGGGGTGATTTTTGAGCATGGTCACCGTGAGGAGCTTGTATGTGGCCTCGGCCTCTACCCGGCTGCCGAACTTCAAGGACTTTCCGAGTAAGGTCTTGCTGAGCGGCGAATCGGGGTCCAGCGCGGCCTGAACGGCTCCGAGATACTCCGCATGCTCGGTCGTCGCGCCCCAGTCGAGCGGTTTTGTGATCTTTACCTTGAACCCGCCCGGATGCGTGATGGGCTGCCCAAGCGAATACTTGTAGAACTCTTCCGGCCCCGCGATGGTGTTGCCGAATCCAAGGTAGGAGTCGAGCGACCAGCTGGTATGCACATGTGTTTCGCCGAAATAGGCCTCCCGTTCGGGTGCAGGTTGGGCGAAGGCCGCTTGAGTTGTCTGGATTAAGAGTCCGGCTAACAATAGGGTGGTGATGATAGATCCGAGGTGCACGCGAAACAGAACACGGTTCTGCATTTCAGTCTCCTTTTTCTCGGATGGAATTCGTTCGGGACAGGGAATCCTTGTTCTTACCGGGCTGAGGTTCTCAGAGTTTCCAGTTGGCATTGAGACTGGGAAAGAATTTTTCGGTTCCCTTACAGTCGCCTTTAAGCAGGACATCATTATTGATCTCGGCCTTTTCGAGATCGCCGCAGGTGCATTTATCCCATTTTGTTGTCTTTGCCAGGTGTCCCGTTGACTGCGAGCGATCTTTTAAAGAGATCAGGACCGAAAGAGCATCGGATGGCTTCCGTTCTGATACGTGGATGTTCCTCAGTCGCGGGCCCATTTACTTCTTATCGCAGCGGGGCGGTCGCCTTTCGTGCATCCAGCACGGTGACCGACGGGTACTGGGACTCGTCGATCAGGAAGGCGTCGCGGTCCAATTTTTCTGTCGCACGCGCAGCGAATGTCGTTATTGTCACAAACACCGACAGTATAATATGGGGAATGGATTCATGAAAACTTCCCTTTCATCAATTTTGAGATATGCGATGTCCTTCTTGCCTCGGTCTCAGGCCTGCATGCTGGATGCCAGTGTCCGGGTTCGTCCTTGCCGTGTCCGCCGGCGTGTCCCGCGACAACGTCACGATCGGTTTACTTAATCCACCCCTGTTGTTGGAATCTGGGCTTGATCTTGTCGGCGATTTCCTTGGCAATCGCCTTTTCTCGGCCCTCAATCTTGGAGCTACCGCTATACTCTCCGTATGCCTTCATCCCGCCCCCAACGATGAGGCCTACCGGGTTGGCTGTGGCAATGAGGGCGGCGGTTCCCACTGCGGCTCCAGGGGTTTTGCTTCCTCCGGAATGTACGGTACCGGATCCAAGTTTTCGCAGTCCCTGCGACGTCATTTGGAAGCCTTCTGCCGCCACCGTCAACTCGGACCCCCCTGAGCCAAATCCCACCGCGACGCGCTTGACCGCACTGCCTTCGTCGATTGCGAGGAGGTAGCCACGGATCACGAGATCGTTGATCTCTGGCGTCGTTCCGCTCAAGGCCCGCCTCGCAGGCAGGCCCATGCCGCGAATCTCCTCGACCAGTTGCTCCGCAATGTGAATGCCGACTTGACGGCCGGCCTCGAGCTGTTCGGCGGTTTGGGGAGTCGGATGATCGGTATGCTGCCCGGCAAGCACCGAGTCGGCCGGAACTTCGGCGGAGCTGGCAGCGAAGTCGTGCACCCAGATGTGATTGGGGCGAGGAACCTTTTCATCCACCAGTATCTGGCGGTTGGATGTCTCGGTTGAAGCGCATCCGACTGTAACCACGAGGGACAACATACATACTGCGGACAGCATTAAGGCCTTCATGACGGATCTCCTTTGGTTAGAGGGCATGTGCATCGCCTTTGGTTTCACACCGGACATCGGGCGGACCTTCCGACGGGCAAGGATCAGGACCTCGCCGCACATGATATTTTGAGTATAGTAAATCGATGGATCGACTATTCATTTCTTGCTGGTCGATTATGACCGTTTTTGATTGCTAAGGCGATTTCTGTTTTGGGGTTTATGTCCCCGGATTGTACCAGATGGGTGAAGTGTACGCGCGTTCCTGGAGCACCATTCTGGTATCCGGTAGGGGTTTCACGCCAAAACGTTTCGCATCGTAGGCGGTCCAACGAGGCGTCGGAATCTCAAGGACACGTGCATAGTAAAAGGCACGAACCGATGGGTCAAAATCCGGATCCGTCCAGACCGTGATTAATTCCGGATCGCCGATGGTGTTGGTCCAGGTGGCGTTTTCGAGATCCACGGTGCTACCCACAGGTGGCAGCTTGCCGTCAGGCTCGGGCTGGCGTTTATCGGCGTCTCCCCAAACCACATCGTAGACCTTTTCCTGAAGAGCCCCGTCCTTGCTCAACCATCCTTTGATAATTTGGATGCGGTCAAGGTTCGCGCCGATAGGATCTTTCAGCGCGGCGACAAGAAACGTGGGCGATTTACCTTGGGGGGCGTCGCGCAAATCACCGCCCATCGGAACACCTTTTGTGTAGCCGATATTGGCGGGCATCCGGTTGCGTGCGTCAGCCGGTTTGAAATCGAAGCCGCCGAAAAATCGCACGATCATGCGTGGACCGGTCGTGGCATACGTCTCCTTTCGTTCCATCGCGTCCCAGAGCGCCTCGCGGGTATTCTCTGTTGCCCAGACCCCGGCGTATCCCGCCGCAGCGACCTCCCAGTCCATCACCTTCACCCCGGTTTTGGGATTATCAAAAAAGGCTTTGGTCATCCGTTCCGGACTGGGTTCCTGGGGCGTGGTTTTGCCAAAGAAGTTCTCCTCTTCCAGCGCGGATAGACCGGTGTGGGCATCGCTGCTGCCGATCAGGCCGAACTTGAATGGATTCGTGCCGAACTTCTCTTCAAGCATGAGGCCATTTTTCAGGCCTGAGCGGGCATATTCGAATTCGAGCATCTCTTTTGTTTTGGCCACACTGCCGTCAAGATTGCCTTTATCCCATGTTTCGAAATCGGCAAACTCATCATTGGGTGAGAGGAAGGGGTGAGCCTCCCCATCGCCTTTAGTCTGAGTCGCCTCGTAGAGGCGTTCCCACTTCGCCCGGGTCTCGACATACCCGCGATCAATCGTTTTGCCAAACGTCTCGATCGTCGGAAACATGAGGCCGTTGCTCAAATTGCCATTGTGGGCAATCGCCAGCACGCTTCCCCCGGTTTTTTGCTCATAGGCGGCCATCCATTTCCAGAGATCCTCGGGATTATCACTACCCATTGGCGGATAGACGGTAAATGGCTCAACCTGGCTGGCCTTATCACCATTGTCGCGGAAGATGATGTTGCGGTGCAGGTTATTGCCACCGGTGTTGGATGTCCACTCATACCCGATAAAGGCGGTAAAGCGGCGTGGTTCGTTGAATTCCTCGGCGGCCTTGATGGTTTCCTGCCATGCGTTTCGATAGGCCCGCGTACCGGGAAAATACATCAACGTCTTCGGAAAGGTTCCGTGCGAAAATGACATGATAATCTCGATGGCTGCCTCCGCCCCCTTGCCGGATTGAAGCATGTCGTACCACTTTCGTCCGGTCGGGTCGGCCAGCATCTCTGGCTTTCCTGAGAAGAGATCGGGGAAAAACCCCATGTTGTCGGAATGATCCGCAACCACAAGAAAGTCCAGCGGCCGTGAGAGCTTAACCGGTTGGCCGTTCGACGCGGTGACTTCCTCGCCTCTGGCGAACTGATACGCATCACGCGGTGTCAGTCGTGCGCCGAACGCCCCGGCATCCATCGAGAACGACGTGTGCAAATGGGTGTCGCCGAAGAAGGGTCTCGTAGGAAAACTGCGGCCGGCATAGGGCGAGTAGGGGGGCTTAGATGGAAACGCCTTTTTCACCGTTTCTTTCTCAGGGGCACTGAGTCCCGGCGCGGCCCCAGGAGCGGCATCGGCCAGAAGAAAACTCAGGGTACAAGCCATCATTCCGCTGAGGATCGTTTGACCAACAACTCGTGTTTTCATCGGGCAGTCTCCTTTTTAAAATGCTGAAACGCGTTGAAAGACCCAGAACATCGCCACACTGCCGATGGTGTATGGCGGGATATATTCGGTCCATTGTGGCATTTGAATGTGAACCTGTCGGAAAGCTGCCATGACACCCATTACGGCAGCGATGAACAGCAATTGACCGGCCTCCACTCCAATATTGAAGAAGAGCAAGGCCACTGGAATATGTCCCTCCGGCAGGCCGACTTCGTTCAATGCGCCCGCAAACCCGAATCCGTGCAGCAACCCGAACGAAAACGCCACGATCCACGGCGCACGCGCCGTGATTCCTTCAATGCCACGCCGGGTGTGAATGATTTCAGCGGCGACCATCACAATGCTCAACGCGATGAGCGCTTCGACAGGTCGCGATGGCACATGGATAAATCCCAGCGTCGCCAGTCCGAGCGTGATGCTGTGCGCCACCGTGAATGCGGTGATGGTTTTGACCAGACGCATCGTCCCCCGGGTAATCATCAGCAGCGCGAGCACGAAGAGCAGGTGGTCAATGCCGAGAAGAATGTGCTCCACGCCAAGTTTCGAGTATTGGCCGGCTACCTCCCATGCACTTTGCTCCACGGGTACCGTGGCCACGGGATTCGATGGGGTGAGCCGTTGGACCCACGAAATGCCGTCGGCAAATTCAATTCGCACCAGGACATCCGTCATCGTCCGTTCAAGCCCGCGAATTCCGATGGTTTGACCGCGTAAGGGTTGGACGGTCCGGATATTCCACGTTTGCACGGCGGCCGTCTCTGTCTGGCGGGTCACGAAGGGCGTGATGTTTTTGTGGCTGGCGGAGAATTCCGGTGACAATGCCAGACGCATCTCGCCGCGCGCGGGTGTTTTCCACAGCACGCTGAACTCTCCGGTTGCGGTTTCCCGAAGTTCCAAATAGGCCGGACGAACCTCGTGGGCGAAGATCAGAGTCGGCACGAGGAAGGACCAGAATAGGACCGCGCAGCAAACAATGAGCCCCAGCCATTTTGGACTGCGAGGGCCGGGCAAGCATGGGATTATATTTGAGACATGAGGTCTCCTAGAGATAGTGTCCTTGATGCGCCGTTTGACGGATGCACACCGGGATGTGCTGACCCATGTAGGACGTATCGCGATCATCTTCGAGCCATCTCTATGTTTCCGAGTGGCCCCATCAGCGGTTTGACGCTCTCATCCACGATGATGTCATATTTCTTCAGCAGTTCCGAAAAAAACTGTGCCTGGATTTTCGCCTGTTGTGAACGATGCCACTCGTTGACGACTTGGCTGCGTACCTCCTCAAAGGGACGCGGCTCTGCAGGCACTCGTTCGTTGACCCGCACCAGATGAAAGCCATACCCGGACTCAATCGGACCCTGCCACGGTCCTGATTCGATAGTAAATACTCGTTCAGCAAATTTTGGCCCGAACAAACTGGTCACCGCCTGCTCGTCGGTCCGGATATATTCCCGCTCCAACAGGATGGGGTCACCAACGTCACCAGTGCCGGACGTCTGGAGCTCTTTCAATCCTTGACGCGCTCCTGCTTCACTTTTGAAATAGATTTGGTGAAACGAGATGTGGACCGGGGTTGTGTAGTTGTCGCGGTGGGCAGCATACACCTGACGCAGTTCGTCCTCAACCGGTTCAGCGAGGCGGGCGGTGTCCTGAACCAGGAATTCCATCTTTTGCGCCAACCGACGGCGGACAACGGTATCGTTTTCGTCCAAGCCTAATTCGCGTGCCTCGTGTGCGAGCAGTTTTTCCTTCAGGTAGTCAGTCATGAGGCCACGGAGTTCCTGGTCGTCTGGTGGACGTTGCCATTGGCGGACCCAGGTTTCCTTGAGCCAATTCACTTCGGCCGAAGTGACGCGCACCATACGCGGTTCGTGAGCGGGCGCGCGATCGAGCCATGTGTAACCAGCAAATATCAGCCCACCAACTATGAGGAAATGCACCAGGGGCTCTTTAAGCCAATGTCTCATGATGCACAATCTTACACTTCCGAGAAAAAGCGTTGGGAAAAATATTTTTCATGGACTTATGGAAGGCCATCTTCTCTCACAATTCCGGAATAAGGAGTTTCCTAAATTTATCCCTTGGTAAGTTTCTGGGCTATAGATGCTCTACCTCGGAGGACGTTCTTTTATGGTTGACTATTATACAAGAATTGTCATCGTGAGTTCTTGCCATTTACTGTTAAAAATCTGTAAACATTCAATTATTAACCAGGATGCTCAAAAACCCTTACTCATGATTGGACGAATCCATTTGTTACATATTGAGCCTTAGGATTTGATTATTTCAGATCTGCCAATTAGCTGACCTCGGACGGTTCAGACCCGGCTGGGCAGGCCGATGATTCAACGGCTGCGAAAGTGGACGATAAGTCGTTTCGTCTCTGTCGATTTCTCAAAAGATTGGGACCGTCGCAGCCAACTTCGAAGAAGCCGTGAAAGAAGAACAGGTGTTGGGCTTTGATAGGACTTGGGTGGACCGATGGATGGTTTTCGGTCGTGGCCACAGGTTGAGGCGACGACTCAGATTGATTGGGAGCAAAAAGAAAAAACCTACCTGACACTGGAATACCAGGAGGATATCGATGTAAAGCTGGAATAGGAAGCAGGGGGCGGGTTCTCTGATTAGAGGGTCACTGGTGATTAAGGTGAAGGATTGGGCCGTTCCGGACGCCGCCGTCCAATTCACGGAACAACGCTCAGTCGGAAGAGTCTACGATTTCCCTGCTTTGGTTTGAAGCTCTCGGAACATGTCCTTGATATACGGTGCGGTAATCGCTCGTGAGATGGGATGTTTAGCGGAACTTCCGAACCCCCCGACTTGGTCGGTCGAAACCCTGCCGATGTAGAACAAGAATGTGCCGTCCTTGGTCGGGAGTACAGCAATCCCTTGCAGCATGCTGTTGTAATCGTGGCTCGCGTAGTATTGACGCTCGACGGCAAATGCCGCCTCACCCACATGGTACAACATGCGGTGAACCAGGACGTAGGTCGGTCGTCCAAACACGTCAATGTTCAGCCAGTAGAAGAATTCCTCCAGGTTTTTGGCCTCATCCTTATCAAGGCCTTGTGGATAGTTGAGCAAGAACTTATGGAAGGCCGGCAAATGCTTGGCCACGCCGGTCAGTTCCTTCGTGGAGAGGAGCAGTTCATCGCCCGCATTCCGTTGGTTTCCGTTGCCACGTTCGTAGGGCGCAATGCCTGATAGTCCCTTTGTCCGATAAGCCTGGTAGCGGGCGAGTAACTTCTGCCGCACAAGTTCCTCGACCTCCTTCACCGGCACTTCGTCGCCCTTGTCTGCTGACTTGAGAGCTTGAAACGCAGCCATCTCGTTTGCGTCCAGGTTCAGTTTGTCGCCCGGTTCCACGTTCAGATAACGCCCGGCTTCCTTTTCTGCGTTCGGCTGCAACTTTACCCCCGCCAAATCTGCCATAGTGCCTTCGTCCGTCAGCCGGCCATGCGCCGTGATGACCGAGACTTCTTTTAGTATGAGGGCCTCTCGATAGAGCTCTTCCAGATCCTCCGGTTTGGTGTTCACCAGGAAGGCCATGCCGAGCGCCAGTTCCCGATCCGATCCTTCACTGGCCGACCAATCGACAATCTTTCCCTGCCGGATGTCTTCCCGGTCGCTGTCCGAGAGATGCAACTCCTGGAGCACTTCATCGACCGTCGGCAGCGCTCCTGCCTCAGGGATAGGTCCGCTGAAGAGCAAGGTGATCCAGAGGCATGCCATGACTGTGGGAATGTGGGATTGGTTCGTATTTAACCGCATGTGTTTTCTCCCATCTGGTAGATTAGGCGAATAATTTCAACATTCCCTGGGTAAAGTCAAGCGGGTCACAATTAAACCTCAGGTGGGGCACAGAGATCCTTGATTTCCTTCCCATGCTGTGGATCCGTTTCCAGAATGGCAGCAAGGCAGTTAGTGGAAGAGCTTCCTTTATTCCGTCCGCAGGATGCCTGCCTTTAACACGCACCGTTACCGATAATTTTTTTCAATCGGTTTATATTCGTGCCATTTGGATCTTGCCGATCATCATTGGCGGATCCACCCCTGTTCCTTGAATTTTCCCTCAAGGTGTTCAGCGATCGCATCTGCCGTTCGTTTCCCCGCGCCTTCGATCGTATCCTTTCCGGACATCTGCCCATACACTTTCGCGCCTCCACCGACAATCAATCCGATCGGATTGGCGGTGGCTGCCAGAACGACAATAGGTAAGGCAACTCCGGGCATTTTATTTCCGGCGGAATCCATCTTCCCGGCTCCGAGTTGCCGGGGGCCATTGGCTGTCCACTGGTACCCTTCCGCGGCCGTGGTGACTTCAGCCGCTCCGGCTCCAAACCCCAATGTCATCCGCTTGAGAGCACTGCCTTCTTCGAACGATCCAAAATACCCTACAATCAACAGATCATTGACTCGTGGAACCGTCTGTGCATTCGCCACCAAGGACGTCAGCCCCATTTGTTGAATTTTCGATACTAATTCTTCCGCGACGGCGGTACCCAGTTTTCGCCCGGCCTCGATGTGCTCGGGCGATGGTGGTGCGCCGGGTGGGACATGATGCTTGGCTGCCGAGGACCAGGCAGGGAGATCCTCATGGGTGGCAGCAAAAGGATACACATAGATGCGATCCGGCATGGGAAGTTTCTCTTTGCCGTACATCGGATGTGTTTCGGTGATCTTGGTAGAGGAGCATCCTGCGGCCAAAGTAATGGCAAAGACACCCAGGACGATACCCGTGAGGGATTTCATGACAGACCTCCTGTAATTGGATGAATTTTGGGGTGTTCAATGTTCTTTTCTATGTGGAATTTCTTTCAAGCGATTTCGTCAGGGAGAATGATTTTCAATGGGTGGTATTGCATGTTCAATGGTATCGGAGAAATCCGGTCCTGGTTATGGATGGAATATTGTAGGTTAAACAGCCCTAGAAATCGAGAGCACTTGCTTGCGCTTTTTGG
>JBGSSO010000221.1:0-6623 GCA_041737015.1 Nitrospirales bacterium
TTAAAAATTTTAAGTCGTTCTAGAAGATAACAAGTCAGCAAGGAAGAGGGGGCCAGCAACCGTGCCAGAGGGGGGGCCAGCGTTATTCTTCGAAGGTCGATTCGACAATTCGGAAAAAGCCGAAAAATTTCACGCTTATTCACCCCCTGAACATCAGGATTTCTTGGATTGTTCACATGGAAGTCATACCAAAGGATGACGCCACCTGCCTTGACTAATCGCAACATTTCTGAAGCTATCTGTTGCCTAGTCGAGAAATCGAGTATGGAAGAAAAAACGGTAGACTGAAGCACCAAATCAAAACACCCATCTAAAAACCCGACTTTGGTCCCGCTTCCACATTCGATGCGCACACCTTCGGGACAGAGCTGTTTGGCAATAGCAACTGAATCAGCAAGGAGATCGACTCCAGTGATATTTTGTGGGTTGGCGCCCCATTTGATGAACTCACGAAGCCAAAATCCTCTACCACATCCAATTTCAAGTATTTTCATGGAATGTAAGGAAGCAAAACCATGTTGCTCCAGAGCCTGTAACATCCGACGCTCCCGTTCTTGTATCAGGAAAACATAACTGGGAGAAAACCATGAGTAGCGGGTCTCGTGTTGGAGTTTAGCATAGACGGCTCGAATCCGGTCTTCTTCAGTTTGTATGGAATTTGGCATAGAGGATATTTATTCAGTCTCAGCAGAAGAGATCACAACTACTGAAAGCAATTTAAAGAATTGAGCTATTCCATACCTTTTTTCATGGAAAACGCGAAAACCTTTGCGGCCATAGGACAGTGGAATTAAACAGAATATAAACAAAATACCAGAATAAATTCAGCCAATGTCCTATACCCGAAACACTTCTAGGGGCGTTCAATTCCAAGCTCTTGAATCCATCGTGTCACTATAATTTTCCAACTATAGTCAGCTTCGACCAATTGCCTACCTTTTTCCCCCATGGAATCCCGGCCCGCACGGTCGGATGCGAGCTGTTCGATGGCCTCAGCCAATTTCAGTGGATTCTCCGGGACAACAGTCACCCCACAGTGATTATCCCGAATCACATCTGCGGCCTCTCCGAGACCTGCATAAATAACCGGAACACCACAGCTTAGGGAAGGAAACACTTTTGAAAGCCGCATCTGATTCGCAACATCCAGATCACGTAACGTCGCAATAGAGGCGTAACTAATCGAATACAGTCTGTCCATTTCTTCATAAGGTGATTGACCAAACACCACATTTGTTAATTTCAAATCTTTGGCCAACTGTATAATTCTTGCCCGTTCGGGCCCATTGCCAATCATCAGGAAAACAAGATCCTTATGGTCATGGAGTAATTTGGCAGCGTGAATCAGTGTGTCCAACCCATGGTAATACGCATGGGTGCCAACATAGACAAATATCGTCTTTTCTCTCAATTTCCATCGATCCAGCAATTCCGGACAGGGGGGCTTGGGGCAGAGGAACCGAGTGTCCGCCCCATTAGGAAGAAAGGTAATCTGTGCTCGAGGTAATCCACGTTCTTCAAAATGATGAATAAAGCGATGAGTCACCGTCGACACTTTCCAGGACTTCTTCAGAAAAAGGTTTTCCAAACGCAAAGCCAACCGAAGAAAAGCCTCGCTTTTGATAAACCCCATTTGCCTGGCAACATCAATCTGCAAATCAGGCACATGGTAAATATAGGGAACGCCTCTGATCCATTTCATGCAGAGGCCCACGATGCCAAGAGACAAAGGCTGCGATTCAACAAACATGACATCGGGACGGGGGCCAAATAAGGCGGCAATCAGAGCGGTCAAGGTAAAACTCAAATAATTTAATAACCGAATTAAAGGAGATTTTCCACTGCCAGGATAAATCCACACCCTTCGGACAGGAACACCATCGATTTCTTCACGAATACTGAATTTTGTGGTGGGATATCCAGGGAAAATTTCCCCCTTGGGATAGTTGGGCAGAGCGGTCAAAACTTCTATATCAATCCCGTGCTCACGCAATTCATTGGCCAGACAGCGTAAACGGATTTGTGGAGCTCCAATTTCAGGAGAATAATACTGCGTCAGGATAAGCCAACGCTTACGAGAATTATCTACCATGAAATCCCTGTATACTTTGCGAATCCCAGGGATTCAGGCCGTTCGGCCAAGCGAACCAGATCAAGGATCATAACCGAATGATTCACATTTTTTAACAGATCTAGAAATTCCGGTCGTTTCTGGCTCACCACCAGCACATCAGATCCGCTCATGATTTCTTCTGCACGATCGCACAGAATTGTTTTGATTTGAGGCAACTGGCGCTCTAAATACTCAAGATTGGCTCCCAACATTTCCTGAAGGTTCACATCAGGATCGTAGACCAGAACATCTACTCCATCCTGCCAAAGATCTCGAATCAAATTAATAATGGGGCTTTCACGAAGATCATCGGTTCCCGCCTTAAAGCTTAGTCCAAAGATGCCAACCTTTTTGGCGCCGACCTCCTGAAGTTTAATCCTGGCTAAATTCACTTGCTGCGAGTTGCTCGGCAGAATAGATTCCAGGATGGGCACTTCGACGCCAAGGCGGCGGGCGTTATAAGTCAATGATCGCAGGTCCTTGGGAAGACAAGAGCCACCGAATGCAAATCCCGGCATGAGATAGGCAGGGGAAATATTCAATTTCGTATCTGAACAGACAAGCTTCATCAGTTTATGACTGTCAATATCAAGGCGGTCACAGACTCGCCCAATTTCATTGGCAAATCCGACTTTTAACGCATGAAACACGTTATTCGTGATTTTCAAAAGTTCCGCTTCTTCAAGCGTCACATGCTGAATCGGGGCATTGATGCCCTGATAGAGCCGATCCAGAGCCTCGCCAGACCGCTGGTTCAGCTCCCCTATAATAGTATAGGGAGGCAAATTGAAGTCGTTCACCGCACAGCTTTCACGTAAAAATTCTGGATTCATCGCTAAGCCAAAATCGTCTCCAGCCTTTTTTCCGGAAACTTCTTCAAGTATCCGAGCAAGGAGATTACGGGAAGTTCCGGGAAATACCGTACTGCGTAAACACACGACATGATAATGCGAGACGTCTTTGAGTCCACGACCGATGTCATGCGTCACAGCTTCGACATAGCCCAGTTGAGGACTACCGTCGGCACTACTGGGGGTTCCTACACAAATCAAGGAAAGATCAGCTTGCAAAATGCAATCAGTCCCATTGGTGGTTGCCCGCAAGGTGCCAGCCTTGACGGCCTGCTTGATCAATTCGTGCAACCCCGGTTCCTTGATCGCGCAGTCCCCCCTGTTTATCGCTTCCACTTTGGTGAGGTTGGGATCGATACCGATAACCTCGTGCCCCAAACGTGCCAAACAAGCAGCCGAAACGGTACCCACATACCCAAGCCCCCAGACTAAAATCCGCATAACAAGCTCCCTTTACTCCATAGTTACTGTTATCAACTCACTGCACCATCCCAACCGTTCCCTGAAATCATTGGCCAAAAGGCTTCAAGTGTCTGGCGCATCCGGAAAAACGCAGGAAGAAACCCATCCGAAAAGCCCTAACGTGTACCGGTCACCACGAACATCTGTCCATGCGTATCGTGAGACATCCGATCGGCCACTCGCACGATACTATAAAAAATGGGGAATAGAGGTAGCAGGAGACGAGGACGACGGATAAAGATTTCCCGAGACCGAATCGCTGCCGATGATCGGATCAGATGTACCGTAGATTGCTTTTCATATTTTATCCCGACCTTCTCCAGCATTCCCTGCATTTCATCTTGGCTGAAATATTTCGTGACGAAATGTCGCTTCTTGTGCCACTCCCGGAATGCTAAGGAAGAGTTTTCCGGCAATAGGCTATCGACGGATAGCGCTAACCGACCGCCAGGTTTGAGGACCCGCGCCATCTCGCGCAGCCCTTGAAAAGGATCGTTAAAATGTTCCAGGCAACTAATGCTCACAACCTTATCAAAACTCTTATCGGGAAAAGGCAAGGACTCGCCAAAACTTTGCACATAATCAATATTTGGATAATCATACAACATTTTGGCGTGTTGTAATGCCTGCCAACCAGGATCGATGCCGATAATATGCGCACAGTCTTTAGCAAAGGACGCCGTCCAATATCCATCTCCACTCCCCGCATCAAGCACCCTATCGGTCTTCTTTAGAGCCAACATGGATTTCAGCGTGGCGAATTCACGATCCCTATTCAAAGTCAACACGCTTCTACAAATACGATCAATTCGAGTGAGGTACATCGGCGACGACACTTTCCGGAGTATGAATCATACTCACATCATGGGGCAAAGAAATTGGAGAATCCCATAGAAATACAGAAAAAAGGCATCACATCAATGGGGGGAACATGACCAAAACTGTTCAGCCTGCCTCATAGACCAATCACCCCCAAGCCCCGATCCCTGAAGAACACGAGATTTTTTTACCTTCTGAGGGTCTCTAAATTGCGGATGGCTCTCTGATGGGGCGACACCACCATATTAGTATCTGCAGATTAGATGCATAACATTAGGTCAAAAGGTAGTTTGAGGGTAAAGTTTTAGCAATCGTACCCGATACCTAGGCCCTTAGTTAATGGGTGTACCCGCAGAAACCTGATTGTCTCACATTTTGGGGATATGACAAAATGCCCTTGGAGAAAACACGCATTAGGAAATTGAAAGACGTCCTTAAAACAAAAGACCCCTTATTCGCCTGCCTAGTCCTTCAGACAACCTTATTTCTGCCTACATTGTCTAACGCGGCGACTTACTATGCCTCAACCAATGGGAATGATGAAAACACCGGGAGCCAGACAGCTCGGTTCCGCACCATATAATTTTCACTCGGTCGGCTTGTTCCTAGTGACCCGCTATTTAACCGTGACGGAATATAATGAGGTATATGTTGAGGAATTAATAGCGGATATTAAAGGCCCAAAGAGATCGCTGAGGTTCCCGACAATCGGCGTGGAAGAACATACCACAAATTCAATGAGTGAATCTCCGAAAAATTTACGGTTGGTTACAAATTAGTGAAAATCATCATAACTATACATTAAAGTTAAACGTCTGATCTTTTATTCAGAGGTTCAGGCTTTTGCCAGGCACGGTTCGTCCGTTGAGTCTTCCGAATATATTTCCTGATCCTTGTTGCCTGAAAACCTTCCCCCTCACATCTAAGCACCACCCTAGAAAAATTATCTTCTCGCAGTCATTTACCCAGGTCAGGAATTTTGTTCAATACGAAAATCTCATACTCTCTTGAGGTCTGAACGGTTCCGTATCACAGAGATCTCAAAATCACTTCGGCCTGCAAGACATCCACTATCTGACCTCCAAACTCAATCCTTCCCCCACAACAAAAAGCCTGAAGGGCTTCTGGCATCTTGAAGGCCAATTCAATAAAAACTGCAGGCTTCAACCTACACTAAATTGGTTCGATTTTAATTTTTGTACAGTTTATTTTTCTTGTAATTCGAGTTAATTCGAATTCGTATTTACTGTATTTATTAATAATTTTGTACCTAATGGCAAATAAATTTCCATAATTATCCATTGACGGTACCAATATTGCTGTCTCCACCTCTGGAATCTGAGCGCTCAAACAAGTATTCAAAGTTTCGAACAGCATATGAAGAATTTCAAAAACAGCATAATTACCGATCATGATGGCACGATGTGATGGAAAAAATTGTCGTTCTAACAATGAGGAATGAAAGCATAGCCATTACTGATAATTTGAATGGATACGGCAAAATCTTCCATTTTAAATAATTCCTCTATACCAATTGCCTAGTTTATAAATGCATTTCACATTGAAAAATATTGCCAAAAACACTTTGCTCAATGCTCCCCCGATAACGGAGTACTTTGTGCACAAATGTTCCAGATTTATTATGTCTGTAATCAGAAACCCATTATTTGAATATCCATAGATTTCTTCCTACCTAATTCATTTAATTCTTACACAGTCATCCCCCGCATTTTTTCCGTATTTTTATTCGGCTTTTTCTGTGCACACAGATCGAACAATAGAGATTGATCGTGCGCGCCATTTGTCAACGTGCCTTTGCATTAACTGGAAGGAAGAACCTCATGAACGTATTTCCAAAAACAGGGATATTCCTTGTACTGAGTGTGTGTTTTCTAATCTTTGGAACCTTTACCTCGGCCAGTGCCGCGCCCAAACTGCTGTCGCCCACAGCCGGCTCGACCTTACCCGGCAGCACGGCCACCTTCACCTGGTCCGCTAATGGCGAATCTCTCACCGATTGGTCCTTGCGCATCGGCACCAAACAAGGCGATTCCTCGCTCTACAACAGTGGCAACCTGCCAAGCGGAACTCTCGCTCAATCCGCCGCCGGGATCCCCACCAACGGAACGACCGTTTGGGTGCGGTTGCAGTGGCGCTACGCCAATGGGCTCTGGTCCTCGACTGACGTTCAATACACTGCCAAAGCAGGCTCAGGAAGCGCTACTAGCAGCACTAGCAGTACCTCCAGTACCCCTAGCACCGCGAGTGCCAGCACGACCAGCAACAATGGCAGTGGGCGCCCTGCTGTCCTGACACCCTTAGCGGGCTCAGCCTTATCCGGCAGTACCACGACCTTCACCTGGACCGCTAATGGCGCC
>JBGSSO010000245.1:0-15636 GCA_041737015.1 Nitrospirales bacterium
CGTCGGACTCACCGGCAAGGATGGCCAACTCCTGACCACGAAACCATTTAATCCCAAGAGTCTTATTCACACCTACAGCGGATCAACCGACGTCCTGCATCCTGAAGACTACGGGTTCGTCGGCCAGGTCAGTCATGTCGACACCACATTACTCCATACACTTCAACAGGCGAATTTCATTCCGGTCATTGCGCCAATCGGAGTCGATGCCAAATGGAAAACGCAAAACATCAATGCGGATCTGGTAGCAGGCAGCGTGGCTGCGGCAGTTCGTGCCGAAAAATTACTGGTCTTAAGCGACGTCAAAGGCATTCGTGATGCCAATAATCGGCACGTCTCCACGCTCTCCAAAAAAGACATGGAACGAATGGTCAAAAAACAGGTCATCAGTGCAGGCATGCTCCCCAAAGTTCATGCCTGTTTAACCGCCCTTCAGGGTGGCGTCCGCAAGGCGCACATTATTGATGGACGTGTGCCTCATGCGGTGTTACTCGAAATTTTCACCGACAAAGGCATCGGGACAGAAATTCTGGCGTAACGGACATGAAACTTTCCAAGCAAGCCTCCCCATCAGATTCTTCACATACCCAAACCTCGACCGCTCCCCAACCCGATCAATATTCCGCGCTCCTCTTAGTCGACTTACAAAATGACTTCTTTCCGGGTGGGGCACTGGCCGTTCCCGAGGCAAACAGCCTCATTCCTCTCATCAACGCCTACATCAAACACTTCAGCCGTCAAGGCTGGCCCATACTGGCAACCAGAGATTGGCACCCGGCCAATCACAGCTCCTTCATCGAACAGCAGGGACCTTGGCCGGTTCATGGAGTCCAGGGGTCACGCGGAGCTCAATTTCATTCCGACTTAGTCCTTCCTCCCGGGATGATAGTCATTTCTAAAGGAACCGATCCGAAGAAAGATTCGAGATCCGGCTTTGATGGGACGAGTCTGGCCGACCGTCTGGAAGATCTCAACATCCAAACATTGTATGTGCTGGGACTACCTACCGAACATTGCGTCAAGCACACGGTTCTCGATGGCTGTCAACACGGGCTTCGAGTCGTCCTGCTCACTGATGCCACGAAGGGGGGCATCCCCAAACAAGATGATTCCCGAAATGCTCTCCAAGAAATGGCCGATGCAGGCGCTTGCCTCGCGAACAGCAGCAATATGGGAATCTCCACTTCTTCTCTCTGAATAATCTGACCCACTCCTTAAGTGCCATGCGTGAAGGTGACTTTCCTCACGCTTTGCCTTGCGAAAATTATCCTGTCATCACATCCTCGCCTTTCGGAATTTTTTCCCAGCCACCCCACCTCTGATCTTTTACCGGATGATGCACATTTTCCCTTAAGAGTCGCATTGAGAAATCCGAGAAGTGAATTCATGAGACCAAAGGGTAGTGCCGAAAAACTAGAAGCCAGACGCCGAATGGCTGCCAGTCTGTTGGCCAAAGGTCGAGGCATTCGCGAGGTTGCCCGAACAATCGGGGCAGCGCCATCGTCCGTCAAGCGATGGAAAGATGCACTCGAACAGGGCGGGAAAAATGCCTTGAAATCCAAGCCCCATACCGGTCGTCCATCACGCCTTTCGCCCAAACAACGCCAAAATCTCCTCCAAATTCTCCAACGAGGACCACGAGCCGCAAATATGCGGACTGATCAATGGACCTGCCGCCTTATTGGCCGAATGATTCGGCGATACTTCGGGGTGAAATATCACCCCGACCATGTGAGTCGGATTTTGCGAGGGTTAGGTTGGAAGAACCAAAAGAAAATCAGCCCGGTTAAAAAACCCAGCAGGACAGAACAACCACGCCTTCGGCGCTTGAACCAATCGCGGCGCCACCGGTAAGAAATTTTTCGATAGGGGTCACTTCAATCCTCGATAACCAAAACATCGGTTTCGGCTCTTAGCAAACATCTTTTTTTTCCTGCTGCCTGTCTCGAAATTTTCTCAACTGCCCCAGGGGGACAGTCCTTACTACACCATTCACCACACGCTTCAGACCAGAGAGCCTTTCTGCCGGGCAAGAAGTCATGGCCAAAAAGAATGTCTCATGCGACCCATCAACAAACGCATCGATTCATGGAGTAACGAAAGAAAATCTCAGATGCATCCAGTGACTGACGACATCCTCATGAAACCATGCCAAGCAAGCAAAGGCCTCTGCCAAGGTGGCTGACTGAGTGAAGGTGGTCAAGTTTAATTGGCCCGATGGGAAATAACACGTTTTTATTTTCTTCGATTCATTCTTCTTTCCCTCCTCCATCCTCGGCAATGATCGCTCGAGGAAAGTACACTCGAAAAGTCGAGCCTTGCCCAGGAGTCGATTCGACTTCAATGTTTCCTTGATGCCGATCAATGATGCGACGCACAATGGCCAAACCCACTCCTTGACGACCTTCCGGCTCCACGACCGGATGCGAGAATGCCTCAAAAATTCCGGCATGATGTTCTGCAGAAATCCCAATCCCGTTATCTCCAACAGAATAGACCGACCATCCATGCATCGTGTTACCGGAGATAATAATTTCTCCCGGACATGCAGGATCGAGATATTTCTGGGCATTATCAAGCAGATTCGCAAAAACTTGATTCACCAACACCTCATCACCCATACAATCTGGAAGGTCCTCAATACGAACCACGACTTCTTTGCTCTTAAGCTTCCTCTCCATAGAAGTCACGACTCCCATCACAAGCTGATTCATGTCCAGGCCCTCCCACTGAAGGCCAATCTGCCCAAGCCGGATAAACTGGAGAAGTCCCGACGTAAGGCAACGCATATGATCCACCTCACCTCGAATACGCCGTACGGCCTCGGGTATATCTTTTGTGACCAGAGGACCGAGTGGGCCTCGTGCATTACCGAATGGGGCCTCCTCCTCAAACGATTCATTCAGCGGACTGCACACCATGGTGAGTTTTTGACAAGTATCCTGAATAGTTGCCATTGGAGCAGAAAGATCGTGGGAGATCACCCGCAACAACAGATCCACATCCGCGGAGGAAACGGCCTCAGACCTTTTCTTTCTCTGAAATGAAAAATCATCTAGTTGTTTGGGTGATTCCATACGAAGTACTCCTTTTTCAACCAGCCATCTCAGTCAGTTAGGAAACCTGGCTACCAGAACCAGGCAGGACACATGCCAATGGAGAGAGATCACCGCCTCCCCCTGAATGCGTTTTCCCTCAAATCTGAAAGAACCGGAACAACCATGAATGGGAAAAACCCAAACGCCTCTTGGCTATTCTCATTTCACCAAACTGACGATTCCGCCCGTGAAAATTTCAGAACATCAATCTTTGTTGTAATGAGGCCGAAAAAAATTAGGGGAATGACCGATGAAATGACCCGCTTGGCCATCCACCGCAAAGGAGAGAAAATGGGGATGAAGAGAGAGATGAAAATTACACAAGGAATGGAATAATGAAAAACACAACAGCACGATAAAGATGAACACAAAATACAAGGCTAAAACCAGCCTCGCTATATAACTTAAAATGAAAACACCGTCTACAACATCCATTATCACAAGGATCACGAAATTCGGCCCAACAAAACAGAAGGAAGCTCCGGCCTTGTTGGGCCCATGCTCAGTGTAAATTACTTTATCAAGAGCCCCCCGTACTGGACGAAAAATGGCACAAACACTAGTGACAGAATAGCTGAAAGTTTGATCAGGATATTCAACGACGGCCCTGAGGTATCTTTCAGGGGATCACCAACGGTATCACCAACCACTGCGGCCTTGTGGGTGTCTGTACCCTTCCCCCCAAGATTTCCAGCCTCAATATATTTCTTCGCATTATCCCAAGCACCACCACTATTCGATGACGAGATGGCGATAACGCCACCGGCGACAAGGGAACCAGCAAGCACCCCAGCAACCGCTTGAATGCCAAATAGGAATCCAGTGATCAGGGGTGTTCCCATAATCAGAATGCCCGGTGCAATCATTTCTTTAAGGGCCGCTTGAGTTGAAATGGCGACACATTGTTCATAATCCGCCTCGGCTTTCCCTTCCATGAGGCCGGGAATTGTGCGGAACTGACGTCGGACTTCTTCAATCATCTTATAAGCAGCCGACCCCACCGATTTCATCGTCATGGCGGAAAAATAGGCGGGCAACACAGCCCCGATAAACAACCCGGTAAACACGAGGGGATCCAGCAAATTAATACTGCCTAACAGATCATAATCCTGGCCATGTTGTTCCTTGAGCAGTAAGTCCGCCCTGGTGAGGAACGCCGCGAATAGGGCCAATGACGTCAGGATAGCCGCACCGATGGCAAAGCCCTTCCCAATGGCGGCAGTCGTATTTCCGGCAGCATCCAACACATCCGTCCGTTTACGGACATGTTCCGGCATACCGGCCATTTCAGCGATACCCCCGGCATTATCAGAAACCGGTCCATAGGCATCGATCGTGAGTGCAATCACAAGTGTTCCCAACATACCAAGTGAGGCAATGGCCACCCCGTACATGCCGGCTAATATCCATGGGATATAGATGGCGAGGCCAATGGCGAGATAAGGGCCTACGGCACTCTGATAGCCGAGAGCCAGTCCAAAAATGATATTCGTAGCTGCACCCGTTTCACATGATTTCGCCACTTCCCGCACAGGCCCATAGTCATGGGAAGTGTAGTACTCAGTCATCAATCCCACGGCAAGCCCGGCAATAAGGCCTGTCAGGAAACAAAAATACACACCAAGATCGGTATACGCCTGCCCATTAATTTCAAACGTATCCGGGAGCATGGCCTTGGTGATAAAGAACATCACCACCGCCATCAGCGCACTGGAGACGATCAGCATCTTTTTCAGCGCCGGGCCAACCTGGTCTTCGGAAGTGACCTTGACCATCATCAGAGTGAGAAAGCTCACCGGGATGCCGATGGCAGAAATAAGGATTGGATACAACAACGCATCAACCATTCCGGAAAAAGCGACCGCACTAATCACCATGGCGGCGCAGGTGCTTTCCGCACAGGAACCAAATAAGTCAGCCCCCATTCCGGCCACATCACCCACGTTATCGCCCACGTTATCGGCAATCACCGCAGGATTACGCGGATCATCTTCCGGAATCCCCGCTTCAACTTTCCCCACCAAATCGGCCCCGACGTCAGCGGCTTTTGTGAAAATTCCTCCACCCACCCTCGCAAATAACGCGATAGACGAACCCCCGAGGCCGAAGCCGGCAATCACTTCCATCAGAATATGCGTCGGGAGTTGAGCCGGCATGATACTTTTGAGTCCAAGATAGATAGTTAACAGTCCTAAGGCCGCCAAGCTGACCAACGCAAAGCCCATCACAGCTCCGGAATGCAGCGCGACATTAAATGCGGTGGAGAGAGATTGATTGGCAGAAACCGTCGTCCGCACATTGCCTTGTGTCGCAATCTTCATCCCGATAAAACCGGAGGCAATCGAAATGATGGCGCCAAAGATAAATGCAATAGCGGTATACAGCCCTTCATTCACATAGTCGGTATGATGGTCATCAATGAGCACCGCAATGATGGCCGCAAAGACCACCATAAAAATGGCCATAATTCTGTATTCCTGCTTCAGGAATGCCATGGCCCCGTTGGCAATAGCCGAATGGATTTTCGCCAGACGCTTCCGGGTTTCCGGATCTTCGACACCCATATCAATGGGGATCTTCATGACCGAGGTTGAATAGTAATACGCAATAGCTAATCCGAGAACGGACAGGGCCAGAATAATTGTTACCGACATGGTGGGAATATCTCCATTCTTATGTAAGTGACCAGAAGTGAATTGTTAGCACCATCTCAACGGGAACTATAGAATGGGACCGGTGTATTCCGGCTATGGGCTAAGACCATTCGTCACAACCTAGAACCCGACCGTCCACTTGTTCACAGAGAAATGCTTCATTCTCGAATCAACTTCCTTACGTCGTTCTAGGTGGGAGACAAAACAGCGTGCGAGGAGCTGCCCTAGACCGACCAGACACGATCATGACATCGGCCTGATTCAAAAATGTGTCATGTCGGCGTTCCGTCGGCCATCAACGCATGTTCATTGATGACGAGCGCTGAATTTTACCTGTCTGCGTAACAATGTTCAAGGTAAAAACCCTAATAACCATTTTTTTATCAACACCATGACCAAGGTCAAAAACGAGGGATACTTCAGGCTCCTGCCGATTATTTCATCCGAATGGCTTTTCTCGGTCCATACCTCCGACACAACAGAACGGTCTATGACAACCCGCGCAATTCTCCTGCTCGAAGCTCCCTCCATTGTCCCGGAGGAAGAGAGCCCAACCGAATCGGCCCGATGGCGACACGAATGATTCTGAGACACGGGTGTCCTACCTGAGCGGTCATATGACGAATCTGTCTGTTCATGCCTTCTTGAATTTGCATACGCAACCATACCGTGGGAACGGATTTGCGAAAACGAATGGGGACGGGACGAGGATAGACGGCCGGCTCACCGTGAAGAAGCTGAACTGTAGCCGGCCGGGTCCGTTTACCCTTGACCATGACGCCTTCCCGAAGCTCCACGAGAGCTGATTCATCTGGAATACGTTCCACTTGCACCAAATAGGTTTTGGAAACTTTCTGAAATGGCGAGGTCAAACGATGAGCCAGATCTCCATCGGAAGTCAGCAGAAGCAGGCCTTCACTATCCATATCCAATCGTCCGGCCGGATACACCCGTGACTCATCCACATAGTCGGCTAACGTCGGACGTCCTTCAGAATCGGTAAATTTTGACAGGACACCGTAAGGCTTATGCAGCATCAGGTGCCGATGGGGTAATTGCGGCAAATCTCTAGCTTGAAATCTGGATTTCATTGTCTGCTCGGTCCGTCAATCAAAACACGCCTCTCCTAACTTTCCAAATAACATTTTCTCTGCCCTACTCAATTATTCCAGGGAGAACATCCGACAGGAGTGATACCACAAAACTTCACCTTAGTTGACGCCGTATCTACCACAAACATTTCTCCCTGAACTCCGTCAACTCTAATCCCTTGGTCACGACCAGGGAGAGGATTATCCAGGTTAGGAACAACAGGGCCTGAAAAAGCTCGGCTCACCCCCAAAACACTCACAAGCATCAAACAGGCAACTAATAGTTTTCTCCATGTCGTCGTAAGCATCCTCCAAAAGAATAAAACCTATTTCATCGTTGCCATATCACCAAGCCCTCTAAGGCTATTGGATCAACATCACCTATTTATGAACCAGGAGGAAACTCCCCCAAACTGACTACGGGATGGAGGTCTATTATCTTTCAACCCAGCCTCCATTCTCTCCAAATCTCATGGAAAAGATTAGGCCATAGATTTTTCCTATTTTTTTCAGTTGCCCATGGGAATAAAAAACTTTCCTTCTTGGGCCAAGGCCAAATACCTGACTAGGCACACTTACTAAAATAACAAATGGGAGTGTTGAATAATAATAATTTCCAAGGGCATATTGACCCACAGGCACCTTGCATATTAAGGCCTCGGGGCGGTTCAAAAAAGTTCGCCCAGCAAGGCCGCAGTCATTTTTGCGCGCAGAGCGTACTTCCAGTACGTGAGCACGGAAAAATGGCGAGAACGCCGCTGGCGGCTTTTTTCAACAGCCCCCAAATAGAACAAATCCATAACAGGTAGAGAGCCGCAGCACGGCACTCCCTGCCTGTGTGGAAGAGGATTCATTGATCTTTTATTGCCCCATTCAAATATTTCTGTTACCTTGATTCACGTAACGACAGTAATCACCTCGCTCATCCCGCTTGTAACTCAAATTATAGGACTAACGTATGGCATGGGAACCTAAAGATCCGTGGGGAGGAAGTGGTCAAGACCCCCTCGATGAAGCGCTTCGAAAAGCACAGGACCAACTCACTCGACTCGTACCCGGCCGGGGTTTCAAATCCATTATCTATATTGTCCTGGCAGTCCTGGCTCTGTGGCAATCGGTGTTTATTGTGGCCCCCGACGAGCAGGGTCTGGTGAAACGGTTCGGCGATATTGTTCGCGAGGTTGAATCCGGACCACATTTTAAAATTCCATTTGTAGAAACAGTCGACACCCCAAAAATTGAAAAACTCCATCGAGTGGAGGTGGGATTCCGCACCGACCGCGGACGCACCCAATTCGTTCCAAAAGAAGCCCTCATGTTGACCGGTGACATGAATATTCTGTCTCTCGAGTTCATCGTCCAATATAAAATCAAAGAAGCTAAAAATTACTTATATAAAGTCGCCGATGTCGAGTCCACCATTCACAACGCCGCCGAAGCGTCCATGCGCGAAGTCATCGGCAAAAGTAAGATTGATGAAGCGTTAACGATTGGCAAAGCCCAGATTCAACAGGAAGCTCAAGACCTGCTTCAAGGCGTCCTTGATCAGTACCTTGCCGGCGTGCAAGTGGCCACGATTCAGCTTCAGGATGTCAATCCTCCGGAAGCCGTCGCCGCAGCCTTTAAAGATGTCGCCAGCGCCAAGGAAGACCGTGAAAAGCTCATTAACCAGTCTCATGGCTACCGAAACGATTTAATTCCCAGAGCAAAAGGGGAAGCGGCTCAAGGCATCAACCAGGCCAAAGGCCATGCACAATCCCGAATAGCGCGGGCGGAGGGAGAAGCCAATTACTTTCTCCAGACTCTAAAAGAATACAAACTCGCCAAGGATGTCATCAGTAAACGGGTATACATTGAAACGATGGAAGAAGTCATGGCTAACACGGAAAAAATTATTCTGGATTCCAAGGCGATCGGCAATGTCCTGCCCTTTCTTCCGTTAGATCGCCAATCCCGCTCGCGCGGAGACACAACCACGCAAGGAGGGGACTCCCGATGAAACAAAATCTCCTCATGGGTGTCATATTAGTTTTTGGACTGCTTTTGGTCTTAGGTCTTTCCCCATTTTTTGTGGTCGACTTAACCGAAACGGCTATCGTGGTCGCATTGGGAAAACCTGTCCAAACCATTACGGAACCAGGGCTGAAATTTAAAATTCCCTTTTACCATCAAGTCACCTTCTTTGATAAACGCTATCTGGACTATGACGCTCCCGCTCGAGATGTCATTACCAGCGATAAGAAATCGCTGGTGATCGACAACTTCGCCAAATGGCGCATTGTGGATCCCTTAAAAGTGTATCAGGCCTTTCAGACCCAACGAGGGGCCCTTCAGCGCCTGGACGATATTATTTATTCGGAATTGCGGGTTGAGCTAGGTCGCCATGAACTGGGTGAAATCGTGGCCGCAAACCGTGCGTTGATCATGAAGGTCGTATCAGATCGATCCAACGAAAAAGCCTCGGCCTACGGGCTTGAGGTCCTGGATGTACGCATTAAGCGGGCGGACCTGCCTGAGCAAAATGAAAAAGCGATTTTCCAACGGATGCAAGCCGAACGGGAACGCCAGGCCAAGCAATATCGAGCTGAGGGAGAGGAAGAAGCCCAAAAGATTCGCTCCGAAGCCGAGAAAGACAAGCAAATCATTCTGGCCGAGGCCTATAAAACCGCACAGGAACTTCGTGGAGACGGTGAAGCTAAAGCCTACAAAATCTATGCGACCGCCTACGAGCAAGGCCCGGAGTTTTTTGAATTCATCCGAACCATGGAAGCCTATAAGAAAACATTTGCGAACAATACCACGTTGGTGCTTTCTCCGGATTCGGAATTCCTCAAGTACCTCAAAAAACGGTAAACAACCAAAAACCCAGCACATTCAGCCAGGCGATCAGGTTTCGTAATTCAATCCCGACACTCTCCTCATGGCCAATCCTGAACATGTTGAACTCCTCATCAAGGGAGGGGTCGGGGAATGGAACAAATTTCGACGGACAAATCAGACGATTCAATCCGATCTGAGCGGAGCCGATCTTTCCGGGTATGACTTTACCGGGCTCGATTTAAGCCAGGCCAATCTGGAAGGGGCCGACCTCTCAGATTCCTATCTCTTTCATGCAAATTTAACAGAAGCCAACCTCTCCGGCGTGAACCTCACCGAAGCCGATGTGCAGGAAGCCAATCTGATCAAGGCTAATCTCTCCAATGCCACCATGACCAGGATTGATTTGTCCGGAACCGGGCTCATCGCCTGCAACATGGAGGGCGCGAATCTTGAGGGGGCCATTCTCACACGTGCTTCGCTTCCATGGGGAAACCTCACACGAGCCAATCTGTCCAAAGCCAAGCTCCACTTAACTGATTTACGTGAGGCTCAACTCATACAGGCTAATCTGGAAGGGGCCTCCCTTCAGGATACATCCCTAACCGGAGCAAACTTACAGGAAGCCAATCTCCAAGGCGCCACACACATCTCCATTGATCTTCTTGCTAAAGCCAAATCTCTGTATCAAACCCGCCTCGATCCTGATCTCAAAGACAACCTTTTAAAAACCCATCCCCACCTTTTTCAATTGTCGAATTAGTTGTAGTTCCAGAAAACCCGGCAGGCTAACTTTTACGAATAACGATCAGGCGTCCAATTATTTCCTGAGGAAGATTGGCAGGAGGAGCACTCAAGTCAACACGTGGACCGACTCCTTGCACCAGCTTTAGGCCTTCCGTTGTGTTGATGATACCTTTGATGCGAAGGGCATGAAGTAGCTGAAGTTGTTGGATGAGCTGTTCGGGCGTGAGGTCGTCAGGAAAGGAGAGTTCCTGGGCCTCAAATTCCTCATGGGTGTGAGGAAGGAGTTCAGGCTTTCGCTGAGAGGTGGGTGCAGTCTTTTTCGTGGGGATAGAAGGAAAAACAATCGTCGTATCGATTTCCCCCTGAATACTTCGAATTACTGGGGCACCAGGGGCCATATCGTGGAGAAGGCTTTCCAAGCGCCCGAATGAGTCTGGTGGAACTAAATCGACTTTATTGAACACCAACAAATCTGCCGAGGATACCTGTTGTTCAAACGTGCCCTCCAAATCCCGCCCTTGGGCCACTTGTTCGGCATTGACGACGACCACGGCTAAACTTTCGCCCACCCATTCATTGACGGGCTCCCTCCAAAATGTCAGGAGCGTTTCGAAGGGTAATGCCACGCCGGATGTTTCCACCACGACTCGATCCGGACGAATGGTTTCCCACAGATTCTGCAAAGTGTTGAGTAACTCACCGGAAAGCTGGCAGCACACACACCCGCCTTCCAGTTCCACATAGCCTGGACCGCCTTCTTCTTGAAGCAAGGCTCGATCAATGCCTAATTCACCAAATTCATTGGAGATCACAGCCAACTTCAGGCCCTGTCGTTGGGCATCGGCAATCAAATGCTTGACAAGAGTCGTCTTGCCCGCCCCCAGGAAGCCGGACACCACCAGTGCCGGAACGCCAAGATCTGGTCCAACCCTTCCGGTTCGTGCAACAGCTTCTGGTTTTTCATTGTTCATGGAAGGAATGCTCATGAGAACTAAGGACCGTGGACCGGAGGCGGATAAAGAGAGGATTGATTATTTCTGACTGATTTCATACACCAAGAGGACGGAACCACGTATCGAGATTTCTCCTGCCGACACCGATGCTTCTCCACCGCTATCCATTGCCATCGCCATGCGGTAGCGACCCTCAGGAGGGGATGGGGAAACGCCACCCTCCGAGACATTGATCATGCGAACCAACTTGAGGTTCAAGGCCTGAGCCAACGCTTCAGCTTTGGCTTGGGCTTTGGCGGAAGCCTGCTTCAAGACTTCAAGCTTGGTGGGTTGTTCATTTTGCAAGCCCCAGGCAATGCCTGAAAATCTGTTGGCCCCAACTTGCAAGACCCGGTCAACGACCTTCCCCACAACCTCCAGGTTACGCACCTCCACATTGACGTGGTGGGCGACACGGTAGCCAATAATCCGGGGAACAGTGTTCTCTAACGTTCCATCCGTTGGACGTCGCGGCGGGGGTGGGGGATATTCAGGAATCACATTCAAGGACGCCGTTTGAATGAACTCAGACGGAATATTAAACCGTCGACATTCCTCCAAAACCTTGGTCAATCGTTCCTGATTCTCTTTTTGAACATCGGACAGCTTTTCTCCGACGGTTTCGACCGCAAAACTCAACACCGCTTTATCAGGAGGCACATTGATCGTTCCCTCTGCGGAAACGGTTAAACGTGGAAGATCCTCATCGTTTGTTTCGGACCACCCGGACACCGGGAGCAACAGCAAAAGCCCCAGCACCGCACCAATCAACATTTTTGAGGTTTTCACAGGCTTAAACATTGACAAACCCCCTGAAGGTTTTTGAGAATGGCTTCTAGTTATGACCAACACCGATTCTATTCCTCCCTTGACGCCTTCTGCCTCAGATCTGCCGGACCGTCTCTGCACCTGGTGCCAAACTTCTATGCTGAAACGTCTCGTTGGCGATGGGCGATTTATTCACTATACCTGCCCGAAATGTATTTTCCAGCATACGTCTAAAGTCGCCGCGCCCCAATCCTAGCCTCTACGTGTTTGGCGTGGTTTCGCTCCCGATTAAAACAAATTGGAAACAATGCGGGTGCCACCTACCCAGGTGCCGATGATGCTCCCAATCGTGGGCAGCAGAAACGCTAAAAACACACGTAGGAGTCGACTCTTCCACCATTTTCGTGGAATGGCAATATCCTCCGCCACGGTTTGAAACTCCCGTACCAGGGGCGGTTGCAAGTAGGCCTGGACAAACGCCGTCACATACCCGACCCCAATTACCGGAGTGAGACTGGTAAACGGTGCCGAGATAAATGCGGCGACGATGGTGAGCGGATGAGCCATGGCCAACATCCCGCCAATCCCGCTGGGAATGCCATTGGCCAAAATCCAAAACAATAAATTGTCTCCCGCAGCGCTTAATCCTTTTTCCCATCCGATCCAGGTAATTGACCCCACAATCAGAGCCGGGATACTCCAACCCACCGCTTTCCACGCAGGAGAGACGGGCGGGATACTTTCCAGCTCCTCCAAAACCACCGGCACGCGGCCATGCAAGGTGCGGCATATGCCTTCCACATGCCCAGCGCCAACCACGGCGACAATCCTGGTTCCTGACGCATCGGCAATTTTTTGGGCTAAATAGTGATCACGCTCGTCAATCAGCACCGTTTTGAGCGTCGGCACCTCTTTCCCTAAGTCCTTCATCATTTCTGAAAGCACATCCTGCTTTTTGAGATTTCGAATCTCCTCTTCGGAGACTTCAGTGGTGTCGAAGATACTCAGCATGAGCGAGGACATCAACAGACTTTTTCGCCAAAAAGGGGTGTTGCGCCAGGCCCGGCGCATCGTCACCCGCACGTCCCGGTCAGCGAGGGTCACTGGAATATCATGCTTGTCGGCCATACGAATGGCCTCCAGCATTTCGGTGCCTGGAATAACGCCCAGTTTATCTCCCAGCCGCTTTTGGAAGGAAGACAAAATTAGATTGACCATCAACGTACTGAGCTGCTGCTTGCGGATGATTTCTTTGAGGTCTAACGACTCCCATCGATTGGGATGCGAGATGGCTTCAAAACGCTTGGCATCTAATTCTACACAAACACGATCGGGATGCTCCTGTTCAATGACGAGTTTGACCAAATCCACCGATTCTTGTGACACATGCGCCGTGCCAATCAGGATAACGGTCTTCCCATACACGGACAGACACAGGACATCAGCTTCGTACTGTCCCACCAAGCCTGTGGATGGTTCGGACACAATAGCTGGTGGGGTATAATCTGAATTTTTCATGGGCACACCATGACATATCCGGCAAGGAACTTGTCAAGCCTCATAGCAATCGATCACAATACTCCCGTTAATTTTGACTTCAGCTCCCCAAAAAGACCCTTTCAGCACGACGACAAGGAGGTTTGAGTGCCATCCGAATCTGAACGGCCCGTTCAACGTTCCCCCGTCTGGATGTGGATCAGTGCCGATGGAGGACGATGGCGGATTAATCATACACCGAACGGTGTGTGGTCCTGTCAGATTGGTCTCGGGGGGAAACGCGTTGGATCTTGGAAAACCGGCCTTCCTCCTAGCCTGGACTCCTGGCCGAAGAGCAACAATCAGGAATAGGGAACTCCCCTTGCCCTGGGGTTCTCTTGTGAAACTTACAAGTCAAACAGGAAGTTCACATTATCCCCGCCAAAGGCTTTGACCGTTCCCTCAATCACTTTTTCGTTCTCTGAATACACCCACACCGCCACATCCGATAATCCGGTCAGTCGCTTCATCTGTTCCATGAGGACCAAGACGATTTTCCGCCCTCGTTCGCGATCGGCCGACAAGCGATGAAACAGCCCTTGAGTCACATGGAGTTGGAGAAGATGGCCCTTCACGATCACATTCGTAATCTCAGGATTTTGACCCATTTGAGTTTTAATGGCTTCGATGATTTCTTCATTCGTTTTTTGAGGTGTCATGTATATATAGCTCCAATTTGAATATTGTTCGAATGGTATTGGGCGAAGGAGGGGATCTAAATGAGAGGTTGTGTCGCCTGCTCCAACCAGGCACGCGTATCCGTACCCACGACGGATTGGAGATCTGCCCACACGCGAGCATGATAGGTATCAACCCACTGGCGTTCTTTAAGGGATAATACCTCTGTGGCAATGAGGGCTCGCTCAAATGGCACAATCGTCAGCGTCTCAAAGGCAAGGAACGGCCGTGTTGAGTTTTCGAAGGACCCATCTTTCACCACCGTCACCAGGTTTTCCAAGCGAATCCCATAGGCATCGGTTTTGTAATAGCCCGGTTCATTTGACACAATCATCCCCGGCTTCAGGGCGACCGCATTGGCCGCTTTCCCGATCCGTTGTGGGCCTTCATGGACCCCTAAAAAACTCCCGACACCGTGGCCGGTCCCATGATCGTAATCCAACCCCATTGCCCATAGGGGCGCACGTGCCAGCGCATCTAATTGGCTGCCTGTGGTGCCTTCAGGAAATCTGGCCGTGGCCAGTGCAATATGGCCTTGCAACACGCGAGTATACCGATCGCGATGTTCGTCCGAGGGGCGTCCAATCGCAATGGTTCGGGTGATATCAGTCGTTCCGTCCAAATACTGCCCTCCGGAATCCACCAGATATAATGTCCCGGGCTCCAGGCACCGATTCGTCTCAGGGGTCGAATGATAATGCACAATGGCGCCATTTGACCCTGCACCCGAGATCGTAGGGAAGCTGCAATCCTCCCACATCGCCTGCTTTCGGCGACAGGCATCGAGATAGTCCACGGCCTCTAATTCCGTCACCTGTCCCTTGGATCCTTCCCTGGCCAGCCAAGCCAAAAATTGACACATGGCCACACCATCCCGTTGATGCGCCGCATAGGCTCCTGCAATTTCCACTGGATTCTTACAGGCCTTTGGCAGCACACAGGGATCATCTTTATGGAAAAGGTCAGCCCCGCTCTGAGTTAATGTGGTGAAAATCCAGGAGTTGGTCTTGGCTGGATCACACAGCACCCGATTCCGATGGGTTCCCAACTGTTGTAAGGCAGATTCGAATTCTTCCGGCAGTGCAAAAGAAATGTCCGGACCCAAATGCGCGTGCAAGCCCGGGGTGATTTTTTTCGGATCGACAAATAGGGCGACCCGCCCGGTGGCGTATAGAATAGCCCGGCACAATGGCAGTGGAGTATGGGGAACATCCGATCCGCGAATGTTCAACATCCAGGCAATGGAATCGGGTGC
>JBGSSO010000262.1:0-13499 GCA_041737015.1 Nitrospirales bacterium
CTAAAAAGTCAGCCCAAAACCGGGCCACAGGCGGAAGTGCTGAAGGAGTTGGAAAAGGAGTCCGCCCTGTTCGAGCAAGACATTGACCAGTTCCGTAAATCAGCGCAGCAGGCCGCCAAACAGTGGGAAGCCGCACCCGACACCAACGCCGCACTCATTAAGCTTACCCAAACCTTCGAGCCCATGGCCGAGACCAGCCGCGACCTGATCAAACAGACCGACCTCATCTACAAACTCGCCACCCGCCTCATCGACATCTGCGAAAACGAATGCAAAGCCAAAGAGAGCGACGCTTGGGTCAGCCGCGACATCACCCGCGCTCGCAAGGCCGCCGATGAAGCGCGGGGGCTGGCCGTCGAACAACTCAAACAGGTGCGCTACTTCTGGAAACAGGCCCACTGGCTCACCGAACGCTTCCCCGACGCCCAACTGCGCGATGTGGAAGGTCTGGTCAAACTGGTGGATATGAAGGAGATCGAAGCCAACGACTGGAGCCTCACCCCGGGCCGCTACGTCGGTATTGCCCCCGAGGAAGTAGACGAAAACTTCGACTTCGAGGAAACCCTGCGTGAAATCCATGTGGAACTGGAAGACCTCAACACCGAGGCGGTCACCCTGGCCGCCACCATCAAAAAAAATTTTGAGGAATTGGGGGTATGAAGGGAAAAAGGAAGACATCCAGCCTGACCAGACCGGCGGACGGGAAAATGCCCGTAGCCTACGCAACAGCGTTCGCGGAGATCAAGGAACGGATTCGCAGAGCCCAATATGCCGCCCTGAAGTCGGTCAACAAGCAACTGGTCGGGCTGTACTGGGATATCGGGCGGATCATCGTTGAACGCCAGGCCGCCGAAGGCTGGGGAAAATCTGTAGTCGAGCGGCTGTCCACCGACCTGCGGCAGGAATTCCCTGGCGTGGGTGGTTTTTCGGTTCAGAACCTCTGGTACAT
The DNA here is from genome assembly GCA_041737015.1 of Nitrospirales bacterium. Lineage (GTDB taxonomy): Bacteria > Nitrospirota > Nitrospiria > Nitrospirales > UBA8639 > Nitrospira_E. The sequence continues at coordinate 950 of JBGSSO010000262.1, forward strand.
GCGACAGTTTTATGCGGAATACCATGACCACGAAAGACTCCAACCACTGGTTGGAGAAATTGCCTGGGCGCACAACCTCGCCATCATGAGCAAATGCAAGGATCCCCTTGAACGGGAATTCTACCTGCGCATGGCCCGCAAGTTCGGCTGGTCAAAGAATGTCTTAATCCACCAGATCGAAAACCAAAACTACGAGAAAAGCCTGTTAGACCAGACCAATTTCGAGAAGACGCTCACCCCGGCATTACGGGCCCAGGCCAAGCTCGCCGTCAGGGATGAATACACCTTCGATTTTCTGGAATTAGGGGAAAAGCATTCGGAGCGCGAGTTGGAACGCGCCTTGATCGGCCGCATCGAGGATTTTCTTCGGGCCATGGGCGGGATGTTCGCGTTTGTGGGCAGCCAGTTCCGCCTGGAAGTCGAGGGCAGGGAGTATTTCATCGACCTGCTGCTAATCCATCGCCGGCTCAAATGCCTGGTGGCCATTGAACTCAAGATTGGCGATTTTGAGCCCGAGTTTGTCGGCAAGATGCAGTTCTACCTCACCGCCCTAGACAAACAGGTGCGCGAAGAGGGCGAACATCCAGCCATCGGCATCATCCTCTGCAAAGAGAAAAAACGCACCATTGTGGAATATGCCTTAATGCCCGCCGATAAGCCTATGGGCGTCGCCACCTACCAGATCGTCAAGCGACTGCCCAAGGCGCTCAAAGGCCAACTCCCCAGCCCTGAGCAAATCTCCAAAATCTTGGAGGATGGAGCATGAAGTGTGAAGGGGGAAGTTTGAAGTGTGAAAGGAAGAGCGCGTGCTGTGATTCACACTTCGTACTTCAAACTTCACTCTTCACCCTTTTTTAATGGCCATCAAAAGGAATTTTGAGGGGTTGGGGATATGAGTTGGCCTGAGATTCAACTAGGCAATGCCATTCATGTAAAGCATGGGTTCGCATTCAAAGGAGAAAATTTTTCTGATAACGGCGCGCACATTGTTCTGACGCCTGGAAATTTCAATGAAGAAGGTGGGTTTCGACTGCGCCCTGGTAAAGACCGATTTTACACCGGAGACATTCCTGAGGAATACATCCTAGACCAGGGTGATTTAATTATCGCCATGACAGAGCAGGGCCCCGGTCTTCTTGGAAGTTCAGCCTTGATTCCGGAGGATGACAAATACCTTCACAATCAGCGGCTAGGACTGATTCAAGTTAAAGATGAATCGGTTATCGACAAACATTTCTTGTATTACCTGTTCAATACAAAAACAGTCCGAGGACAACGGGAGCGCTACGGGGACAAAGGTCCGTCATACAGCCCCAGAACGTATATATCGCGTTAAAGCCTCTGTGCCGTCGAGTGTCCCTGAACAACAAAGCATCGCCTCCATCCTCTCCGCCTACGACGACCTGATCGAAAACAACCGGCGGCGGATACAGTTGTTGGAACAGGCCGCACGGCTGCTCTACAAGGAATGGTTCGTCCACCTCCGCTTCCCCGGCCACGAACACACCAAAATCCAAAACGGCATCCCTGAGGGATGGGAGAAGAAAACCGCATTCGATGTTATGGAAGTCCTTAGCGGAGGAACACCAAAAACCACTGTTCCGGACTACTGGGATGGTGGTATTCCCTTCTTCACACCAAAGGACTCGACCGATTACCCTTATGTCAGCAGTACCGAGAAAACACTTACAGACTCCGGCCTCAAGAAATGCAACAGCAAGCTATACCCGAAAGATACCGTATTTATTACTGCGCGCGGCACAGTAGGAAAGATCAATCTTGCTCAATGCCCTATGACCATAAACCAGTCATGTTATGCACTGGTCGCAAAACCACCGGTCAACCAATATTACCTCTATTTCGCCCTCGTCGATGGCGTTGAGCATTTCCGCAGTCGAGCCGTGGGCGCGGTGTTCGATGCAATCATTCGTGACACATTCAAGCTGATACCCTTTATTGCTCCCGATGGAACGATCATTCAAGCGTTCACCGAACACGCGATACCTATTCTCAGGCAGATAGACGTTCTATCCAGCGAAACAAAGAAGCTAATACAGGCTCGCGACCTGCTCCTACCGCGACTGATGAACGGGGAGGTGGCGGTGTGACGGATACAACTGCGGGTATTTGATTTTGATGCGCCACAGGAAAATGACTTTCTCTGCGTGCGCAATCTTTGGGCCGTTGGCGACATGTAACGGCGTCTGGCCGACATCTTCGACTTCGTCAACGGCCAGCCGCGAATCATATCGAAATCTAGTTCCTTCCTTTGTCGTGTGCGTTTCTAAAAGGTTCGCCTCGTCCGACGCCTGCCGTCTGGCCCAGGGAACGGACGCTCTTATCAGATGGCGGACCTTGTTTGAGCGGAGCGAGTTGGTCCGCCCTCCGCAGGCTAGCGTCCCTCCCGGCCAATCTTGCCAGACGGGGCGTCACTGGTTTTGGGTCCTTTTGCCGGAACAAAAGGGCCTCGCCTGCCGGGGCGAAACCCGGCAACACAGAACATCACGTTGGCACAAAGTTGGGCACACACGTGCGAGGCACTCTCATCTCCCCATTGGACGGCCTAAACCTTTCAATTGGCCAATCGGTGCCGATATCATGCCTCTGGGAAAAAAGCTGATGGCCTACACCGAAGACACTCTCGTCCAGCAAACCACTGCCAATTATTTTGAGCAGTAGCCCGGTTGATAGTCGGAATCCGTCAGGAATTATGCGAATATTGGGTAAAAATGGCACTGTGATACGCTAACCCCATGAACACGAAAGCGATAAGGTGCAACAGATGAGAAGAGAACAGGTGATCAAGATGCTGGATGAGCACAAGGCAACCCTATGTGAACGCTTCGGTGTCACGGATCTCGCCCTGTTCGGCTCAATGGCGCGGGATACGGCTGACGAGGGCAGCGATGTCGATATTCTGGTCTCATTCGATGGACCGGCCAACTCGAAGCGATATTTCGGGGTACAGTTCTATCTGGAGGATTTACTGGGGTGTCCGGTAGATCTGGTGACAGACAAGGCACTACGCCCTGAGCTGCGCCCGTATGTGGAAAAGGATGCTATCCATGTCTGATTCGGGTGGTTCTCAGAGGGAATGGCGTTTCTATCTTCAGGATATGATTGGTTTTGCGGAGAAGTGTTTATCGTATACCGATGGCATGGACCAGCAGCAATTTGTCGACAGCGGGATCACGTACGATGCCACGCTGCGCAACCTGGAACTCATTGGCGAGGCGGCCAGCCACGTACCGGAGGACATCCGTGCTGCACATGCGGACGTTCCCTGGCGGATGATCATTGCCACCCGTAACCGATTAACTCACGCTTATCTGGGGATTGATGACGATACGATCTGGAGCATTATCCAGGATGACCTACCCGCTTTGATTCCAAAGCTGAAAAACATCGTGTGATCGGTTTGTTAATGCCCTACACCGAAGACACTCTCGTCCAACAGACCACCGCCAATTATCTTGAGCAACAGCTCGGATGGACATCGGTGTTGGCTTTTAACCACGAAGACTTCGGACCGAACAGTTTGCTGGGGCGCGCCTCCGACCGTGAGGTGGTGCTGACGCGCCCGCTTCGAGGGAAACTGGTAGCGCTGAATCCTGGCTTGCCGGAGGCAGCCTATGACGATGCGGTACGACAGATTACTGCCACGGTCGCCTCGCAAACTCTGGTCGCCACCAACCGCGAGAAGTACGCTCAAATGCGCGATGGGGTGCAGGTCACCTTCCGTACCGACAAGGGCGAACGGGTGCGTCAACGGCTGCGGGTGTTTGACTTCGAGGCGCCGCAGAATAACGACTTCCTCTGCGTGCGCGAGCTGTGGGTGCGTGGGGATCTGTACCGGCGTCGAGCCGACATCATCGGCTTCGTGAACGGCCTGCCGCTGTTGTTTATCGAGTGCAAGAATCTGCACAAGAATCTCAAGACGGCCTTTGAGCAAAACTTCTCCGATTACCGCGATACGATTCCACACCTCTTTCACCACAACGCGATGGTGGTGTTTGGCAACGGCCAACAGGCCAAGATCGGTTCGATCACCAGCCGCTGGGACCACTTCCACAACTGGAAGCGGCTGGCCGAGGAGACGCCCGGCGCGGTGGACATGGAAACGCTGCTCAAGGGCATATGCGAGAAGCGAAATTTTCTTGACCTGGTGGAGAATTTCATTCTGTTTGATGAGTCCGCGGGTGAGCCGAAAAAGATTATCGCCCGCAACCACCAGTTTTTGGGTGTGAATCGCGCAATCGATTCGGTACGCAACCGCAAAGCACGGCTGGGCAAGCTGGGCGTATTTTGGCACACACAAGGCTCGGGGAAGAGCTATTCGATGGTAATGTTCACCCGTAAGGTCCACCGTAAGCTGGGCGGCAACTTTACCTTTCTGGTGCTCACCGACCGCGACGACCTCGACACCCAGATCTATAAGACCTTCGCCAACTGCGGCGTGATCAGCGATCAGGAGCCATGCCGCGCTGCCAGCGGTCATCACCTGAACGCGCTGCTGACCGAGCACAAGGCCTATGTGTTTTCGCTCATTCAGAAATTCAATCAGAAGGTGGAGCCGGAGCAGCCGTATAGCCCTCGCGACGACATCATCGTCATTACCGACGAGGCACACCGCACCCAGTACGGCACGCTGGCCCTGAACCTGCGCAATGCTTTGCCCAACGCGAGCTACATCGGGTTTACCGGCACGCCCTTGTTTAAAGACGACGAGATCACCCGCCGTGTGTTCGGCGAGTATGTCTCCACCTATGACTTTCAACGCGCCGTGGATGACCACGCCACGGTTCCGCTCTATTACGACGCCCGCGGCGAGAAGCTGGGTATCGCCATTGGCGACCTCAATGAACGTATCGCCGAGAAGCTGGAAGAGCTTGAAATCGACGACATCGACGTGGAGCAGCGGCTGGAAAAGGAGCTGAAGCGCGATTATCACATTATCACGGACGGGAAGCGCTTGGATCAGGTGGCGCGGGACTTTGTCCAGCACTATTCCACCGCCTGGGAGACGGGCAAGGCCATGCTGGTGTGCATCGACAAGGTGACCTGCGTGCGCATGCACAAGTTGATCGGCTTTTATTGGGATGCACGCATTCAAGAACTGTGCAGAACACCAGCCACCGATGAGCAGGAGGAGGTCTTTCGCCAGCGTCAGGTTGCCTGGATGCGCGAAACCCGCATGGCCGTGGTGGTGAGCGAGGAACAGGGCGAGGTCGCCAAGTTCAACAAGTGGGACCTGGACATTACTCCGCACCGCAAGCTGATGAAAGACGGCATCGACCTGCCGGTGTCCATGCGTGCCAAGCCCGAATACCGCAACATGCAGACCATGGCGCTGGACGATGCCTTCAAGGCCGAGGACCATCCGTTGCGCGTGGCCATCGTCTGCGCCATGTGGCTGACCGGCTTTGATGTGCCGACGTTGTCGACGTTGTATCTTGATAAGCCCCTCAAGGCTCACACCCTGATGCAGGCCATCGCCCGGGCCAACCGCGTGGCCGAGGGAAAGAACAACGGCCTGATCGTGGACTACTGCGGCATCCTCAAGCACTTGCGCCAGGCGCTGGCGACGTTTGCCGGGGTGCAGGCGGAAGGCGAAGGTGGCGAGACCCAGCCGGCCAGGCCCGATGAAGAGTTGCTGGCGGATTTGGCCGAAGCGATCACCTTGGTGCGAGCCTTCCTTGCTGACCGGCATGCCGCACTGGATGACGTGATCCACAAGAGCGGGTTTGCGCGCAACGCCGCCATCGTCGCCTGCAAGGAGGCAGCCAACGAGAATGACGAAAGCCGCAAGCGTTTCGAGGTGATGTGCCGCGAAGTGTTCAAGAAGTTCAAGGCCTGTATCAATGTGCAGGGGGGGTGAATGCCTGCCGCGCGGACCGGGATGCGATGAATATCGTGTACAAGAGCCTGCAACAGGATCGCGAACAGGCAGATATCACCGATATCATCCGCCAACTGCATCAGGTAGTGGACGAGGCCATCGTTGTTCGATCCGATCGTGCGGCTGAACCCTCGAGACCTTACGACATCAGTAAAATTGATTTCGAGCGACTGCGGCAAGAGTTCGAACGCAGCCCGAAAAAGAACACGACGGTGCAGAATCTCCGCGAGGCGGTCGAGCAGCGACTGCAACGCCTCTTGCAGCAAAACCCGTTGCGCACCGATTTCCAGCAGCACTATGAGCAAATTGTGTCCGAGTACAACCGGGAGAAAGATCGGGTAACCATCGAGCACACCTTCGAGGCTCTGTTCAAGCTGGTGCAGGAACTCGATGATGAAGCCCACCGCGCCATGCGAGAAGGGCTGGATGAGGAGTCACTGGCCATTTTCGACCTGCTGAACAAGCCCGACCTGAAGCCATCCGACATCCAACGCATTAAGGCGGTGGCCACGCAATTACTTGCACGGTTGAAGGAAGAAAAACTGCGGGTTGACCAGTGGCGCGAGAAGGAAGCCACCCGGGATGCCGTGCGCCAGGCGATCCATGATTTTCTCTGGAGTGAGGATACCGGCTTGCCGGTGGATTGCTTTGCCGAACAGGATGTGGAGGTCAAGGCCGCGGACGTCTTCCGCCATATCTATCGTGCCTACCCCACCGTGCCTTCGCCGTATTTCAGTGCACAGGCAGCCATGTGACCGCCGAAACGCACCAAAACATCCTCGCTTTGTCAGCTACTATTCTTCCTCTCCTTTGTCACCTTAGTCAGATCGTCTGGACCCTTCTCTTTTTGTGATCCGCGTTCTAGTCCTTTAGACCTATTTCTTCCACCTTTTTCTGCTTGTCCCCAGTGGGTTTGTATGAAAATAGATGGAGTGAAAACCATACTCATGGAGGGCAACCCCTACAGTGAGAAGGCATGAGCAATCCAAAGAGTTCTCCTGACTCAACCGTTACGTAAGTTATTGTATTTTAATTGTTTTTTTATTGTATTTTTCATTTTTTCTGAATCTTCGTTAACTTCTGATGCAGTTCTTATAAATTCATAAGGGTCGTCCATCATACAAAAAATTATATTTTGCCAATAAAAACAATGCGTTATGGTGCATGATCTTTTCGAAAAACACGTGGAATAGGTTTTGCTCATTTAGCTTACCCTGTGAGTATTCGGTGTTATTCTCCCAAGATGATTCGAGGGAGATCGTGGTTAACCTTTATTAATATTGGAGGGCTGAATCATGGTTAAATTATTCACCGCTTTATTGACCTTAGTAGTTGCCTTGTCCTTTGGCGGAATGACTTTCGCTGGATCCTTGGCTGACAATTCGTCCATTCAGAACACCTTTCCCTTGAGTGCAGATGGGGATAAGGATGACAAAGGCGACAAGGGTGACGATAAAAAGATGGACGACAAAAAAGGCGATGATGATGAGAAGGATGGCAAAAAAGGCGACAAGTAGTCTGCTTGCTATATCGACTTAATCTTCTTTCAGGCTGATTGAAAAACGACCTTCCGGGGTAAACCCAGGAAGGTCGTTTTTTTATTGCATATGGATTCTCCGCGAGAGCATTGCCGTTCTTTACCAATCAGCCCCAAGCCGATCCAGCACAACCTGATGCACAACCGTATGGTATCCCAGTGTTGCCAAAAATACCGCGGTTTCGGCCACATCATAGGGACTGATTTTTTCACTATTGAGGATTTCTTCAGGCGTCGCATCCACTAATTCATCTGCCACTCCACCAGGGCAGATCGCACTCACTTTGATATGAAAAGCCCGCCCTTCATCAGCCAGTGACTTGGTCAAGGCCATAATGCCATGCTTTGAAGCGCTGTAGATGCCTGTTCCTGCCCAGGCCTGAACGCCGGCTACACTGGAGATGTTGATGATAAGCCCGCCTCGTTGTTTTTTCATCTGTTGAAACCCGGCTCGACAACAGAAAAAGGTCCCCCGCAAATTGGTACCCATCATCTCATCGAACATTTTGGTGGATGTGTCAGCCACCCGTCCTCCCCCAACCACGCCCGCATTATTAATAAGAATATCGAGACGCCCATAGCGGGCAATCGTCTCTTGCATGAGCGCATCAACTTGTTCTTCCTGCGTGATATCCGTTTGTTGAGCATGGGCATTTCCGCCACCCTTTGTAATTTGCGCCACCGTTTTTTGACATAAATCGCCTCGCCTGGCAGCCACCACCACCGTTGCTCCCTCTTCTCCGAATCGAAGGGCAATGGCTTTTCCAATCCCGCTGCTGCTTCCCGTGACCACCGCGATTTTACCTTCTAACCGTTTCATTGCGATCTCCTCCTTTAAGACTCCCCTCAACACACTGTATCAGCCCCCTTGCCAACCGAGGCTTCGATTGACTGTAGGCCACCCCGTGAGTCCAGGCAAACCATGATGAACCAGACCCGTTCGGATTAGATCTCATCAAGTCTCGACAGACATACGGAAACCCGGCATAACTAGACAATTCTAAAGGTTGTTTCTCGAAAACCGACAAGTTGAGACATGGCTCACTCAACGATCACCCCTCTTGTCCAAGAAGAGAGGGAAACCCTCCGTTCCTTCATCGCCGATCAATTGGGACGAGGAAACCTGGATCTCCCTCTCTTGCCCGTGGTGGCAAATCGGGTTCTTCTGCTTTCAAGCGATCCGGATGCGGACGCCTCAAAGCTGTCTTCATTGATTCAACAGGACCAAGCCCTGGCGGGACAGATCCTCCGCATTGCCAATTCCCCTGCCTATGCGACTCGCACCCCTATCGTCTCGCTGCAACAAGCCATTACATGGTTGGGGTTGACGATGTTGGCCGGGTTAGCGTTTTCGGTGTCGGTTCAAAGCGGCGTATTTCATACGACCGGCTATGAGAAAGAAGTACGGAAACTCTGGCGGCACGCCTTAGCGACAGGACTTTTCGGAAAAGAAATCGCCAGACGAATCCGTCATAATGTGGAAAACGCCTTTTTGTGCGGGCTCCTGCATACCATTGGAAAACCCGCCATTCTTCATCTGCTCTCCCAATCCCGCGACCAATCAGCAGAACCGTTTTCCTGGACCACCGTTGAATCCCTCTTCGAAGAGTTTCACGTCATGGCAGGCTCTAAATTGGCCACAGTCTGGCAACTGCCCGATCCGGTTCAGGAAACGATCCGCTACTACCAAGACGACCAGTACCACCAAGGCCTTTCCCCCACTAAGGGAGCCATGATCACCTGCCTTGCTCATCATTTGGCCTCTATCCTGCTTGGGGATTCAATGCATGACGAAAATAGTCTGCTCACGCTTCCCGTCGTGCAGGATCTGAATTTTTACCCTGAAGACATGACGGCCCTTCTGGAATTGCGTGAGACCGTCAAGGCAAGCGTGGAGTGTTTTTTGCCATGACGTCTCCTACCCCCTTTGATCTCATTGTGATCGGAAGCGGCCCGGCAGGACAAAAAGCCGCCATTCAAGGCGCCAAAGCCGGAAAGCGCGTGGCCCTCATCGAGCAAACCCGCGAGGTGGGAGGGGCTTGCGTCTATCAGGGAACCATACCCAGTAAAACGTTACGGGAAAGCGCCCTTCAAATGGTGCGATTTCTCCAGGCAACCGAGGTCTTTGAATTCCGCATGCGCGACGATGTCAAAATCACCAGCCTGATGACCCGCTTGGACCGGGTCGTGCGCGCGCATGGAAAATTCATGAAGGACCAACTCACCCGTAATGGTATTGACTGCTTTCATGGACGTGCGGGCTTTGTATCCGACCAGGAGGTGCGAATCCAAAAAATTGACGGCACTGCCGCCCTCGTCACGGCTCCGATTATCATCATCGCCACCGGCTCGCGCCCACGCGTCCCTGACAATATTCCCATCGACCATGAGCATATTCTGGATAGCGACTCCATTCTCTCCCTGGTGTATTTGCCGAAATCCCTGACTGTGTTGGGGGGTGGCGTCATCGCAAGTGAATACGCCTCAATTTTTGCCTTGCTGGGAGTGCACGTCACCATGATAGATACGGCGGACCGCCCGCTCAAATTCTTGGATCAAGAACTGACCGATGAATTTTGTGAAGCGTTTGAGAAAACCGGTGGGCACTATCGGGGTGGACAAAAAATCGGCACAGTCCAGTGGGACGGATACTCTAAAGTGACAACCGTTTTAGAAAGTGGTGAAACGCTGGAAAGTGAAAAGGTGCTGGTGGCTCTCGGACGAGTATCCAATCTGGAACATTTAAACTTACAAGCCACTGGAATACACCCGACGACTCGTGGGCTCATTCCGGTCAACAACCACTGCCAAACTACGGTTCCCCATATTTATGCCGTCGGTGACGTCATTGGCCCCCCGTCGCTGGCGTCCTGCTCCATGGAACAGGGCCGACGTGCCGTCTGTCATGCCTTAGGTCTCAACTCCGGCGTCGCTCCTGAGCATATTCCCATGGGAATCTATACCATTCCTGAAATGTCGAGCGTGGGATTAAGCGAGCAGGAAGCCACCGCCAAGTATGGCGGAGCCACAGTGGGAAGAGCGAGGTTTCATGAAATTGCGCGAGGACAGATCTCCGGCATGACCAATGGATTGCTCAAAATGGTCGCCGACCCAAAAGGCGAACAACTTTTAGGCATTCATATCGTCGGGGAAGGAGCAACCGAACTGATTCATATTGGCCAAATGGGATTGCTTCACAATATGCCTATCGACCGATTCATTGACAACATTTTCAACTTCCCGACTCTCGCCGAAACCTACCGAGTCGCCGCACTCGACATCGCCAAACAACGCCAGCACTAAACAGCGAGATTCTTTTATTCGGATTTAAATTTCCCAGGGTAGGAGCCGTCATCATTGGATGATGAATGATTCGGCCACTGAAAGATAAACAAGCTGAAGCGGGAAGACCTTAACGGAGCGCTACCCCCATAGATGGCAGGAATCTTCTCAAACGCCCTTAGAACCGGTAGCTGAGTTCTAGCATGTGTAGATCAACTCCGCGATTATTACTCCCGTATATCGCGGCATCTGACATATGATGGAATCGATACCCGGCAGATACGTTCCAGGGAAGATGATAGGTAAGGCCACCATGCCCAATAATTTGAACGGGTCCTCCTATATCTTGGCGACCATACTTCTCCTCGCTCAGATATGCCGCACCGCCGCCAATATCGAACGTAAGTCTCCAGCTTGCCTTTGAAAAGGCAATGCCAGGACTGAGCTCCCCGATAAACCCGGAGTCTCCCGCCGCTCTCAACGTCCCTGCGGCAATATTTAGCCTAAAACGCATATCCCATCCAGAAGAAAAGTCCCAACTCCAGGGCGTTCCGACAACGGCAAACACGTCGTATTGCTCGAAATCTTCCTTTTCGGTTGGCGGGATGCCAAGCGTTTCAGAATTGATTCCTCCCCGTATCCCAACGGAAAGTAATTTAGTCTCTTTTGTGTGGGCCAAGCCCGAAAATATTACTGTGAGCCACACCGTCATCACCAGGACACTGGTTATAGTGGCTGGGAATTTTGACACCATTTTGCTTCTCTCCACAGTTGGTCCTTTTGTTGAGTTATGACAACAGCAAATCACACCATCACTTGGCAGTAGTCTGCACGAGCCCTGACTTGAGTACTGCATGGTCTCTTCCCTTCACACTTCGACACTTGAGAACATTGCGGTGACTTTCACGGACTTTCCACACGTGAAATTTCTCTCTGCTCTAGCCGAAGTCTGTGAGAAAAAAATTACAAGAGGGGATTAAGAAAAGAATGCCAATGGTGCGATGAGAGGGTAAACATTACAGGAAATATATCATATTCTCATGTGTCTGTCGTCCCCTTGAATTTTTTTAGGGAGGCAGCAAGCACGCTCAATGAACCTTCCGATTCTTTTAAGACCATCCATCCAGATTATGAAGGTGGCTGCCTATTCCCGTTTCCTCATAAAAGCCTACCAGGCCTCTTCACTCTGACAAAAAATTTGTTGGTTAGCCAATACCAGGGGCTAGATCTTCATCAAGCCGCTCTTTTTGAGACTCGTTATAGGCTTTCTCAGCATCCTCTAACGCCGTGGACTGTTGAATTTCCAAGACCTCTTTGGGAGTGAGATATTTTAATGCCGTGGCTCCAAGCACCTTTTGCTCAGCGGTTCCCTTTAATTGAATATGAATCAAGGCATCTGCCCCCATACGCTGCGCTTTCTTCACAAGAGCAAAATGGAGTTCATCCCAATTGACTTTCGTTTTATCAGAAGATTGTCCTACCTCTATCTCATCCAACGTTTCATAGGGAACAATGGGAATTTCATCAAGTATTTCAACAACTTTATTAAGGTAAGCTTGGTCCTCTGGGGATGGAACATCTTCAGCAACAGGTTCGCGGCGGGGAAATCGGGCTACCTCCACATCAAAATCTTTCAATCGCATGGCCGCCAAGGCCGCCTCGTGGGGATTACTGCTTTCTGATAACCGTTTGAGTTTCTCCACTCGTGCAAGGGCTTCTTGCAGACTCATTCTCGCCCCAGATTTTCGCAGAGCATTCACTGGCATTGCACAACTCCATGATCGCGTAGCATAGGCCTTCCGAGGCTCATTTCACGAAGGACGGAAATATTT
>JBGSSO010000264.1:0-2086 GCA_041737015.1 Nitrospirales bacterium
CGATGACTCGGATGCGCGGTGGTTAGCACATCTGCTCCGCTTAGAGGTGTTGCCGACGGGATATATCTATCCCAAGGAGGACCGGGCCATTCGGGATCTGCTGCGCAAACGCAGTCAACTCGTCCGTCAGAAGACGGCCAATCTTCTCAGCATTCAAAACTTGCTGACTCGGAATACGGGACAAGCGATGAAAAGCAATCAGATCAAGCAACTGACCCCGGCCAAGGTCAGTGAGTTCGTGGCGCTCCCAGAACAGGCGCTGGCACTCCAGGTGACCGTAGCGGTGATGCAGCACCTCACCGAACAGATTACCCAGGTAGAACAGGCGGTGCATGCCCGTGTGAAACTACGCCCGGCATTTCAGGCGCTGTTGACGGTCCCGGGCATTGGCCAGACGCTGGCTCTGACGATCATGTTGGAGACCGGCGAGATTGGCCGCTTCCCCACCGTGGGGCAATTTGCCTCCTACTGCCGGTGCGTCGGGAGTACCAAGCTGAGCAATGGGAAACGCAAAGGCCAGGGCAACACCAAGAACGGCAATAAGTATTTAGCCTGGGCCTTTGTCGAAGCGGCGCACTTTGCCATTCGCTACGAGCCACAGATTGCTCAGTTTTATCAGCGGAAGCGCGCCAAGACCAAAGTGGTGGTAGCGCTGAAGGCGGTCGCGCATAAACTGGCCCGCGCCTGTTATTACCTCATGCGCGACGTGCCGTTTGAGGTCACCCGCGCCTTTGCTTAACAAATAGGGGGATGCGGCCATGAGCTGGCGTAGGGGTTGGTTCACAACCACCAGACTTGATTAGCGATGGTCGCACCCCCGCTCTCCTCCCGCTGCGGGAGAGACTGGGTCGCCTCGATGCTGAGCCAACAAGGGGTTGGGGCCGTGAAGCCGAACAGCGTTTCTCGGCAAGCCACACGATTTGTGAGCCTTCGGCATGGACAGTCGTCGGGTACTGAGGTATTTCTGGGGCACGGATGTGCCAGGGGCGTCAGGTCGCACCATGTCGCTGATCTGCCCCGCCTTGATCCTGATGGGTGACTGGTGCGTCTCAGACTAGGAAGACGACACCGATTCCAAAGAAAACTCAGGAGCGAATCAGGTTTCTCGTCGCGGAAAGCAAAGAGCGGAGGGCTGAAAAAAAACTAGAACGAAAAAGAGAGGAGTCGTGTGCCCACTTGACAGAGCCTGCTAATGGGTGACTCCCTGTTTTTTTTGTAGGACTTGATGTGGTTTATGCAGCGTTAAGCCATGCCGCTTTTGGAGGTTGGTTTGAGTGAATAGGTAGGGCACAACTTCTGGTAAAGGAATTCAGGCGCGAAATCGGCTCCGTTTGACCAGACGATGGTTTCAAGTTCCTTGTTAAGCGAGAACTTTGCGAACAGACCCTTTTCCTTCAGAGGTTCGAATACTTCTCCCCATAGCTCGTCCTCAAAATCAACTTCACCTTCTACCCCATCCGCAAATTTTAGCCAGATGCAGTAATTTTGTGTGTATTTGGCTTCTCGCAATTTTGGCAACATGGGCTTACTCCAATGGCTCGATTCGTTTTAATGTCTTTCTTTCGCGGGCCAGGTTCCAATCCTCGGTTAGCTCGGCTCTATGATATTCGCGCCATTCTTGAACTAGACCCAACACCCGTGGAGGCACACGGCCTTCTACAAGCTCCCCTGTATCGATCGCGATGACCGCTTCAAAATCGCCATATTTCGCATGGAAGTGGGGAGGTGCGTGATCATTGTAATACATTGCTATGATGATTCCCAGGAATCGGCTGATCTCAGGCAAGACATCTCTCCTTTAAAGTCTTCAAGGCTAGATTACCTGATTGAGGGCTTCCTAGTTTCATTTTCACTAGGAATGGCCCAATACTCATTTGAGCGCATCCTTTCACCCTGCACACTTACCCCGCCTTCACGTATTGGTGAAAGCGCTCCGTGAGAAACGGAAGATTTTTAATGTCGGAATACTCTTTTAAGAGCGTATCGATTTTGGAGATGCGGAGGGTGGTGGAAGGATGCGTGGTAAAAAACTTGGACTCCACATGCCCTTCTTCTTTGGCCAATGTCTGCAGATAATCTTCCAGTC
>JBGSSO010000269.1:0-3392 GCA_041737015.1 Nitrospirales bacterium
AATCAACTCTATATAGAGCCATTGGTGTATGACCGGGAATGGGTCCTGCCTTTATCCTCCTTTTCTACCGGAGACTTTCAAACCCTGGAAAACAATTATCGCATCATTGTGGATACGGATAAGCAAATCTATACCATTCAAAAACGGTCGATCGGGCATACCGTGATTACGAACTACGACCCCACCACCATCTCCAATCTAGAGCGATTGGCTCTGCAAGCCAAGGCGGATCGTTGGCCGCCGAACGATATCCTGGTCGATATCCGACCCGGCAATCCGGGAGGCGAATACCCGATACAAGGGGCCTTTCGGCTCCGGAGTTTTCACGGCATTCTCAATTTTCTGGGTCGAAGCATCGCGAGTGAGCCGGAGTATCATGTGGATCCTGATCCAGGAACCGGAATCGTCGAAGAAAATCCGGTCCGGGTCATGGACATTATTGAATCCTCTATTGAACGCCCCAATGCCAAACTTTCGGTGACCCATGAAGGGCATCATTATTCCATCGCCGATGATGAAAAACGATCATGGAACCAGGAGGCATTTCGCCTGCTGTACCAACTTTTCCAAATGACCGTCACCGAAGCCCCACGGGGGAATGTTCCCAGTATCACCATTGCCAAATGAACATTATGCGCATAAACGATCCATTACGCTTGCGGGAGTAAAATCCCGTTACCTCCCTGAGAAAATATTGGAGGGTAGACTCTTGAGGTTCAACTGATTCATCTCCGCCTTCAGGGCCACCCCTATCGTTTTCCAAGATATCCCACGCGGGATGAAGGCGGGTTACCCACTCATAGCCACCTTACCCCTCGTCGCCCCTAACCAGGGTGATGACAGCTTGTCCTTTTCCGGAACAGACTTTCCCTGGAACTCCTTCCTGCTCCAACCTGAACGTCTTCCTTTTCCGTTATGGATGATGACGCCGACTATCTCATTCGCCATTAGAGAAAGTTGTGAGACCACCCTAGGGAAGCTGATAGAATTGAAGGGCCTGGGCAGGAATGGGAACCCCGAACAACCATCTGAGGATGAGCTGATGTCGGCGGAATTGGACTCCACGCCACTCGGCCATGGAGCCCAGAAATCCCGCGAGCGTCTGTTCATCAATTACGGCTATTCCAGAACAAAGCAGCTTTCTACGGCCGTTTGATTAAAACTTGCCTCTCTGGCCAGCACTTCGTACTTGAACTCTTGGCCTTGGGCCAGGAATCCATCGGGGATTGTTATTGAAGTCTCCCCGGGCGGAAGGAGAACGTTGATCTTCGAGTTAAATTCCTCCCCATTCACATCCACTGCCACCTCAAGGACCACTTCATAGTTGTGAATGTTCACATCGACTGGAGGTTGGACACCAGCTCCGCCACCATTAGGATCAGGGTGTGACTTCATCACAGGGTCCCAGGAGATAGTGACCGGGGCGCTGGTCACCGTAGCGTCGTACCCCGGATCCTCCTCGTCACATTGCTGTGCCATCGGCAACCCGTTGACATACGGCGCTGGGGGAGCGGGCATCACATGGGTAAGCGGGACTTCACTCTCAAGTTCTTTTCCGTCAAGAGTTTTTCCCTCAATTTCATATGACCCGGCGGGGAACCGGTGAAAAAACTGTTGAGGTGAAAGCTCGTCAAATGTCGGTTCCGCGCTTTCAAAGAAAATCTCCGTCAAACCCTGACGCTGGAGGCGTCCTCCCACTCGAACGTTCAGGATTTCCCGTTCATTGGGATCCTCGATTGAAAGCTTTTTCCAGGCATCCCCATCGATGAGGGCATGAATGCCCAGATCTCCGTCAGAATTATTGAGCTCGAAGAACAGGTGCGCTTCCGAAAATGGAATCTCATCCTCATGGTCTCGCTTGTCGCCTTTAGCCCATACCCCTTGGGCCGTGCTTGTTAAAACGAATCCAAGAACCGCTGCCGACAAAACCGCAAATTGTGTAATTCCTCTTTTCATGGTTTTTTCTCCTTGTTGGAACATGTGGTAATGAAAATTTTTGGACCAACTGTCTAACAGAACTTCCAACGGTGCCTGTCTACACGAGCCAAGGCTTTCTGTTCATGGCATTGGCCGCTGAACCGCAGTGGGCGGGTGAACTTTCTCACAACGTGCCTCCTTTCTTGCTTATAATTAATTGTGCTCATCCGGCAAAAAGCTCATGCACCATGCGTCCCGTTTTACTCAGGACCATACAAGAAGAAGTTCGCAAGAACATGACCGCAGAATTACCAACTGGTAAGGAAGGGCGAAGGAACGGAGTGAGGCTGCGGAGATGCGACGGGAAAGATACCAGTAAAGGTGTGGGCTTGGATGATTTACTCATCCCGATGATATCGCCACCATGCGCTCGTGCCACAGGTCTGGGAAAACTTCATCCCAAGCCCGACCCCTCTTGTGAGAGGCTGTTGTTACAATGATTCGTTCCTACAATTTCTTAAATGAGTCAATTTCCTTAATAGAGCCGGCTGAATGGTAAGGGATGCAATTTAAACGATTGCGGATCATGAGGTAGGGATACACAACCAGCCAGCGGGAAGCGGGGATCCCACAGGAGTAGAGAATCCCCGCTAAAGGGTCAAGATTTTCAAACGACCCTCGTTCCCCCCTTGAGTCCCCCGCTGGATGAGGCTCCTATTGCTTTGACAATGGAGCCACAGAACTCCATGAGTGTCGGCTCAGAAAGCACGGCTTTTCCAAAACCCAGCAACTCTCAACGGCCGTGGAATTAAAACTCGCCTCTCCTGCCGGAACTTCATATTGGAACTCTTTGCCCTGAGCCAAAATTAGGGTTCATCAATTTTTCGGAGCGCCAGATCGCCGTCCAACACAAGTCCCACACCCTGGCAATACCATTTCTCCGAGAGTTCCTTTTTATCCAACGGTGTGGTTTCATCGATTTTCACGCAGTTCTCGAACGTTCCGGCGGGGACGGTGATTTCCAACCCCATCTCCACATGGTCGGCCCGATCAAGGGCTTCGGCGTTGGGAGCGAGTTCCTGAAAGTATTTCGCTCCTAACAAGAAGGCACCTCCGGGAAAAATAATTCCGGGTAACGCCCCGTTTTCCCCGGCACGCCATTGTCCGGGATGGGATCCATCGGCTATCGTCACATCTTCACCAAAATAATACACATCCTGTGTCCCTTCGCATTCACCAAAAAAATTCCGGGATACCTCCTTAAATTCCCCGTCAGCGGTTTCATATTCTTCAATCACGCGTGCAGTGACATCCACCATCTCCCCGTCATACTCGAAAGAGAGCATCTCGAATTCGGGAAGGACGGTGATCCGCAGTTCTTCCATTTCATCGCACTCCCCATCCGCAAAACACTGCATATTGTCATAGATGCCTCGGGTGCAGGCGCCCTTGTAGAAGGCGAACGCGCGGTCGTG
>JBGSSO010000326.1:0-7386 GCA_041737015.1 Nitrospirales bacterium
GACGACCACGTCCGGCAATCGAGGGTGGATCACGTTGGTCCCCTCATATTTGCGAATCTTGAAACAGTATGAAATTGATGTGGTCAATACGCACGGGTCTCTTGATAGTTGGACGGCCTCGATTGCCGGACGGATCTCGTCCCGACGTCCCATCATTGTCCGGACCCGCCATAAAAGCACTCCAGTGTCACGGACGTGGCGGCATCGATTCCTCTATGGGAAATTGCCGCATGTCGTCACCACCACCGGTGAGGCGGTCAGACAGGGATTGATGACCCGGAACCGGCTGAGCCCTTCCCGGGTCATTTCGATTCCAACGGGAGTTGATTTGGAGCGGTTCCATCCCCAACCTCCAGATATGTCTTTACGAAAGAGTTTGGGGCTTGGAAGCCAAGGTCCTCTGGTGGGGGCAGTCACCTTTCTGCGTCCAGAAAAGGGCATGTCGGTCTTGATTGAGGCGGTCGTATGGCTCAAAAGACGTTTTTCCACCCTCGAGTGCCTCATCATCGGAGATGGCGGAGAACAACCGGCACTGTTGGATCGCATTCGAGAGCTTGGCTTGGAGCACTGTGTGCATCTGGTGGGGTTTCGGCAAGATGTGCCGGCTCTGCTGGCGATACTTGATGTGGTGGTCATTCCTTCCTTTGAAGAAGGTATTCCTCAATCTCTCACTCAAGCCTTAGCCATGGAACGGCCTGTGGTCGCTTCTGCGGTGGGAGGAGTGCCCGAGGTGGTGCAGGATGGCCTGAGCGGCCTATTGGTCCCTCCAAGAGACCCCGAGATCTTAGCCGAAAAAATTGCCTGTCTTCTTTATGATCCCATTGCCGCAACCCGAATGGGGAAGGTCGGGCGACAGGTCATTCAAGAACGATATTCCACGGAACACATGCTGACTCAGACGGAGATGGTGTATCGGCGATTGATGCAATCACAATCCTCCGTTGCCGTGAAGAGGTCTTGAACGGGTGTCAAGAGCGTCGGCGAAATGGCGGGGCTGACCCGCAAAGGATTCTAGAATATGGTTTGTCTGACAGGGGATGTGCACCAACGTTCGTATCGTGGAACGGATACGCCATTTTCTTCTCAAACAGAAGTCGCGTTAGCCGGAAAATATTGTGAGATTGCCGGGAAATACGGAGTGAAAGTCACGCTGTTTTTTACCGGGAAAGCCTGTCAGGAAGAACCGGCTACGGTGAAAATCCTATCGGGTCTGCCGCATTGTGAAATTGGTGGCCACACCTTCGCGGCCTTTCGAGATCCCTTCTCTCGAATATTCAAGAAAGTGTACGGAACGCCATGGGGAACCACTGCGCACCAACTTCGTGATATCCAGAGGACCATTGCCAGCATTCAGCAGGTGACGGGCCAACGAATTCAGGTCTGGCGCAACCATAGTTATATACGAACAGCCGAGACCGATGATTTGTTAGAATCTTGTGGAATCCATGTGGTGTCCGATGAGGTATCCGATTCGAAAATATCCGCCGAATGGGTGCGTCCCGGCTATCGTTCGGTGCCGATGAACGTTCTGCCGGATCACGAACATGTCTTACATGGAAAATATCAACATGGGAAAACCAAGCCGGATCGTCTTACCCACCGAATGCCTATCACGGAATGGGCCGATCAGGTGAAGTCGAGTATACGGAGTATATGTGAGCAAGGAGGAACGGCGACGGTCCTTGCCCATCCGATGTGCATGGACGTTGCCGATGGGATGGTGGTGTTTGAGGAGCTTTGTCGATATATCCAGCAGTATGGGACGGTTTGGCTATCAGAAGTCCAGTAAAGGAAGTACGATTTGTCAATGAAACATGCCGATTGGGGAGAGGTGAGGTGGGATGCTGATGCGCAGGGATAGGCCAATTGACGATGATGGAACATTCAAAACTTTGTGGGGGCATAAAACTTTCCTTATTGCCCAAGGTGGGTATAGATAACGGATGACTCATATCATGAAGAACCAGAATAGTCGTGGGCAAGAGAGTGCCTCGTCGGTCAAGCGGGAAACTGTCTCTTGTGCCGTGGTGGCATTCAACGAAGAGAAGAATCTTCAGCCATGTCTGGAAAGCGCAAAGTGGATGGATGAAATCGTCGTGGTGGATTCCTTCAGTACGGATCGCACCCTGGATATTGCCAGAACGTTTACGGACAAGATTTTTCAACGCCCCTGGCGAGGGTTTGGGGATCAGAAAAATTATGCGATGGATCAGGCTTCCACGGATTGGGTCTTTATTTTAGATTCCGACGAACGAATTCCTTCTGCACTTCAGGCTGAGATAGAAGCCGTGCTGTCGACCGGTTCGAAGGATGGACCCGTGGCGTATTATGTTCCACGTCATAATTATTATTTTGGCTCTCTGGTGTTAAACGCAGGATGTTACCCCGATTATCAATTACGGCTGTTCCGCCGGGGAATCGGCCATTTGGATGACGCAGAGCCGCACAATAAATTTCTGTTCTCGGGAGAATCCGCCTATCTCTCGTGTCCATTGGTGCATCTCACGAGGCCCACGCTTCACAATTATTTTGAAAAATTCCTGAACTTCACGACATTGGCCGCTCAAGACCGGGCCAGAACCAAGCGCCATGTGCGTGGCACAGACCTCCTTTTTCGACCGATCTTTACATTTTCAAAATATTATTTCGTTCGCAAAGGCTATCGTGATGGCATGGCGGGGTTTTTGGTCAGCGCCTTGTCCAGTATGTATACCTTTGTAAAATATGCCAAGCTGTGGCACATGAGACAGCTCGAAGCTCAGGGAAGTCCTCAAGAAACCAAGTAACGAGGGGTGATGCGCCGGGCAGGAAGTCGGTTCATGACGAGAAGGCATTGTCCGATGATTCAAAACGGTTCAGACACCTGATGCGGGTCGGTTTTGATGCCGGGCCCATGCGTTCCTCCTTTAGCGGGATTGGACAGTATGTCCGATGTCTCTTTCCTGCCATGTTTACCTGTGCTCAAAATATTGAATGGGTGGCCTATGCCTCATCGAATAACTCTCCGCAAACCTTCCCCATTCATTTTCCTTCGCATGTCTCCATGAAATGCCCCAAGTCAAGTTGGGATTTGGGCCGAATGGAGAAAGACCGGCGCGCACTCGATATCTTTCATGGGACCAATTTCAAGGCTCCGGATTATGGGCAACATCGCACCGTGTTAACCATTCATGATGTCTGGTTGACTCGTCATCCGCAGTATTCGAAAAAACTCTTCGGGCAAGCTCTTTCCTCTTGGAAACTTGGTCTACGTGCCAGGCGTGTCTCACGAGTGGTCGCGGTCTCACATTTTTCTGCCAGTGAAATCCAAGAGGTGTTTCACCTCCCATCTGACCGTGTTGCGGTGATTCATCACGGGCCTTCTCCCGACATGTTTCCTGAACGGGATGATCAGAAGCTCCAGGAAGTCCAAGCACGACTGCACATACCTTTTCGTCCGTTTGTGTTGTTTGTGGGGGGGGCTGAACCTCGGAAAAATCATACCGTCGTGTTTAACGCGTTTGCCCGATCTCCGCAGCTTGCCAAATCCTTGTCTCTGGTGGCCATCGGAGAGGTCCAATCACGTGGCGCCAATCTGACTGAGACGGCCAGGGAGTTAGGGATTACGGATTCTGTCCATTGCCCCGGATATGTGTCCAGCGGTGATTTACGGATGCTGTATTCCCATGCGGAAGCCTTTGTGTTTCCGTCCTTATACGAAGGGTTCGGGATTCCACTTCTTGATGCGATGGCCTGTGGTGCCCCGATTATTACCGGATCCGGTAGCGCTTTGCCGGAAGTCGCAGGGGATGCCGCTCTCTATGTCGACCCTCACGATCCGGAACAACTGGGAATGGAGATTGAACGGCTGGTGGGTGATCGCGAATTACAAACGCAATTACGAAAGAAGGGGTTTGAGCGGGTGAAGCAATTTACATGGGATCGGGCGGCACAGGAAACGCTGCATCTCTATAGGGACGTGCTTGGCTAACAAAAGGTGCTTCATGAAATACGCGATGGATTGGATAACCTCCTGGCCGGCTTGGATGGTATTGATGTCGGTAGGTGTCACGGTAGGGCTTCCTCGCGTTCCTTATTATCAGGAGGGTCTTCCGTATATCTATGACCTCGGGGGGATGGCCTTAGTGGCTTGGTACATTGGGCTAGGGTTTCTCATTCTTGGACTCTATTTCATCGTCATGGGATGTGTGAGTGCAGGGTGGTTCCTGAGCAGGAGGCTCCATACGTTACTCTTTGGAGGCGTGGCGTTGATTCTTGCCTGCGGCTGTCACTGGTTCTATCTCATTTTGGTAGAGATGTCAGGCAGCGTGACATGAGATCGGGATTTTCTTAAATGCCGTCAGACAAGCCTTCACTCCTCCGGGATACACGTCAAGCACCTGTCCAGCTGTGTTGGAGAAACCTTGGGGAGGCGTTCTTTTTTTGTTTGACGATGACGCTCCTGGCAAAATGGTCTACCAATTTGCCGGCGTGGGGTGATGTCATTGCCTCAGAAAACGGGCCGGTTGAGATGATGAGTGCGGGCGTATGGTTTGTGGCCATGGTGTGGTGCCTGACTGCGGGCCTCAGTCATTCCCACCATCGCATTGAGTGGTTGGGGCTCACGGCTCTGTGCCTTCTCTTTGGGCTGCGGGAGTTAGATGCGCATGTGTGGGCGACTGGATGGAATTTAGATAAGGCTGCGAATTATTGGAACCCTACCTTTCCACTTTGGGAACGACTGGTGGTAATTGGTTGCATGATGATTCCCGTCGTGGTTGGTGGAATGGTCCTCTGTTCTCGAATCTGGACACGACTGGCTGCAGCATGGAATAGCCGTGCCTCCTGGATTGGCCAATTGACCCTGGGAGGCCTGCTGCTGAGTTTCTGTGTGGTGGTGGATAAAGTGCATGGCTATTATCTTCCACTTCTCGGGTTGGAAGACGCACAGCTATTCTTCATGGGGCTGGAAGAATTTGGAGAATATGTATTGGGGATTTATACCGTGTCGGTTTTATGGCCTTACTGGCAAGCAACCCTTCCGTTTCATCAGACGGATTCCTGAAATGATTCCACCTCGGAGTGTATCCCGAACGGTTCCCCTGTAGGATTATTTTTTCAGGATAATCTCAATGTCACCACGGTTCACGTGAAACGTATTCTGCTTATTAAACTTCGGTATATCGGGGATGTCGTGTTATCCACCCCTCTTCTCCCCATTCTGCGCAAGCGATTTCCCGAAGCGTCACTGACCTTTCTGGTGAATCCTGGAACGGAGAGTGTGTTATTCGGCAATCCCTATCTGGAAAAAATCATGGTGCTGCCTCGTAAAGAATGGGGCAATCAATTAGCGTGTTACCAAACGCTGCGTCAGGCTGGTTTCGATGGGGTCGTGGATTTAACAGACGGGGATCGCTCCGCATTTCTGTCCTATTGGACCGGTGCCGGTATCAGGCTGGGGTTTAATCGGGAGCATCGGTGGCGTGGAAAGCTGTATACCCAGGTGTTGCCATCAGACTACGGCTCCATGCATATGGTGGATTATCACGCCCAGGCCTTAACGGCCCTAGGTATCAGTGATCCCGTGGGCAAGCCGGAATTGTATCTGCGACCAGACGACCATGAGCAAGTCGATCACCTGGTGGCCTCGCTCCAGATCGGGCAGGCACCATTGGTGCTCCTTCATCCTCTAGCGCGATATGCCAATAAAGCCTGGCCTCTCGAGCGATTTGCCGCCCTGGCAGATTGGCTGGCCGATCAAGGAGCGGTCGTGGCGTTGATCGGGCACGAGTCAGAGATGTTGATAGGAGAACACATTGTCAATTTGACCACGTCCAAGCCGCGTAATGTGATGGGGCAAACTCAGTTACGTCAACTGGCGGCAATGATGAAGCGAAGCGCCTTATTTATTGGGAACGATGGTGGCCCGATGCATATGGCTGCGGCCGTCGAATGTCCTGTTCTGGGGTTATTCGGTCCCTCGGACCCTCATGTGTGGGGTCCGAGGGGAGGAAAGGTATCCGTGATTTACAAAGGCCTGGAATGCGAACAATGTTTTCATCACAGATGTTCTCGGGGAGAAGAAGGCTGTATGCGGCAAATATCAGTAGAGGAAGTCTGCCGGGCCGCGCGTCTGTTCCTGGATTGAGTGTTCGTGGACTCAGGCACTAGCAGGGTGTTGAAAAAGTCCGCCAGCGGCGTTCTCGCCCCTTGGCCGTGCTCACGTACTTCTCTGTACGCTCCGCCCGCCCAAGCAGCTGCGGCCTTGCTGGACGGGTCTTTTTGAACATCCTGCTTCGCTCATGGAAGATTGTAAAATTTTGGATCTAGAAAAGCTCCCAGAAGAATTTTGAGTTTTTCAACAGCCTACTCGAGGATTTGGTTATGGGAGTTGTTGGAAATTTCAAATATGTTGCTTTTTCCCATGGGCATATGAGTGCCAGAGACCAACCAGAGAACAATGAGGGGGGGTGTAAAAAGACTTGTCCAGCATGGTTGCTGGCAGCCCCTTCGACCAGACTCAGGGCAGGCTTTTTCAACCTTCCCTTACGGGAAGGCGGGTAGGGGTGCATAGATGAGGGGATGGCCAACCAATTCCTCCAGCCATTGTTCCGTCGCCTGATGAGGAAGAGGTCGTTGGTTGAGGCGAATCTCCAGACGAAAGTCACCGTTTGTGCCCACCAGACCCACTATGGCCGCGACGTCTTCACCTTCAGGAAGGAGATAGTCGGTCTGGAATTCTGCCAGGCTGCCATACACCCGCCCTTGCGGCTCTAGGAGCTGAAGCAACTCAGGCATATCGGACAGCGTGCAGTGAATAGAACAGCGATACATGAACCGGGGATTGGGTGTGATGCCAGTGAAATCCAAGAGGGCGGGTTCGGGAAACCCTGTGAGATAGACGCGTAAACTCGCAGGTTTGTCCTGGTAGGTCGCAGCCAGTTGACTGGCCGGAACCAAAAACTCAAAGGGATCCGGTGAGTTGAGTTCGAATTGGCAGGGTCCAAACGCATCCGGCCATGAGCAAAAGAGCGGCGTATCCGTTCGGTCTGTCTGCAGGAGCACTCGTGCGCCTTTTTGCGTCACCTCAATCGGAAGATCCAGGATCTGAATGGCGGTCTGAAAGGCGTTTTCCCGGTCCGTGAGCCAAAATCGGTCCCGCGGTTTGGCAAGTGTTTCCCCTGGGGTGATGACTTCGGTGGTATGAACCCGGACCCGAATGAATCCATGGGTATGTCGGAATCCGAGCCACAGCCAGGCTTCCGGCAGGAGTGTCGTCAGCGGCTGGGTCATACGCCAGGGATGCGCGATCGAGCAGTAGGTGTTCACCGATTGATGCGTTTGAAAGATGGAGTGATAGTGGCCTGCCAATAAAAAAAAGTCGCCCTGCCAGTTATCGAGGAGATG
>JBGSSO010000334.1:0-21328 GCA_041737015.1 Nitrospirales bacterium
CGCCCTCCCCAGAGTTCTCGACGGTTATCAAGTAAAAAAGCTGACGTTGAAGGCATTGTGCCGAAGTGTTTAATTATTGGTGAATCATCACCGATAAGGTGAATGGGATAATTACAGGCTAGCCAAGGAGACTTCCTAGCATACACCATGGAGGAGTATATGAATGTCACCCAAGAAAAGAATGAGCAATCCGTGGTCCTGCATCTGGCGGGACGGTTTGACTTTGGCGCAAGAAAAACCTTTAAAGACGCTATGGATGAGGCGTTGAAGGAGGAAATGCCGATTGTATTAGATTTCAGGCAGGTGTCTTTTGTCGATAGTTCCGCCTTGGGTCTTTTGGTTATTGCCCATCAAACTCTCAAAAGTAAAAAAATTCACCTTAGTCTGGTGAACCCTCAAGCCTATGTCCAACAGGTGTTAGATTTAGCGAATGTCGCTAAAATGATTCCCATTAATCAGCCGATGAAGGAAGTTCATAAAATGCGAGCTGTATCATCAGGCGCGTAAAGGTAGGTTTTTTCCATTCTGACCTTGACCATCTACCGTGCCAATAAAGTCCTCAGCTAATCCGTGTAGAGTCTGTCAGGGTTTCTCTCTCGACGACATAGTCTTGGAATAAGGGGAAATGATTCCATGATGTGGAGGAAATCTTGACGTCTGGTGTTTCATGAATAACCTTTCCTCTGGAGCGCCCTCTCCTTTGACGACTCGGAAGCGGCTTGCCTGTTCTCAGATATGTGCAGGAATGTACTTGGTTCGAATCCTTGATTCCTGGTGGAAGTCCCCCTTCTTTCTTCACCGCCGCCTTCTTACTTCCCACGATGTGCAGCAATTGCTCCAGGCGGGTATTCAGGAAGTGGAAATTGATACCTCCAAGGGTCTGGGATTTTCTCCCGAAGCAGAGCCCTTGCCGATTGAGGGCATTCCTGATGAGTGCCATCAGGGGGCAGAGAGACCTCCCTTTCAGGATGAGACATCCAGTCAAGAGCCCTCCTCATGCTTCCCTTATGGAAATGTGCAAGAAGATAAGCATCAGGAACAGTTGATACGGTTGCGCGGGGATACGATTTCGGCCTTGGAAGACATGTTTGAAGGTGTTAAAACCGGGAAGGCCCTTCCTCAGGTCGCTCTGCAGGAGACTGCCAGGGCCTTCGTTGAGAAAGCCTTGGCTCACCCCACAGTGTTGGCCGAGATTATGCTCATTGAGCATCTTGAGCAGTTCGATCCTACGCTCTATTCACATGTCGTCGATACAGCCTTGTTGGCCATTCTTGTTGGCCTCCAGCTCCAATGGGAAGTGAACCAACTTGAAGCGATTGCCGTCGCCGCGTTGTTACATGATGTCGGCTATATGCGGCTCCCCCTTAACATCGTTCAGGCAGGATGGGGGAGGATGGGGAGTGATTATTCGTTGTTACAGCAACATGTAGAAATGGGAGTGGTGCTGATTAATAAAAAATCGGAATTTTCACAAGAGATTATTCAGATCGTGCAGGAGCATCATGCGTATCTGGATGGCTCAGGGTATTCCACCGTTCAAGGTGGGAAGCCAGTTACCGATTCGGGAACATTATTGGGGCTCACCGATTACTTTGATGAGTTGCTTGCTGTGCGGAATGCCTCAGGGTCATTTCCTGTAGCCTTGGCGATTCGGCGAGTCTACCAGGAAGCTCAAAAGGGGAAGTTTCCAACCCAGTTTGTCGAAGCCATGATTCGTGTATTGGGGGTATATCCTGTGGGCACGGTTGTTCAGCTATCTACTGGTGAGGATGCGGTGGTGGTGAAGCAGAATCCTGAAGTGAGCGTGAGACCACAGGTCAAAATTATCAGGACATGCACAGGCGAAATCCTCAAGGAGCCAGAGGTGAGAAATCTAGCGACCGTTTCAGAATTAAAGTATGAAGTGAGCATTACGAAAGTTCTTGATTCTGCTGATCCCTCTATAAACCTCCGGGAAATTTTTTCTTAACTTATGTGGTCCAATCCTCTCTTGTTTCAGAGTCTTTGGGATGGGTTGATGGTCGGAGTGTGTCTGGTTGATCGGGAAGGTCAATTGACACATATGAATTTGGCCGGTTCGCGCCTGTTAGGGTGGGGAGCCGCTTGTCCCACGAATGTGTCCTGTCATGACCTCTTGGAATGTCTGGTCACCTGTGAGGAAGACGGCACAGAAATCTGTCCACTGTCAGGACTCCTGTTGCAAAAATCGATGCTGTGGGTTCCGCGGACACGTCTCCGAAATCGGCAAGGGATGTGGTGTTGTGTTGAATTGAAAGGCCTTGTCGTGGATGACCTAGAGTCCTCTGGATTCATGCTGATGTTCCGAGATCTCAGTTCGGAAATAAAAATGGCGGAGGAAACCCGTCGGTTAGCGTCCTTTCCCAAGGAAAATCCGTTCCCCGTGATTGAAGTTGATTCGGCGGGACAACTTCTGTACGCCAATCCCTCCATGGTTCGCTTAATGAAGGAAGCCCAAATCGGTCAAGACGGTTTTTCCACGGCTTTGCCGGATCGGTTTTCAGAGCTGGCCAGTCGTTGTTTGTCCCAAGGACATCTTGAGATGCATTACGAAGTGAGTGTTGGAGAGAGACAGTATTCCTGGACATTTGCTCCCCATGCGGAATTCGGATTTCTTCGAGGCTATGGCATGGATATCACCGAACCAAAGCGAGCGGCTGAAGAATTATCCGCTTTTGCGGATACCCTGGAAGCGAAAAATCATGAACTGGATAACGCATTAATTAAAGCCGAATCCGCCACTCGAGCAAAGGCAGCCTTCCTGGCTGTGATGAGCCATGAGATCCGCACACCTTTAAACGGTGTTATTGGTATGGCGGAGTTATTGCTTAATTCATCTTTGAATCGGGAGCAACAGGAATGTGCCAATATTATCCGTATGTCCGGTGAGGGGTTACTCACAATCATCAATGATATTCTAGATTTTTCAAAACTTGAGTCGGGCCAATTGGCATTGGAAAACATCGGGTTCAATTTAACGTCTTTACTTGAGGAGGTTGTCGATCTCTTTTCAGAGCGGGCTCATCGAAAGGGCTTGGACTTGGCGGCTTATGTTGACCGGGATGTGCCCTCTGAGCTGTTAGGCGATCCTCATCGTTTGCGACAAATTCTTTGTAATTATCTTTCCAATGCGCTGAAATTTACGATGGAGGGGTCGGTCTTGCTGCGCGGTTCGCTAGTTCATCCAGCGAGTCCCGAGGGTGATGGTTCCCTGGATGGGCTTAATGAGCCTTCCGGTGATCCGGACCAAGAGACTCGGTTTTGGATTCAATTGTCGGCCCAAGACACCGGCCTTGGTATGTCAGAGGAGGTTCAGCAAAAAATTTTTCACGTGTTTACCCAGGCGGATAGTTCCATGAGCCGAAAATTTGGGGGGTCCGGGTTGGGATTAGCAATTTGCAAGCAATTAGCGGAGCTGATGCACGGGACCGTCGGGGTAAGGAGTCAACCAAATCAGGGATCGACATTTTGGTGTGACATTCCCTGTCGGGCATCACGGACGGCTCATGCCCCATGCACGGAGGCCATATCGTTTGCTGGCAAAGAGATCTGGGTGATCGGTCTCCAGGACTCGTCAGGGTGGGTGATGGCACAATTTCTTCAAGAAGTGCGTGTCAAGGTTGT
Source organism: Nitrospirales bacterium (assembly GCA_041737015.1). Lineage (GTDB taxonomy): Bacteria > Nitrospirota > Nitrospiria > Nitrospirales > UBA8639 > Nitrospira_E. Next base: position 3,643 of record JBGSSO010000334.1, read on the forward strand.
GCAGGTAGACAGCATTCAGGAAGCGAAGACCTTGTTCGAAAGTGTCCACGAATCGGACTGTCCCGTCGCGGGGGTTATTCTGAGTGATCGTCTGGAGAAAGCGACTGTTCGGGAATTGTGTGAACGAATTCGATCCTCTTCACTGTTTCATGACGTCAAAGTTTGGGGTCTGAAGCCCTTTTGGTATCACAAGGATGATGAAGAAACAAGGTTGGAGTTTGATGGGATGATCACACTTCCCCTCCACCGTAAGCAATTTTTTCAATGCTTATTAGGCGAAACGGGCCATCTGGGGCAGGCCGAATTACCAAGAACTTTTGAAGAATATCCGGTGGAAAGGGTTCCGAGACACAACGAGTCTCTAGAGCCTTGCCCCAAAAACGATCAGGAAGAACCGTTGGTATTGGTTGTAGAAGATAATCCGGTGAATCAACGAGTCGCAGCGGGTATGTTGGGCAAACTTGGATGTCAGGTGACGATCGTGGGCACGGGGAGCCAAGCGTTGGCTCTGTTGAAAGACAGAGAGGTCGATTTCATTGTAATGGATTGGGAGCTTCCTGATATGGATGGGTTAGCAATTACTCAAAAGATTCGGGAGCTGGAGCATGCTGGAACATTTGTCCATACAGCTGCCTATTGGCATCGCCATCAGGGTCTGGCCTCTCCTCCGGTTCCCCATATTCCGATTGTTGGGATGACAGCCCATGTCCTTCCTGAGTACGGACAACACTGTCTGAAGAGTGGGATGGATGATTGTCTTTTCAAGCCGGTTCATTTACGAGATTTTGAACGGATACTCAAGCAATGGGTGGGATTCGTTCCCAGAACAAAGGACTCGACCTCATCCAAGACAAATGCCTATGCTGATCGGACAAGGACTCAAACGATTGCCACCAGAGATTCAGGATCCGGCCATCAGGAGGGAACTTCTACTCAGCTTCAGGCGGACGGAGAACTCTATGACGTCCCAGCCGCGTTGCTCGCCATGGAAGGAGATGAAGAGCTGCTGTATTCCTTGCTTAACATTTTTAACGCGACAACTCCAGATCTGATTAAGGGAATGCATCAAGCCATTGATAAGCGGAATCGTTCAGAGATCCAAAGGCTAGCCCATCAGATAAAGGGTGCCCTGAGTGCGGTATACGCTACGAAGGAAGGAAAACAGGCTGAACAACTTGAACGTTTAGCCGTCTCAGTCACTTTTTCAGATCTTCATACTGCTGTGATTGAATTGGAGCAAAATGTCAGGCAATTAAACTGTGTGTTTCAGCGACTTTTTCCTTTTTAAATGGACAGGAATGACGGTTTTCCCCACGCCCTACATGCACGAAAGGACCATGCTTCAAAAGCGGAGATCAGTTGGTGAGATGTGTACGAGTTTCTACTATCAGGGAAGAAGTCTCAAGTTTTCACATCATCAGTCCGATACCACAAGCATTAATGACCAAACTCTAATGAGGGTGCCACAATGAAAGATTTGCTGACCTTGAGTGAAGTGTCGACGTTTTTGAAAGTGCCAAAATCGACGATCTACAAATTAGCCAGAGAACGTCGACTCCCGGGGCATAAAGTTGGTAAACACTGGCGTTTTGTTCGTGAGGAAATCGAAGCCTGGGTGCAAAATGCCGGAGGCGAGTCCGTGATGGTTGGTTCTGGATCTCAACAAGTGGTACGTGACCGGTTTAGTTTGAATTAAGACTTTCTAGCGGCAGTTAACTCTCTTGCAAGAGAGGGTATTGAGAACGCCCGATGAAACACCTGCTCATATTCTGAGGGCAAGATGCCCCGGAATGAGCAAGGAACCTTATTGATGGGCATTGAAAGTGATCAGAAAATTCAATGTTCAGCCCTCGTACTCTTCTTTCTGTAGAACCTTCCCATCTCATTACATCATGCCTGTCTGATCTGAATGTTTCCTGCGTCGCGGCTTCTGGTCCTTTTTGAATATCCTGGCTACCTGATTTGCGAAAAACACCTATCACGGGAACATCCATTTTCATAGGTTTTAGGTATTCTCGATTGGCCGGATAGACATCGAATCGCCTGCCAGTAAAGAACGTGGACTCATCGCGAAAAATCCAGTGACGGCTAAAGAATGGAGAGAAGTGAACCGAATTTCGAATATACCACGTATGTTTCCAAAACCCTGGATGGGTGCGGTTAAAGCAATGGTTTTTTCGATGCGAGATAACGAAATTGTTTGGGATTTCATGACCCAATATGTAAGGAGTGCATCATGATTGATACCGGGATCAAAGTGTTGGTGGTTGATGACATGTCTACCATGCGTCGGATTGTCAAAAACGTGTTACGCCAAATCGGTTTTATTGACGTCATGGAAGCTGAGAATGGGCAGGACGCCTTGATAAAGCTAAAAGCCGGAGGTTTTGGGTTGGTGGTGTCGGATTGGAATATGCCTGTAATGCAAGGGATTGACCTTTTGCGGGCAATTCGAGCCGATGCGGAATTGAAAGCCCTCCCGTTTTTGATGGTCACCGCTGAATCCCAAAAGGAAAATTTGATTGTGGCGGTCCAGGCCGGGGTCAGCAATTATGTCGTCAAGCCGTTCACCGCAGAAGTGCTGCAGGCAAAATTAGAAAAAATATTTACCAATGCTCAGTCGGTTCAAACGTAATGGCGGGCCAGAGGCTTTTCCGGACTTTACGATAAAAAGGAGACCTTATGCTTGTGGATCGGCCGATTGACACTGAGGTGCGCGGCGATGAAGAAATAGCTGGGGCGGATTTGCCTAAAGAACAGCTGGTTAACTTGGAAATGCAGGAGTTAACCAAGTATGTGGAAGTCATTATCCGGACAATTCGGGAAATGGAATCCCCCGTGATTTCCACTTCAGATCAACTTCCTCAAGCCACCTCACATTTAAATGATCTTGCCAGGATGACTGAAGAAGGAACTCATCAGGTACTCAGCCTGACTGAAGAGCTGGAACGGAACAGAGAGGTGATTCAACATCAGCTGGAACAATTACGGGCCAATGTAGCGGGGAGAGCGGTGAGGGATCTTGATGCCATTTTGGCAATAGTGAAATCCGATGAAGGACGATTGCTCAATATTCATGTCGCGTTGTCCTTCCAGGATCTCGTGGCTCAACGCGTGGCGAAGATTGTAACGGTTTTAAATGAAATTCAACATAAAATATTAAAGCTGGTAGTGATTTTTGGGATTCAACAACAGAAGGGTGGGGCAGGATCACCGGGTGAAGGTCGTGGCTATGAAATGCTGCGTCAGTTGGATGCATCAAAATCCACGGCTCTTCAACAAGATCTTGTTGATAACATTATGTCCGAATATGGGATGTCCTGATGATCCATGCTCAATAACTCGGAGTGCGAGGTGTTCTGCAAGAAAAAAGTCAAGGAGCGGAGAACGGGGATTCAATGAATGATGAAATGAAGGAAATACTCAACGACTTTTTGGCCGAAAGCTCTGAAATGCTGGAGGCGCTTGACCAACATTTCGTGAAGCTGGAAACAGAACCATCGAATACCGAATTGCTCAACGAAATTTTCCGGTGTATGCATAGCATGAAAGGATCAGCCGGGTTCTTGGGGTTCACCCATTTGGTTGAAGTGGCGCATCAAGCTGAGAGTTTGTTGAACAAGCTGCGTCAGGGAGAGATGGCTGTTTCTCCTTTCGTTATCGACATCATTCTGGAAGCTGTGGATGCGGTGAAAATGCTCCAGTCCGACATTCGAGAGACCGGAGAAGATTCTCATGTCGAGACTCAGGCCATTGTGAATAAATTGGCCTTAACGATGGATAGCGCCGAAGATCTGATGTTGTCAGTCCCTTCTCCTCAGAAAGAGGTAATGGAGGCCGCCGTCTCTGGGTTTTCTCAGTCTTCTCCAGCCCCCCAGGCATCTTCCATGGCTGGGCCTCCCCCAACCTCTCCCTTGTCTGCTCCTCCGGGGCTTTCGGCGCTTAAGGGCCTGGGAGGAATTGAATGGGTGCCGGAACCACCCGCCATTTCGGAGAATCCGGCTGGATTATCTGACGTGTTAAATAAGATGAGAGAAGCGGCGAACCGAACGGTTCTCGCTGCCAATGCTCCGGCCGACAAACCATCAAGTGGAAAAGAAGAAGACCAAACGGTTCGGGTCGAAACCAAACGTCTAGATCATGTCATGAATCTGGTGGGAGAACTAGTTTTGAGTCGAAACCGGCTTATTAAGCTGGGGAATGGGCTTGAGGAGTCATATGAGACCAATCCCGTTGTCCGAGAATTAAGCCTCACATTGGCGCAATTGAATCTGGTGACCTCCGATTTGCAATTGGCGGTTATGAAAACACGGATGGTCCCTATTCGCAAGGTGTTTTCACGATTTCCCAGGTTGGTTCGCGACCTAGCCGGTAAATTTGGTAAACAAGTGCGGTTGGAATTAGAGGGAGAAGATACCGAAGTCGACAAGTCCGTGGCTGACGAATTAAGTGGTCCGTTGGTGCATCTGGTGAGAAATTCGATGGACCATGGCTTGGAAACGGCGGCTGATCGGAAACAACAGGGTAAAGGCCCCGAAGGATATGTGCGATTGTCCGCCCAGCAGGAAGGTAACAGTATTGTGATTCGGGTTGAAGACAATGGGCGTGGATTACAAGTTGAGAAAATTGCCGAAAAGGCTATGGCCAATGGGCTGGTGGCTCAAGCCGAATTGGAATCCATGAGTCCTCGGGATATTATGAATTTGATTTTCCTACCGGGATTTAGTACTGCCGATCAGGTGAGTGACGTGTCGGGTCGTGGTGTGGGCATGGATGTTGTTCGCACCAATATTAGTCGAATGAACGGCAGTTTGGAGTTAGATTCCGATCAGGGGCAAGGGAGTCGCGTGACGATCAAGCTTCCGTTGACTGTTGCCATTATTCAAGCGCTGATGGTGGAGGTGGAATGTGCCACTTTTGCCATTCCATTAGCTTCGGTAGTTGAGGCCGTAAAAGTCACCAAGGAAGATATTAAAACCGTGAATGGGCAGGCGGTGCTGAACCTTCGAGAACGTATTCTTCCGCTTCTGGATCTGATTGAAACTTTTCATATTCCCAGAGGCAGCACTAATGTTGATTGCTATGTTGTAGTTGTGAAGATCGGAGAACAGCAGTTTGGTGTTGTAGTGAATCGATTGCGAGCGCAAGAGGAAGTGGTGATTAAGTCGTTGGGAGAATTTTTGAGTAACGTCAAAGGCGTGGCGGGAGCGACCATTACGGGAGATGGCAAGGTGGTATTGATATTGGATATGGGTGATTTAGTGCGGGAAGTGCAAACCTCAACCTATACCGGTATGCGTTAATCGGTCGATGGTGCGATGAATTTGAGAGGGCATGGATTTTTCTAGCTAGATCGGCAACCCCACAAGGGCGAAAGCTGGAGAGTTGCACATGCTGTCGTAAGTGGGGGATTGAGGAAAGAGTTATGGCAAAATGGATGGCAGAAATTGACCAACGGACCGGGCTGGCCGGGGCCAATAAGATGGAACTCTTAATGTTTCATTTGGGGACCGATGAGACCTACGGAATTAATGTATTTAAAATTCGCGAAGTCATGAAGGTCCCACCGGTGGTGAAAATTCCGGACTCCGATCCTCGAATACTTGGTCTGGTGAATCTCCGCGGAGAAAATATCGCTTTAGTTGATTTGAAGCAGGCGATTGGACTCGGACCGATGGATCCTGCGGGGGCTAAGTTGATTATTGCGGAATATAACGATAGCAAACAAGGATTTTTGGTAGCCGGCGTTGACCGGATTATTCGTATGTCGTGGGAACGTATTCAAATTCCTCCACCAATGGTGCAGTCCAGCCGGCAAGGGGCGGTCACGGCTATTACTAAATTGGAGGATGATCGGATGGTGCTGATTCTGGATGTGGAAAAGGTATTGGCTGAATTACATCCACGAAGTGAAGAGGAAATTTTTGTGGGCATCGAGCGGCATGATGCATTAGCCGGAAAACCTATTTTGGTAGTCGATGACTCACTTGTGGCCAGAAAACAAATTACTAAAACCTTGGAACGGTTGGGCATGAAATATGAAGAGGCACAGACCGGGAAAGAGGCGCTCACCCGGTTGCGTCGATATGCGGAGTTGGGTGAAAAAACCGACCATACCATTTTTGACTTTGTGGTGGGTGTGATCACCGATATAGAAATGCCGGAAATGGATGGATTTTCGCTGACGAAAGCTATCCGTGAAGATTCTCGCTTGCAGGGGCTTCCAATCTTAATGCATTCCTCCTTGTCTGGTCAGTGCAATAGGGATAAAGGGAAGATCTTGGGTGTGACAGATTACGTCACAAAATTTCATCCAACAGACCTTCGGGACAAATTGGTTGAACATCTCGGAAAGCCTCAAGGAAATTTAGTTCGATCGTAAAGGAAAGATTGATCGTTGGATGTCAGGATTAAAATATTCGGCTATTTATCGAGGACCATGAATAGATCAAGAAGAGGTTACCAATGATGAGGCGGACGTGGGAGGTGGGCATTACGACAAAATTAGTCTTGATTCTCCTGTTCTTTTCGCTGATACCTCTGAGTATTCAAGTCCTTTCGTTGTTTCAGACTGTAGAGGTCATGAAAGAGGAGGTTGGGGCTCACTATCAAGACGTAGCAGAAGGGATTATTGGGAAAATTCATCTCTATCTCGCTGAGCGTTCTGCCGATGCTCAGACCTTGAGTCAGAGCCCCGTCCTTGCTAATGCGTTGCTATGGGACCAAGCTGTCAGGCCTTCACACGAATTGGTTAAAGGATTGAATGCCTATGTTCAGGCAACCGGGATGTATTCCTTGGTTCAAGTGGTTGATCTGGATGGTAATCTGATCGCCGTGAACGATCAAGATGCGGAAGGCCGACCTCTTTTAACGAAAGGACTGTATGAAAAAAATTTCGGAACGACTCCGTGGTTTCGGGCTCTCCAAGAGACTGGGGAAAGGGTAGGCTCCCCACAGTCCTCTTCACCAGGAAATGTGAGCCATGAGGTCTTTGTGGAAAGCGTAATGTTGGATCGGGATGTGCAAACACTCTTTCCTCAAGAGAGTGGGCTAACCATTGGACTCTCGGTTCCTCTCTATGCTCAAGGGCGGGTGGTTGGGTATGGGAGCCATCGCATGAAGTTTTCAAAGATTGAAGTTTTTTTTCAAGAGGCATACCAATATTTAAAAAAAGCCGGGTTTCCCCATGCGGAGCTTATTCTACAGGATGGTCAAGGTTTGACACTGATGGAATATACTCCGGCTGTCCATGGAACCGAAGAGGTAACCCACGATTTAGATAATGTCGTGTTTAAAACCACTCCGGCTCAGTTGGGATTTGGTGTCGCACAATGGGCCGCTCAGAGCCAATCCGGACACACCAAAACCTTTCACCCAGGGAAACAGGCAATTCAAGTGATTGGTTATAGTCCAACCTCAGGGGCAGTCAAATCGCTGGGAATGCATTGGTCCGTGTTAGTGCAAGTTCCGGAGGTTGAAGCGTTTAGTCATGTCACAAGTCTGACAATTAAAACCCTGTTGGAGATGATGTTGGGTCTTCTCCTAGTTGTCCCCATTGGAATTTTTATGGGAAGAAAAGTGGTGAGCCGATTGAAACCCGTGTGGGAAGTGGCGGCAAAAGCCTCGAAAGGGGATTTAACCCATCGGGTACCCGTGAAGACTCAAGACGAATTAGGGCAAATGGGCTTAGCTCTGAATAACTTATTGGATCAATTAAGTCGGATGCTTTTGCAAACCCGGAACGTTGCTTACTCCCTGTCTCAGGCGTCGGTTCAGTTGTCTTCGGTTGGCCATCAGGTCGTGCAGGCTAGCCAATCCCAAGTTAATCAAGCCACTCAGGTTGCAGCGGCCTTTGAAGAAATATCCATCACCGCAGACGATATGGTGCGTCATACCCAAGTCCTCGCCTCGACGGCCACAGGGGTCAATGATTCAGCTGTTCGGGGTGTGGACATTGTCGTTTCCTCTATTCACGGGATGGAATCGGTTTCAAGCCGGATGCAGGAATCCGCCAGCCGTATTCAAAATTTGGGGCAACGCTCCAAGGATATCGGGGACATTATCGGAGTGATTGAAGATATCGCGGAACAGACAAATCTATTGGCGCTCAATGCTGCTATTGAAGCTGCCAGGGCAGGGGACCAAGGACGAGGGTTTGCGGTAGTCGCCGATGAGGTGCGGAAACTGGCCGAGCGAACAGGGAAAGCAACAAAAGAAATCACCACGGTCATCGAATCCGTACAGGCAGGGACTCATGAAGCAGTTCGTTCGATGGAAGCGGGAACGCAGGAAGCGTATACCGGAATGGCGCTGGCAAGGGAAGCCGGGAGTCGATTGACAGAGATTGTTCAAGGGGTCCAACGCGTGGTGGATATGATCCAACAATTCGCCCAATCCACGAAACAACAGTCTGCGGCCTCCGGGCAAATCGCTTCGAGTATTCAACAGGTCGCGCAACTCAGTCAGGACAATGAAAGCCACATTCAGGGGGTGGCGACGGCAACCAAGCAGTTTGCGGCATTGGCGGAGGACCTTCAAACATCTCTTAGTCGATTTACGCTAAAAAATTAATGCCATTCTTTGTTCAATGTGTCCCTCGTGAAGGAAGTGTATGCAGCGCTTAAAAATCGGTCCTAAATTCGTATTATTTCTGGGGACCCTAGCCGTCGGAATGATTGTCTGTGGCCTAGGAGTGATTTACCAACAAGAGTTTGGCCGGTTGCAGATGCTTTTGGAAGAACAAGGAAAGATTATTCAAGCACAATTTGAAGTCACGAGAGCCTATATTCCCAAAAATTATGTGGGGAAATTAAAACAATCGTCCATGGGCCCCAACCTGCATGTGTCTCGTGATCATGAGCAAGACCCCGATGCCATTCCTTTTCCCGCCACTGCCATACAGGAAATCGGCCAGGGTTTGGGGGTGGTGTGGGTATACCAGGCTCGGCTCGTGAGCGATCAGCCGATGAATCCTGCTAATGCACCGAAAGATACCTTTGAACAAAAGGCTCTTGAGCTAATTAAGAATGGGGCGAAGATTGTTAGCGAAATTGAGACGATCAACGGGGTTCCCTTTTTTCGACGGGCGAGCGCTGATGTGGCTACCGTGGAGGCCTGCGTAAGTTGTCATGTCGGGAAAAACTTGGGAGATGTGCTTGGCGTGTTATCCCTTTCAATTCCGATAACGCAGGCCACAGAGGGGATGCTCAGTTCGGTGCTCCATTCAGGGATGTGGATGATCGGAGCCATCGTCATTTTCTTGGGTGCGGTGTACTGGCTGGTTCATCGGGTTGTACTGCAACCTCTTCATGCCTTAATGGTCATCTTTCGTGACCTTGCACAGGGCGAAGGTGATCTGACGAAACGAGTGTTGGTTGGAAAGGGGTCTGATGAAATCGTGGAACTTAGTCACACCCTGAATTCGTTTATTGAAAAAATGCAGTTGGCGTTGTTGTCTGTCAAGCATGCGACAAATTGTTTGGTGGGTTCCACCGTTCAGCTTTCCACGACGGCGGAGGAGGTTGTTCAGACTGCTGAAGGGCAGGATGCCCGCGTGATTCAGTCGGCTTCCACGGTGGAGGAAATGACAAGGACTGCGCGAGAAGTGGCGCGAAGTTCTACAGAAGCGGCACGAATTGCTCAGGAATCAGCCAAAACAGCGCGAGGCGGTCAAGAAGAGATGAATCAAACCGTGATGGGCATGCAACAGGTTTCTCAGGCGGTAGTTCAGGCGGCCGACATTATTACTGCGCTTGGACGGTCTTCGGACCAAATTGGAGAAATCGTTCGCGTGATTGAAGAGATTGCCGATCAGACTAATTTATTGGCGCTCAATGCAGCAATTGAGGCTGCTCGTGCCGGAGAACAAGGGCGAGGGTTTGCGGTAGTTGCCGATGAGGTGCGGAAATTAGCGGAACGGACAACTAAGGCGACTAAGGAAATTGGGGATATGATCCGGCAAATTCAGAAGGATACTAAGAGTGCTGTTTCTTCGATGGAACAGGGGACAAGCCAAGTTGGCCAGGGGGTAGAGTTAGCCAATAAAACCGGAGAGGCGTTGGCAAGTATTCATTCTATGATCAATGCCACGGCGGGAATGATTCAAGGAATTGCCAATTCTAACGGAGAGCAATCCACGGCAACCCGACAAATGGCCAGCGATTTAGATTCCATGACCCAAGCGACCCGTCAGACAGCGAGTGGAGTTCTTGAAACGGCAAAAGCTTGTCACGATATACGTGCGTTGGCTGAGGATCTTCAGCAGTTGGTCGGAACATTTAAGGTGTAACTCAAAGATCCCCATGCCAGTGGCTGGTCAAACAGCCCTATCGGACCGACGGGGGGTTCTGGTTAATTGAATCGTTGAGCCCAGGCGATTGGTCAGTCGAGTTCGGGGGAGGAAACTTCTTTTTGGCAACAACCTGTTCTAACATGGTAACGGAGTCTTTGAGTAAATCCGCAGCGCAAGCCAAGGTGATATGTAATTGTTTCCAGGCATCATCCCAGCGGCCTTCCAGTTGGAGGTCCTGAAAACGTCGATGTTGTTCTTGCAGGATGGCTTTTTTGGCATCAAGGAGTAATCGATCGGCTTGAGAGCTGGCTAGTCCGTCCATTTAATGAATCCTTTATTTCGATGCATGATAATGAAGTAATTATGGTGTTAACCCTATCAGAGCAAATATTGAAGGCTCAAGGCACGGATGATGGGCGTTGATGGAAAATGTGGGCTTTTGTGTGACTTTGTCGCAAATTTTCACCTGCCTCCAAGGAAACCGATTTCGTGCTGATGGAGGTCAATAAGAACGAACGGCACGCAATTCGAAAATTGTTGGTGGACAATTGGGAAATGGTGAACCATCGGGGATTGCACTCGCCAGCAATGGACTACCCGGATGGATGAAATGGATGCCACTGGTGGGAGGAGGTCGAGAGTGAGCTCAGAGAATGGGCAGATTCTTGTAGTGCTTAGGAGGGAAAAAAGTTTTGACAATGCCGATTAGGCATGGGTTCCCATTAGATTAGAACGGTACTGGGGAAAGATTCTTGATGGGTCTAGAAGGACACGGGTTATGCAGCAAGCTTTGATGAAAATTTTACCACAAGATGATTGTGATGACGAAGATGGTGTTGTATTTCAACTGGTAAGTTTCCAGTTGGGGGATGAGGTCTTTGCCATTGATATCCTGGGGGTTCAAGAGATTATTCGTATGCTGGAAATCACTCCGGTTCCAAATGCTCCCCACTATGTGGAAGGGGTGGTGAATTTGCGTGGAAAAGTCATTCCGATTATCAATCTTCGTGATCGCTTTGGTCTGCCTGAGACGGAGCCCACTAAGGATACTCGAATTGTAGTCGTGGAAGTCGGGCATATGATTTTAGGATTTATCGTGGATTCCGTCGAAGAAGTCTTACGTTTATCTGAGAAATGTATTGAATCTCCACCCCCTAATGGCCGAGGAGGAGCTGAGGAATGTCATAAAGGGGTAGGACGGGTGAATGGGTCCTTGGTGCTGTTGCTGGATCTTGAGCGCTTGTTTAGTAATCCGATCTAACTATAAGGAAAAGAGCAGTCCATCATGGATATTTTATCGGTATTAGGTATCCTTGTTTCCCTGGGGGCCATTGTTGGGGGGCAACATCTGGAGGGCGGGCATTTAAGTTCCATTCTCCAAGGGACAGCATTTTTGATTGTGATGGGAGGTACCTTAGGTGCGGTGATGCTGCAATTCCCCCTTCCAATCTTTCTGAAAGCTCTTTCCAGTGCGGGCATGGTGTTTGGAAATGTGAGTGTGGATATGAAGGGCATTATTGTCAAGATCGTGGAGTTATCAAATATCAGTAGAAAACAAGGACTTTTAGCCTTGGAAGGGCAAATAAAATCGTTGCCGGATCCGTTAATGGCCAAGGGTGTTCAGTTGGTGGTCGATGGAACGGAGCCTCACAAAATAAAAGAAATACTGGAAGTGGAAGTCGAAATTTTTGAAGAAGAATTTGCGACGACGAGTAAGGTTTATGAAGCGTTCGGCGGATATGCGCCGTGTGTGGGGATTATTGGTGCCGTATTGGGTCTGATCCATGTGATGGAAAACTTGGCCGACCCTTCAGCGTTGGGTGGCGGGATCGCGGTTGCATTTGTGGCCACCGTCTATGGGGTGGGAGCTGCCAACCTCTTGTTTCTTCCCATGGGCAGTAAAATCAAGTTAAAGGCCAAGACTCTGATCATCGGGAAAATTATGGTGATTGAAGGTCTTGTGGCCGTGGCTCACGGGGAGAATCCCCGAATGATTGAAGAGAAGTTGAGTGGATTTTTGCCATCGTCGGAAAAAAAGAAAAAGTAGATAGCTGATGGACAGACTGTTGGTACGAGGGGACATGTGAAAAAAAAACACGAGGAACACGAAAACCACGAACGGTGGCTGGTCTCGTATGCCGATTTTATTACCTTGTTGTTTGCATTTTTTGTGGTGATGTACTCTGTCTCTTCCGTCAATGAAGGGAAGTTCAAGGTCCTCAGCGAATCACTGGTGAGTTCCTTTAATAACAAAAAGACCGTGGGGGAACTTTCAATCGTGAGTCTCCCCATAAACAAAAATACTCCCATTCAGGTGAAAGTGAAATCTTCTTCAGCGGAAAATGCTCGGGCCTTTTTAAGCGTGGCCAATGCCATTACTGCCGCGAACATTCCTCAAGGGGTGCAAATCACCTCGACGGAACGTGGGTTAAATATTCGGATCAAAGACGACGCGCTGTTTCAAAGTGGAAGTGCCAGGCTGAATCCACAAATCCAAGAATTTATTGATCTCATTGCCAGCCTCGTCAAAGAATTACCCAATTTTATTGCAGTTGAAGGGCATACGGATAATCAGCCGATTCGATCATCGCTCTATCCCTCGAATTGGGATCTTTCTACTGCCAGATCCAATACTTTGGTTCGGTATTTTATCGACCATCATCAACTTGCGGATTACCGATTGTCTTCAACCGGCTATGCAGGAACTCGTCCTGTTGAGTTAAACGATACTCCAGAGGGACAAGCTTCCAACCGTCGGGTAGAACTCATTGTGCTGAAGGATACCCGATCTGACGCCGCTTCCTCACACCCCTACCTTCCCTAGAATCTATCTCACGATCCGATAATATTTTCTGGACTACCCGTGACTCGATTTCTGCCCTTGGCTAGGCAGGATCAGGCCTATGGGGAAAGTAATGCCGGTATGGGCTATGGTGTGTTCCAGTGTTGCAGTTCAGGCAAGAATCGTTCAATGGGCAACAGTTGCCTTTATGGCCCAACTAGTGACGGGTTTGTGAAGTAGACACTCACCATACTTGGAAATTCTGTCCCTCTGCCTCGAAATTCTCGTCAGAATCCGTGTCCAAAGCCTATTGGCACATGCGTTGCAGAATTCCTTGTATATTCACGTCAAGGAGGAAGTAATGAACCGAGGTATCTATCCGCCCTTAGCCGGGGCGATTACACTTGAACACCGCATGGAAGTCCTCTCTCATAATATTGGAAATGTGCATACGACGGGATTTAAAAAGGACAAGCCGGTCTTCGCTACGATCCTGGGGCAAACCTCAGGGCCTTCGGTGGCTGGAATAGATTTGTTTCCCTTGATGGATGCGCTTCCGCCAGATCGATCGCAGGGTACCTTATATCAGACAGGGGAACCGTTAGATGTAGGGTTGGAAGGTGAGGGATTTTTGGTCGCCCAAACGCCTGATGGATTGCGCTATTACCGTGGCGGGAAATTGTATCGGAATGCGAATGGAAACTTAACGACCCATACCGGTGATCCACTCATGGGAAAGAAAGGGCCCATTACCCTTCCGCCTGGTGAAGTGGTGATTGGCGCTGATGGGACACTTTCGGTCAATAATCAGGTCGTGGACAAGTTACGGTTGGATAAGATTGCCGATGGACAAGAAACGGCAAAGGTGGGCAATTTGCTCTGGACCGTTCCCGATCAGGTTGTCCCGGATAAGCAGACGACCGTGCATCAAGGCATGTTGGAACAATCCAATGTCAATCCGTCTCTGGATATGGTTGAGTTGATCAAAGTGACCAGAGAATACGAACAAATGCAAAAAGCGATTAAAGCCATGGATGAGTTAGCGGCCCAAGCCATTCAAGCCGGTCGGGTTCAAGGATAATCCGAAATACGAATGATAAATACCACATGCCCCTATTGCTGTATGACCATGTTCTCGGGGCCAGCGCATAAGGATAGAAAGGGAGAGCGACCACAATGATTCGAGCGATGCATACCGCTTCAACGGGCATGTTTGCCCAACAACTCAATATCGACACGATTGCGAACAATCTCGCCAATGTGAATACGACAGGGTTTAAACGAAGTCGAGCAGAATTTGCGGACCTTCTCTATCAAATCACCCGTCTGCCTGGAGCCAGTGCTTCGAATGTTGGAGTCTTTCCTGTCGGGATCCAAGTCGGGTTAGGGGTGAGGCCGGTCACTGTGGCCAAGGAATATGTCCAAGGCAGTCTCAAACAAACCACGAATCCGTTGGATTTGGCGATTGAAGGGGTAGGATTTTTCCAAGTCACACGTCCAGACGGGACCACGATGTATACGCGGGCGGGATCCTTTAAGCAAGACAGTACGGGCAATGTGGTCTCGGGAGACGGCGATCAGCTCATCCCGAGCATTACCATTCCGTCCGGGGCACTCCAAGTCGATATTGGACAGGATGGAACGGTGTCGGCCTTGTTACCCGGGGTATCCCAAGCCACGCAGGTGGGGCAAATTCAATTAGTCCGATTTGATAATCCGTCAGGCTTGATTGCGCAGGGGAATAATTTATTTTCAGAGAGTTCGTCTTCAGGGCCTGCGCAGCAAGGCACGCCAGGGTTTTCCACCGGGTTTGGGAATATTCAGCAAGGATTTCTCGAAATATCGAATGTGAATATTGCGGATGAAATGGTCAATATGATCATTGCCCAACGGGCCTATGAACTGAATGCCAAAGCCATCCAGGCATCGGATGAAATGATGCAGGTTGTTAATGGACTCAGACGTTAGAGGATAAGATTTTGATGACCATCATTATATTATTGGGATTGTTCCTGTGGGGGCATGGGTGGGGGACACTTGAAGGAATGGCCTGGGCGGAAGGGTCTGTCTCATCGACACCTGTCCGTCCGGATAGTCAGTCGCTGGATGGAAGAGATTTCGAGGGGGTGATCGTGGCCGAACTGACCCGCCGGTATGGACGTTCGCATCACCAGGTGTCGTTTCGGGTGTTGTTTCCCAAGCAATCGGTTGAGGTTCCCAAAGGAAAACTCCACCTTGAGATTGGAGAATGGTCAGGTGGCGGGAGGACAGGACGGCGTGCCTTTCGAATTGGCATTTTTGTTAATCAGCAATTTCTCCGAACGGTAAATGTTGTGGGGGAGGTGAAGGCCCAAGTCGAAGTGGCGACCCCAATCCGCTGGTTGAAACCGAAAGAGGTTGTGACTGTCGAGGACCTGTCTTTAATGATGGTGGATGCCCCTTCACTGACACATGATTTTATTCTTGATTTTGACGAAGTCATAGGAAAGCAGGTCTTACGTCCATTGCCTCCAAGGCAACCGATTCGAAAAATCATGTTGGATTATCCGCCGATGATTCATAAGGGCGATCGGGTGATGATTGAGGTCAGGGGTGAAGGTCTGCTGGTTCAGACCGTGGGAGTAGCGAAAGCGGCTGGTAAAAGGGGAGAAACAATTCCTGTTAAAAATCAGACATCGGGTCGCGAGGTGTTGGGTACGGTCATGGCCTCAGGGCTAGTGGAGGTCAGATTTTGAGGGTTACACGGTTGATGACCAGGCTCGGAGTGTGGGGAATTGCTCTCCTGATGATCCTGAGTAGCTGGACAGGTTGTTCGAAGCCAAAAACGATGACACAGATCGAAGCGGAGCCGAATATCCATAAAAAGGACTCACCATCCTCCCTAGGTTCATTGTGGGATCCGGAGAACGGGCGGGCATTTATGTTTGAGGATCGACGAGCCGGTCGAATCGGGGATATCGTTGTTGTGCAAATTGTGGAACAACACAGGGGTTCCAAAAAAGCCAATACCAAGGCGGACCGAGAAGCCAATCTGTCGGCTGAAGTAGGCGGGGGTCTCTTTGGGATCAACACTGCCATGCAGAAATTTGCTCAATATTTTAATATTGATGCCAGTACCTCGAATGACTTTCAGGGAGAGGGGTCGACCAGCCGGGAAGATACCTTAACCGGCACCATTGCCGCCAATGTGATTGAAGTGTTTCCCAATGGCGACCTCCGGATTCAAGGAAAACGTGAGGTGACTGTGAATAGTGAAAAGCAAACGATGACCATTAAAGGCATTGTCCGTCGGATCGATCTGGATACGGAGAACATGGTCTTGTCCTCCAAGGTCGCCGATGCAGACATTTCCTATACCGGGTTAGGAGTGGTGGACGATGTTCAGAGACCGGGGTGGGCCACCAGAATTTTTAACTGGATTACACCATTTTAGGCTTTTGGGTTAAGCTCATTTTTTATCTTTGACCTAACAGGAGAATGTGGTGATTCGTCCATCTTCGTTTAGTAATAGCAGAAAAGCTTCAATGAAATTCGGGCGAGCATGGTTTTCCCGATGGGGTGTGGCCTTGTTCTTGATCAGCGGATGGCTCATGGTCAGTGCCGGGTCTTTAACGATACCGGGGGAAATTCAGGCGGCCCGGATTAAAGATATCGCCTCCATCGAAGGCGTGCGTGAAAACCAGTTAGTTGGGTATGGCTTGATTGTTGGTTTAGACCGGACCGGTGATTCCGTCGTCGGTGGTCAATTTACCGCGCAAGCCATTATTTCCATGTTGAATACCATGGGGCTTAAACTCAATATTGATCCCATTCA
The DNA here is from genome assembly GCA_041737015.1 of Nitrospirales bacterium. GTDB lineage: Bacteria > Nitrospirota > Nitrospiria > Nitrospirales > UBA8639 > Nitrospira_E. The sequence goes on from JBGSSO010000334.1 coordinate 20,530, forward strand.
ATTGTTAACTAAAAATACCGCGTCGGTGATGGTGACGGCTAAATTGCCGCCGTTCGCGAGGCCGGGCATGAAATTGGATGTCCAGGTCTCTTCCATGGCCAATGCCAAAAGCTTGCGAGGGGGAACGTTGTTGTTGACCCCGCTTAAAGCGGCCAATCAACAGGTGTACGCAGTCGCGCAAGGGCCGCTCTCCACATCGGGGTTTGAAGCCGGTACTGGGGGGACCACAGTGAAGAAAAATCAACAATCCGGGGGGATTATTCCTGGTGGAGCGATTGTCGAACGAGCGGTGGATGTGGACATGCAAGCGTGGGAGAAATTTTCTTTAACGATGCATCAGGCTGATTTCATTACGGCATTGCGGGTGTCTGAAGCCATTAATGCCCATCTTGGGGATGGTGTGGCTTCGGCAATTAGTTCGGGACAGATTCAAGTGGGGATTCCCGAACGGTTTCAGGGAAAAATTGTCCAAATGATTGCTGCGGTTGAAGGGTTGGATGTGAATGTAGACGTCCTGGCCAAGGTTGTGGTGAACGAACGAACAGGAACGATTGTCATGGGTGAACATGTCCGGTTGGCGAGTATGGCCATTTCCCATGGCGATCTGACCATTAAGGTGGGAACGCAGTTTAATGTCTCTCAACCTGAGACTGCCTTCATTGGGCGGGGCGGGCAGGGTGCTGGTAGAACCGTGGTGACCCCGGATGTACAAACCGATGTTCAAGAAGAGGACGGTCGAGTGATTCAAGTTGATCGTTCCGTTACGCTTGGGGATTTGGTGAAGGCTTTGAATTCATTG
>JBGSSO010000376.1:0-13997 GCA_041737015.1 Nitrospirales bacterium
ACCGGAAGTGCCGATTAAACACCTGAAGGGAGCATTGAAGGGCATGTCCAAGACCGACATTCGCGAAAAACTGGGACAGGCGTGACCTACATCAAATAGGAATTCCCGAAAGTAGTCAGAACGCGTTTTGGGGGGGATAGCAATCCGGCTGGAATGGCGGTCTGCTCATTTTCCAGCATGCGATATCGTCTTTCGTTTGGAGCGGCTCCTTCCCTGTAGTTTCCTCCGGTTTTCACTGATACGTAATATTTTTCTGTTGACCCATTCGTGTAACTCTATCCAAAGAGTGTCCGCACCACTGCCGTTTCTGGTTGTCTCTTGTGCACACGTCAGAATCTCTTGATACGACCGCACGTGGAACGGGACCTGGTCCTGTCTGACCGTCCGCGTGAATTCGCTCCATTCAGGGGCTTTCACCTTTTGGGCCATGGGCAGATCGGCGCTGTCCGCATAGACGATGACCACCGCCGGTTGCTTATTTTTCTGTCGCGCCACCTTATAGGCCACGACGAGATTGCGCATCCATTGGTAGGCCGGTCCCGCGAATGGGCAGGGCTCATAATCTGTTTCGGCATCGAGGTGAAAGACTTTCGGAATGATGTCCCAATACTGAATGTCTTTTTCGCTTAAGGCGCAACGACTGGTCATGTCGATTTCTCGCTTGGCTTGCTGCGCATAGTTTCCGTTGCACGGGACGGACCCATTGCGCCGCACCGTTTGCGAGCACGCTCCTCCATCCTGCTCGGTGAATTTACATTCAAACAGCATCACGGAATGAGGATTTTCCGCATAGACATCCACTTGGGTCGGACGAGGTTCATTGAGCAATGATGCGCGCGCGCGCCATTCCAATGTGATCTCCCAGGGACTGCCGGCCGGCACCCCCAGGTTTGTGGCCAGGGCATCGAGAATCGCATCGCAATCAGATGCGGTTTTGATGGTGCCGAAGACATCAATCGCCAGCGCTTGGGATGAATGCGTCACATGGGTATCGATGGCTCCTCCCCGGCCTGCGTGCCACGGAAAGGTGTCCCATGGTTCACAGGCTTGATGCGCGTGGGGAAAGATATTGTGTTCGATGCGTGTTCTGGTGGCTTGGTCCATAGGTGTTGGCTTTCAGGGTGAGCGTGGGAATTGGGAATGTGGTGTTTATGGTATTTATCGGTGAATGGGGCAGGAGGCTGAATATGGAGGGAAATATTGATGGCAATAGGGACGGGAGATTTTACGTTTAACGCGTGGATGCGAATGAAGATTGCTAGGGGCCCAGGCATGGCCGGCTGACGGAATGAGAGGAGGAAGGCCGACTCTGTGTCTCCCCTCTCAGGCCTCTTCGACATGAAGCCTCCGTACAAAAGAAGAGGGAGACGATGGATGTCCGATGACGAATGTCGTGAGCGATGCGAGCGTGTCATTGAGACCGGGGTTTCGCCCCCGGACGACGAGGTTCCTTCGGCCCGACTCAGGACAGGCCTTTTGTTTCGGCAAAAGGACCCAAAACCATTGACGCCCCGTCTGGCCTCATTAAACCAACTCTGCAAAGAGCGGCCCAACTCGAAGGGCCTGTCCTGAGTTTTGCCGAAGGACTCAAACAAGGGCCGCCAGATGCAAAGAGCGTCCCTCCTGTGGGCCAGCCGGCAGGCGCCGAATCAACGGTCCGCCGGTTGATTTGAGCGCTGGCCCCGTGAGCAGAGCTGCAGGAGGTGCGTTGGATGTCTGATTACCATTGTCTGAATGATGGGAATGTTTAGTAGATGCAAGGGTTCGGCCCGGTAATCACTTTATCGGCAAGCGTGATGACACGTACTATCCGGCCATCAAGTTCAGCATCGAGAAATTCCCCTTGGGTTTTTTTGCGAAAAGCGGAATGTTACCTTGCTTGAGGCTAGGATGGGTCTCTTAGACCGACACGAGAGATGCCCGATTTTTCTGGATGTCTTTTCTAATCTTGGCGGGCAGGGCCTTTTCGGCCAGGCATAGCTCATAGGTCTTCTGCAGATTCATCCAGAATTCAGGAGACGTGTTGAAAAACGTACTAAGCCGTAACGCCGTATCGCCGGTGATACCTCGCTGTCCTTTGAGGATGGCGGTGATCCGGTTGGCCGGGACACCAAGCGCTTTGGCCAGGGTGTTGGCGTTGAGGGGGGGATCAGATGGTTGTAAGAACTCTTCCAGTAATATCTCTCCCGGATGAATCGGGCGCATGCCGTTTTTTACCATGTTGCCGTCTCCTCAATGATAATCGGTAATCTCGACGTCGTAGGGTCCATCGGGCTTCCATACAAAACACATCCGCCATTGATCATTGATGCGAATGCTGTGCTGCCCCGCCCGATCTCCTTTTAATTTTTCAAGGCGGTTGGCGGGAGGGGCCAACAGGTCACGTAATTCCGTGGCACTATCCAACATGGTCAGTTTCCGTTCAGCAACCTTTTTGATGCCCGAAAACGGCTTAACCGCCTTCCCGCCAAAGAACTCTTCGGTGTTTTTGTCCTTAAAGTTCTTGATCATTCTTTTAAAATTTATGGGATACGTAAAAAGTAAAAAATGACCTCATTATTTAACCATGAAGCAGGTAACCGGTCAATATGTGCCACTTCTGCGGATCTTCTTAGTCGACGCTCTGTCTCTCCAAAGCGAGGATAGGATTCGAGTTTTTATGAATTATGAGAAATCGGGGTGTTCGATAACGACTGTCTGGGGGTGATGGGGGGTAGATGCCGGGGTTTCGTCCCTGTACGACGAGCCACTTTTGTTTCGGCAAAAGTGGCCAATACCATTGACGCCCCGTCTGGCCTCATTAAACCAACTCTGCAAAGAGCGGCCCAACTCGAAGGGCTCAGACAGGGTCCGCGCTAGCTGAGACGAGCGTCCCTCCTTTGGGCCAGCCGGCAGGCGTCTAACCATAGAAGACCGGACGAAGGGAGTTTCTGTCCCCTATTCTTTTCAAGTCTTATTACCACATGACCTCAAGCACTTCATGGTCATGGTGGGGTTCCACAAGCGCGGCCAGCCCTTGGCCGTCGGAGCTTTGTCCATCGCGTACACACCACGCGAGACCTTTGCCCTCCAACTTGGTGACGAACACACCGCCCAGGAAATAATTTACGAGCCAGGCGAACGTGGGAGTGCCCCCGGTTATCGACGCCGACCAATAGTTGGCCGACTGCACGTTTTGGAACGGATGAACATCCGGTAAACAGAGTCCCCCACCTAGGCACAGCACCGAATTGATATCCATCAGACTCGCCAGTTGTTCCCGCATCGGCAATGCCCAACCTTTCCGTCCCCCCACCTCGCGGGTGGTACAATGGCTGATGGCCCCGGCCCAGTTAAAGACGCGCACCTCCGGAGAGGTCTCCCACACGATGCCCGTTTCCCGGTCACAGTAGGCGACGCCATAGAGGACCGGGACAAACCGGTCTGCACCGGAAATTTTCTGTCCCCCCATCTTTGACCCACCACACCGACCGATCCCGCCTGGTTCGGAGGAGGCAGACATCTTGTCGTTCAGGATGTCGATGTGCGGGAGAATGTCAGTAATCGGTTGGCCCGGCTGGTTCTCTTGTGGTCCGTTTTTAGCCCAGATCACTCCCGGCAGCGCCAGACACATCGCCAGAGTCGCCGCCACCCCCACACCTGCAATGGTTGATCGTTGAGCAAACATCCCAAACCTCCCTGCGTTGCGTAAGACCGACAACCCTCCTGATTCGTCCCACTGGCTAGGAATGAGAGAACAGTATGGCCTTCCTTAATATACTGGAGGAGCCACACGAATGCTATCTCGTAAGACCGGGGCGCAATCACTCCCACCCTTGCGCGTACAGAGCAGCCGGACAGGGAAGGTGGCGAGACAAACTCACGATTTTTGGGGAAAAGTTCGCAAAAAAAGTGAGAGGTCGTATGCTGACGTGTAGGATGTTTGGAGAAGTGCGTGGGATTTAAACGGTCCTTTTGTTTCGGCAAAAGAACCCAAAACCATGTTGGCCGTGCCATGGCCCTTCGGGTGCCCTGCGCAGTGCAACCAGACAGGTGGAGCCCAGAGGGTAAGGGTGCCTCAACTCGAAGGGCTCAGACATGGTCCGCACTAGCTGAGAAGGTCGTCCCTCCTTTGAGCCAGCCGGCAGGCGTCGGATTGTAGAAGACAAACCTTAGGCATGACGGTGGAAAAAAGATCTTTGCCAGATGTCGTCCGGCAGCCGAGCCACTTTTGTTTCGGCAAAAGTGGCCAAAACCATTGACGCCCCGTCTGGCCTCATTGCAGAGGATGGACGCCAACCTTAAGATGATGGGCTGTGGGACTGGCTTCATGTTATCCGCGGGCTGTGAAAATGACGCATATCAAAGATTTTGCATTCCTCGATTGGGTATAATTCCGGCCATGCGACACCAGGTGTTCTCAGTAAACCTACGCCCCGTTCCCATGGTCACGCCTGCGGCAGTCCTCCTGTCGTTCCTCACTGCGCTCTGGCTCCTCGTGCCGCCGGTATCTGCTCAATCGATGCAGCCGGAGGCGGATCAGGGTGTCTGGCACACGGCCTCGCCTGCACCGACGATGCGGACTGAGGTAGCAGCCGCGACCTTGAACGAGAAGATTTACGTCGTGGGCGGGTTTGAGCAGCCCGGTTTCGGCAATTTCATCAATCTCGGGATCACACCATCCCTCCAAGCATACCATCCTGCCACAGATCGATGGACATCCAGAGCGCCAATGCCGGTGGGCCTACACCATGTCGGTATCGGAGTGGCAGGCGGCAAGCTGTATGTTATCGGCGGGTACAAGCAATCGGGGTTCAGCGTCTGGCAACCCGTTGCCACGGTGTACGCCTACGATCCAGCCATGGACACCTGGGCCGAGCGCGCATCCATGCCGACCCCTCGCGGGGCGTTGGCGGTGACAGCGCACGACGGAAAGCTCTATGCCATCGGCGGCTACGACCAGAACGCCAATACCGCGGTAGTGGAAGTCTACGATCCTGAGCGCAACACCTGGGCGGTGCGAGCGCCGCTGCCGACCCCTCGCGATCATCTTGCGGCCGCAACCGTGTCCGGTAAGGTGTATGCCATCGGCGGACGACTGAACGGCGACTATCGGCAGAATCTCTCTGTCACGGAAGTATATGACCCCGTCACCGACCGCTGGTCGCGGGCCGCAGATCTTCCGACCGCCCGCAGTGGAATCACCGCGTCAGAGGTTGGTGGTCGGATTTATGTATTCGGCGGCGAAAAGGAGGAGGATACATTTCGTGAAAACGAGGCGTATGATCCGGCACATGACGCCTGGCAGACCGTGGCACCGATGCCGACTGGACGTCACGGCCTCGGGTCGGCGGTAATGCATGACCGCATATACGTCATAAGTGGCGGGCCGACTCCGGGAGGCTCCTTTAGTGATGTGAACGAAGTTTTTACTCCGCCGGCATCTATCACCTCTACGCTCCCCAAGCCATGAGACGCATCTCAGACTGACAGGTCGGGGCCGTCATCACATTCGAGATGACATGTTTTCATTGAGCATCGTATACTTTACACAGTAAATAGGAAGTGGATCTGTTTACCCGATTGTGATTCAAGGTTTGAAAGGAGAACGTATGGAGTGGAGAGCCAGTCATATTTTAGTGAAAGAAAAGGGGTTAGCCGACGACCTGAGAAAACGTCTGAAAACCGGCGGAAAATTTGGCGAGTTGGCGAAAGAATTCTCGACCTGTCCCAGCGGTTGCAAAAGTGGTGATCTGGGGTGGTTTGGTCCCGGCAAAATGGTCAAAGCCTTTGAAGATGCGGTCAAACGCCTGGGACATGGCAGTCTGAGCCCGGTAGTCAAAACCCAATTCGGGTACCACATCATTAAAAAAACCGGTCAGAAGGAATAACCCTCCTGACAGAGATCTCTTCCGCGATTCTCAAAGATCATTTTGAACAGATGTCCTGGAAGTTTGTCTGACGTACATTTCCAAGAATCATCACAAGCACGAACCCGAGATGAAACCTATGGTTAGTACGCGAGGGATCATGGCGATTCTTGTAACCGGCCTGGCACCGGTCAACGCGTGGGCTGAGGCCATCGCCATTGGCTTCGAGACCTCCTATGGCGACGGCGGTTTTGCCGGCTTGCGGCTTCGTTGTCAGGCCATCGGGCCGAAGTAGCGAACTGCACGGAGTAAGGCTAGGTAAATCCTGCGCCTGGCCGTTGTCGATAATGGCTTGACAGGCCTACGGATCGTTTCGACGATGAAACCCACAACACATGCTTCTTCAATCTGCACACACCGTTTAGGTTTCCCTGGCATATTATGGACTGATCAGCAACGTTCTCCCTATACAAAGGACGGGAGTGCGTTCCTTCAAAGAATGACAGGATCACGTATCTGATTGGATACAAAGTCGTATCTGATTGGATACGCCATCTATCACTCCACACATCTACCATTTTCCATTGGCGTTCCTTTTGTTTCATTCTTTTTCTATAATTCTGCTGGTTTGTCATGTGTTCCCTCAGCGGCGAGAGGGTCTTCCGTTGCGCTCGCATGAATCTTGAGTTTCCTGTAGGTTATGAACCGCACAATGTCTGTTATTGTTTATATTTGGATGTCATGAATTGTTCAACCACACATATTTCCTTATCCATCACCAATGAGATGAAGCAGAACAGCCTCATCCGGCGGTTGTCTAGTACCAGGGGAAACTCGAGAGTGACTCATGGCTTCTGAAAAAAACGACGACACCAAAATTCCTGTTACAGGACTATTGATTCTGCTCACCGTGCTGGGAGGCATTCTGTTTTACCAACAACCCTTTAAAAGTGATCGGCCCGTTAATGAACAACAAAGCAAGGCGGTGATCGTTGGTGACAAGCGGGTTCAAAGTCGTCTGTGGCAGGACCCTTTCGCATCGGTGAAGGCTCATAAACATGCCGAACCCACTGCCAGCCAATCTCAGACTGTGGCTACGTCACCCCAAAGTTCTCTCAAGGGTTCCGAGACCAAGGACCACCATAATTTACTCAGTCAGTTACGTGAGATCACGAAGCCCATAGGGGAACACACACCAACATTCAAAGTCCTGATCGTCGTAACAGAAGGCACTCCCTTTGCTTCCGGAACAGAATACCGGTTACGACATCGCTACGCGGTGGTGTCCGCTCTCGGAGAGGCCGGGTATATCCCTGAGGAAGGGGAGTTTTTCCGATATTTTTCGTGGGACCGCACACAGCTTCAAGGAAAAGATACCTGCTGGGATGAGAGTTGCCCCACCCTTGATGTGCCTCTCGAATGGTTTAAACCAGAGAACACGACAAAAGAACACGTGCTGGTCTTATGGGTTAAAGATCAAGACCTGGAGAAAAACCCATTGGCGTCCATGGAAGGCCTCGTGGCCTTTGTGAACGATTCGGTCCCCGTCTCTCACAAGAACCAAAGGCCGCAAGATTCCGTTGATTCCACCATGTCATTTACCGTGTTAGGTCCGTTCCACTCCGGAACCTTACGCGCCATGATCAGTGAAGTTCTGGAAAGACACAGAATGGTGCCTCCCTCACATAAAGCCACAGAGGGGTCAACAGCCATTCAGTACCTTTCCTATTCGGCAACTGCTTCCGAGGCCGTCCTTTTCGAAGGTCTCAATATTGATAGGGAGGAGTGTTCTACGGAAGCTGAGTGCTGGGGGTATATGAAGTCTTTGGGTTTTGATGTGCATCGCATCATAGGAACGGATGAATTGTTGGCCAGGGAACTGGTAGAGGAATTACACAAACGAAGGGTGGAGCCTAACAACGGAGATCATATTGCCTTGATCGGGGAATGGGATACGCTCTATGGGCGGAAACTGCCACTGACCTTTGTGAAGGAAACTGACAATCCTCAGGATCTTAATCTTTCAACCAAGATCAAGAATTTGGGAGATGTCGACTGGCCGAATTGGGCCCATCGCTTTAGCTACCTTCGTGGAATTGACGGTGAGCTTCCGCAAAACATGAATTCCTCTGGAGTAAAATCCGAGGGTGACGGAACCGTTTCCCAGAACTTGTTTAAAATAAATAGGAGTCTTGAACGACCCGAAGGCCCGGCCCAATTCGACTATCTGAGGCGTTTGGCATTACAGATCAAAGATGAAGATCGAAAGATTCGTGAAGAGTGTATGGACAAGGTGGGAGAAGGATCATGGCCAAACTGTCCAGGCTTTAAGGCCATGGGCATTTTGGCTGGAGATGTCTACGACAAACTGCTCCTCCTCCAAGCCTTGCGAAAGGAATTTCCCGGAGTCATTTTCTTTACCACGGACCTTGATGCCCGCCTCTTACATCCGGGCCAATACCAATGGACTCGAAACCTTCTCATTGCTTCTCACTTTGGCCTTCGTCTTCCTGAAAAGGTTCAAGGCTCGATTCCCCCCTTTCGTGATGCCTATCAAACTTCGTTGTTCCTGTCCGTGTGGCTGGCCATTGACCCCGTCACCATGTATCAGAGGGCTTCCTCGTGGTCTTCTCATGGCGTAGGCGACCACTCACCAAACCAACACTTCGATGATCGAGCGCCAAGAATATTCGAGGTCGGACTCACCGGCGCGTACGACCTAAGTCCCGACACCGGCACAATCGATGTTTCACGACCGGACGTCAAAAATGGAGAGCCGGTTCCCCTTATTGGTTTGCGAACTTTCTTCCTGCTGGGATGTATTCTTTTGGGTAGTTGGGTCATTTATGCGGCCATGAGCCGGCAAGCGGTGCTTCTTGCCAAAGCGGCGTCCAAGTCCCCCATGTTCTGGATCTTCTTGTTCGCAGTCGTCGGTAGCTATTCCTGGCTTTGTGTGTCCATCACACACCAACTCGAGGATGGAGAACCGTTTGTGTGGTTGGAAGGCATCAGTGTCTGGCCAACTGAATTACTCCGGTTAGGGGCGTTCTTTTTGAGTCTATTGTTTCTTTGCCGGGGATATAGGACCCTTCAAGCCAAATTTCGTCAAATGGAAGCTGAATTCAATCTCCAGCCGGAACCGTGTTCCGGATTTTTCGAATGGAAAAAGTGGATGGAATTTGGCCCTGATTTTTCAAGGGATAGCGCACACCCCCCAAAGACCGTGCGTGAAACTTGGGGTGTCTTTACATCGTTAATGGGCATAGGGTGCGCAGGATCTCGTGTGGTCCTCCAGACGGCTGTCTACTTGTTTCTTTTTGCATTCCCTGTTTTTCTCCTCCTCGGATTTCCAACCACCCCATGTCGGGGTGAGACGTGTTTCATGTGGGATAAGGGCATTCTGTTGCTGAGCGTGGTCACCATGTGGCTCCTGGTGTTTTTCGTAGTGTATACCACGCGGCTTTGTGCCAGGATGGTGGATTGGGTGTTACAAAAAGGCGTTGAATGGCCCACTCGGAATACGGCACGGGAACCATGGTTCCATAGTGCAAGAAAGGATTCTCTCGCCAACATTCAACAAAGTCTGCGGTTTTGTGGCCAACTCACAGAAGTGGTTGGGACCTTAATCTATTATCCCTTTATCATCGTATTGGTTATGATTGTGTCACGCTCTTCATTTTTTGATGACTGGGATCTTCCGATCAGCCTTCTTATCGTACTCGGGAGCAACATCGGGTTGGCAATTTTTTCGGCCTTCCATTTCCGGCAAACGGCTGAAAACGCACGGGGACGCGTTCTCAATACCCTGTCATCCATGTTGAGCACGAATTCGGGCTCTATAGGAAAGGCTCAGGTGCAGAAAGTCATCAGCGACGTCCAGAACTTTAAAAAAGGTGCTTTTTGCCCGTTTGCCGAACAGCCCATTTTGAAGGCATTTGCTATTCCTTCGGGTGGCTATTTCTTCATGATGTTCATTGAATATCTTGGAAGATGACACGACGAAAGCCATTTGAGGAGGGCAATCAACGGGGAGAACAACGATCTTTCTCCCCGTTGGATAGCGGAAGTGGTGTTAGGCGTCCACTTTTTCCTTGGCGGTGAGGACGAATTTTCCGTCGACCAGATCGCCCACAATTCGTTGGCCATCCACGGCTTTGCCCTGGATGATCAGCCGTGAGAGCGGCGTTTCGATTTCCTGTTGAAGCAGGCGTTTCAAGGGCCGTGCTCCATAGACCTGGTCGTAGCCTCGCGCAGCCAGATCGGCCACGGCTGCGGGAGAGAGCTCCAGGGACATCCGCCGATCCGCCAATCTGACTCTGAGCCGTTCCAATTGAATTTCGACGATTTGCGCCAGTTCCTCCCGTGTTAACGGATGGAAGACCACAATTTCATCGACCCGGTTTAAGAATTCAGGACGGAAGTGCAGTTGGATTTCTTTAAGCACTAAGGCACGAATGCCTTCGTAGTCCATATTCCGTTGCTGGGCTTCCAAAATTTCCTGACTGCCCAGATTGGAGGTCATGATGAGCACGGTGTTTTTGAAGTCCACCGTTCGGCCTTGCGAGTCGGTCAATCGCCCGTCGTCTAATACTTGGAGCAGAACGTTAAAGACATCATGATGCGCCTTTTCGATTTCATCGAAGAGGATAACCGAAAAGGGTCTCCGCCTCACCGCTTCGGTTAACTGACCGCCTTCTTCATAGCCCACATACCCCGGAGGAGCGCCGATCAATCGGGCCACAGTATGTTTTTCCATATATTCAGTCATATCGATACGCACCATGTTGGCTTCGTTATCGAAGAGGGTATGCGCCAGCGCCCGCGCCAACTCGGTTTTACCCACGCCGGTAGGGCCCAGGAAGAGGAATGAACCGATGGGGCGATTGGGATCTTTAATGCCGGACCGCGCACGCAACACGGCTTCCGCCACCGCTTTGACCGCTTCATCCTGACCGATCACGCGTTTGTGTAACCATTCATCGAGGTGCAGCAGCTTTTCCACTTCGCCTTGGAGTAACCGGCTCACGGGGATGCCTGTCCACCGGCTGACCACCTCGGCAATGTCATCTTCATCAACCTCTTCCTTGAGCAGACGGCTGGTGCCCTGCTGATTGGCCAGCCGCTCTTCTTCGTCTTTCATGGATTTTTCCAGTTTGGGCAAGGTGCCATAGCGCAACTCCGCCACGCGATTCAGGTCATACTGCCGCTCGGCCTGCTCGATTTGTTGTTTGGCGCCTTCGATCTCCTGACGGATCGTTTGCAATTTACCGACAGACGATTTCTCCGCATCCCACTGGCTTTTTAATTCGTTCAGGGCTGCCTGTTTGACTTTCAACTCTTCCTCAATATTGGTTAATCGGGTGCGGCTGGCTGCATCGGTTTCCTTCTTTAAGGCTTCCCGTTCAATTTCCAATTGCAGGACTTTTCGGGAGATCTCATCCATTTCGGCGGGCATGCTGTCGATTTCGGTGCGCAAGCGGGCGCCCGCTTCATCGATGAGGTCAATCGCTTTATCGGGCAGAAACCGGTCACCGATGTAGCGATTGGACAGACGTGAGGCGGCCACTAATGCTGAGTCTTTGATGCGCACACCATGATGGACTTCGTACCGCTCCTTTAATCCACGCAGGATGGAAATGGTATCTTCCACCGATGGCTGATCGACCACCACCGGTTGGAACCGCCGCTCCAAGGCCGCATCTTTTTCAATATGTTTCCGGTATTCATCCAGCGTGGTGGCGCCAATCAGATGGAGTTCCCCTCTGGCCAACATCGGCTTCAACAAATTGGCGGCATCCATGGATCCCTCCGCCGCTCCGGCCCCCACGACTGTGTGCAATTCATCGATAAACAACAGGATCTGTCCCTGGGAGGATTGAATTTCTTTCAATACGGCTTTTAACCGCTCTTCAAATTCCCCGCGAAATTTGGCACCGGCCACCAGGGCACCCATATCGAGCACGATCAAGCGTTTATTCTTAAGGCCCTCCGGCACATCCCCTTTGATGATCCGTTGTGCCAGTCCTTCGACAATGGCTGTTTTCCCCACTCCCGGTTCTCCGATCAGGACCGGATTGTTTTTGGTGCGGCGGGACAGGATCTGCACCACACGACGAATTTCTTCATCCCGGCCGATCACCGGATCCAATTTGCCCTGGCTGGCCAACCGGGTCAGATCCCGACCATATTTTTCTAATGCCTGATACGTGCCCTCGGGATCCTGGCTGGTGACGCGTTGATTGCCACGCACTTCCTGAAGGCCGGCGAGCACCTTATCCCGCTTGAGTCCCATGGAGGTAAACACGCCTCCTTCGGCCACCATGGCCAGGATGACATGCTCCACACTCAGGTATTCATCCCGAAGTTCCTTCATCTCCGTTTCCGCCTGGTTGAGCACCTTTGCCAGACGCGGAGAGAGATGCACCTGACCGGGAGGCGCCCCACTCCCCTGAACCTGGGGCACCTTCTGCAGCGCTTGTTCTGCGGCATTTTTGACGGCGGTGGGGGAGATACCCGTATGCTCTAATATCGGGTGAGCCAACCCACCGGATTGCTCCAGCAACGCCAGCAGGAGATGCTCCACATCAATTCCTTGATGGCTTCGTCGCATCGCGATCCCCGAGGCAGCCTGCAAGGCTTCCTGTACTTTGATCGTCATCCGATTAAGGTCCATTGGCTTCCCCCTCAATAAAGAAAATATATATGAAGAATTTGCCTCTCACTATAAAGATAACAATCCCGAGCTGGATTTCAACCCCTTAGGACTGACCCACATTCGACATTTTTCCCATTCCCTGTCACGCGACAGTCAAACCGACCGGGGAAAAAAGAACCGATCCAGAGAAAAAACGTGGAGCAGCTAGGACGGTGACGAACACAGGATGCGTTCGTACAACTGATGCACGGTGGTGGTATGTCGGCGATAGTCGTTCAGGAATGTTTCCGTGGCCTGGGACACGGTTGCGTGTTTGAGGTAACCCATTCTAACGGCACATTTGGCAATCTCTTTCGCCTTACTCGGGAGCAGATGTGTTTGGAATTCATGGACCATTTGAAGTTTGTGCTCAAGATTTCGCAAAAATACATACGACTCTTTCAGCAGGCTCGCCTCCTGTGCCGTCAGTTTCTCAATGTGCGTCAACTTCACCAACGCTTTGAGTGTTTGCCGATCACGGATTTTGGGATACGCCTGCCCCCAACGCAGTTGAAGGGCTTGCACAATAAATTCTATTTCCCGAATGCCTCCGATGCCCAGTTTGACATGCCGGTCGACTTCCCCTCGACGAATCATCTTGGCTAGAATTTGTGACCGGAGGGATTGGATGGCCGGAAATACCTGATCGTCGTCTTCTTCATTCCCATAGACAAAGTTCGTCAGCCCCTTGATTAATGATTGCCCCACACGGAGATTTCCGGCAATGGGTTTGGCTTTGAGAAAGGCCAGGCGTTCCCAGGTTCGGCCTCGACCCGCGTAATAATGAAGCGCGTCTTCCAGGGACGAGGCCAACGGCCCGACCATCCCTTCCGGACGGAGACGCAGATCGACTCGAAACAACGCGCCTTCCGCTGTTGGCGCCGTTAAGACCGCCGTGAGTTCCCTGGCCAGAGTTTCACAATACAGCACCCGTGCAATACTGGTTTGTCCCCTCCCCGCTTTCGTCTTCCCTTCGGGCGCATGGTACACATAAATGAGATCGACATCCGAGCTATAATTGAGCTCCCAGCCTCCGAGTTTCCCCATGGCCAGCACGGAGAAACCGTCCATCTTTTTCCCGGTCGATGTCCCCCCTCCAAAATTGCCAAACCGCTGGGTTAACTCCTGGTTCACCAGTTCATAGACGGCCTGAATCACGGCTGAGGCGAGATCCGATAACACCGTATAGGTTTCGACGGGCGTGGCGATGCCCAATAAGTCGCGAATCCCGATTCGTAGCATTTCGCGCCGCTTCATCCGTCGTAGCGCTTCACATTTCGCCTCAAAACTCGTCACGGTATCGAGGGCGGCCTGCACGTTGGCCTCAAGAGCACTTCTCGTCATTCGTCGTCGCAGGACCCCATCATCTTCAATCCAATACACGAGTAACGGATCACGAATAAACGTTTGCGCCATGGCCGGACTATTCCCGAACGCCGTTCCCAACACCTCGA
>JBGSSO010000047.1:0-14417 GCA_041737015.1 Nitrospirales bacterium
TCCGCCTCTCCGGCGTCCCCGTCCTCCATCTCGACCACGGCGGCTCCAAGTGGTACGGCACCTCCCGCCACTTCTAACGCCGCACAAGGAAAATCGCGCCATGAAAAAAGCTACTGCAGTTCCCGCCACCATCCCCGACTACATCGCCGCCTTCCCCAAATCCACCCAAACGCTCCTCAAAAAACTCCGCGCCACCATCAAAAAATCCGCGCCCAACGCCACCGAAACCATCAGCTACCAAATGCCCACCTTCAAACAAGGCCGCAACCTCGTCCACTTCGCCGCCTACGCCCACCACATCGGCTTCAAATTCTTTGTCTTTGTCCAGACCTTTGGTAAACAGCAGGTTGGTCATTTCATCGATGACGCTGGAGAACATCGCCGGATCCTGTTTCATGGCGGTGAGGGACAGTTCCGAGACACTGCCCATCAGGGCTCCCCGGCGAATGGCGTCCAGCATGTGTTTCTGGGTGACATGCGCAATCTCATGGGCCAACACGCCGGCTAATTCGGCTTCATTGTTCAAGGTCTTCAACAGCCCGACGGTGATGAAGATATAGCCACCGGGAGCGGCAAAGGCATTCTGTTCCTGACTGTTAAGAATGGCGAAATGGTAGTTCAGGGTTGGCCGGTCCGAGACTTCGGCCACCGTCTTTCCGACCAGATTGATATAGCGTGTCCAGGCTGGATTCGAATATTCACCGCCGAAACGGCTAAAGGCTTCCACAGCGACCGCTTCCCCCAAGGTGATTTCCTCTACTTCTCCGATAGGCTCCATCGCTTGAACGACCCCGACGCCTTTTTTCAGGAGATCGATTTTCTGTTGTTTTATGCCAAGGGCCGACCCGATACCTCCAATGAGATCCGTTTGTTGCGACGATTGCCCGGATTGTGATCCCCCGCATCCCATGCTGGACAAGAGAAGACTCAGAATGGTGACACTCGCTAAAATTTTTCCGGTATTCATTGGACACCTCCCGAAAATTCGCCTAAGTTTCCAGCTTTTTTAAACTGCATCAATTCATCCGGGGCAATGGAAAAGGCCTCCATGTGATCCACCGCATCACGGTCTTCCTTTTTGATATTTTTGGCTTTGGCATATTGTTCGGTGGATTCCTTGAGGCCTCGAATGCTGCCTCCTGCCCGTGACTCGCGCGCGGCAATGGTATTCCGTCCCGTGAGGCTGGATAGGCCAAGCCCGCCGCCACCCGTGGAAGGCTTGTCTTCTGCCAGCCGGAATTTAAATACCCAGCCTGTTTTTCCTGTGGCGGTTTTGACTTTGGCGAGTCGACCTTCTTCGGACAAGACGGTCACGGCATCTCCCAGCGCCAAGGTGGCGATGACGGCGGAGGTGGGAGATTTCTCAGCATTGACTTTGACGTTATCTTGTTTGGCGTAGAACGTGGCTGCCCAATTGGTTGTTGGGAATATCCAGGCAGCCAATGTGAGGAAGACGACTCCGACGATAACTCGAGCGATACGGTCTGGCATGAGGCCCCCTTTCAGCGTGGGAATAGGGCGTGATTATTGGTAGTCTCCGATTAAACTAAACCCGGCCCAATAGGACGGGTGGGGAAAGTCTTTTTTGACGAGGAGTTGCGCTTGACGCAAGCTTCTGGCTTTATTCGCCGTCACGTAATTCCGGTAAAAATGTTTCATGAGCACAGAGGTGGAGAGATCATCCACCCGCCACAGGGCGGACACCAGGGCATGCGTGCCGGCATAGACAAATGCGCGATTCAGGCCGATGAGCTCTCCGGCTTCCAGTTTACCCAGGCCTGTTTGGCAGGCGCTTAGGGTCACCAGGTCTGCGTTTAATTCCAAACCAAAAATCTCCTTGACGGTCAGTCGGCGGTTTTCAGGGTTTTCTGAAGCCAGCCAGAGTGAGGACAACAGCGGATTGCCCTCATCAAATTCCCCATGGGCCGCTAAGTGGATGATGCCATATCGGGAGATATTCTTCACCACCCATTCTTTCGTGGCCTTTGTTCCGGTCAGAATATCCATGTTGGGGTAATTCCATTTGATGCTTTGAGCCTCTAATTCGGCCAGGGGAAGATCATAGTTGAAATTTCCCAAATCGGGATTTCCGATCGCGAGGACTTTGTCATTCTTGACGGCTTGACGTTTGGCAAAGGTGAATTGGAAGACACTAGCCGAGGGTGCGTAAAAAAGCGGGATCTCATCCACCAGATAGGCTGGGCCGTGTTTGAGTGCCGCAAAGGAGAGAAAGTGTAACGGACCATCAGGAATAATTCCCAAATACTCCAGGTTTTTGATGTCCGCTTCAACCGGTTGAATCAGAGACACATAGAGTTTCTGTAATTCATCATCAACCGGCTCCAGGTGCTGAACGAGTTGCCGATAGCGCGTCACTAAGCGGGTGAGGTCTTCCTCCTTCGCTGACACCGTTTTAAAAATGGTTCGCTCCTTCGTGATGAGCCACAGGTAGAGCTGGTCTTTCGTCAGAAAATAGGTGAGCAGTCCCACTCGAGGGGACAAGAGCTGTTGAACCCCTTCCAGATTGAGCGGATCCACAGAGACAAAACTGCTGAGCGCTGGATTCTCCTGTTTGACCTCCAGGATGGCTTCTTCATAGAGGGCCTTTGTATTGCGATACCGTTCCTGAAGGTCGGCCGGGGGTTCCTCATACGATCCCAGTTCCGATTTGAGCGAATCCAGGGTGGAAGCCATCGTGTTGATTTTTGTCCAGGTTTCCTGATCACCTTCATTTTTGAACGAGAGTTTTTGATTACCCAGCAGGTCGATAAAACTTCGGGATCGGGAGCGTTCTAAAAAGTTAAAGGCGTCATCGGTCCGGTCCATCGTAATGAGCAGGGTGATGATGTCCCGGTATAGATCCAGTTTGTTGGTCTGGAAGCTATTGCGGAGTTCATCGATTTTTAGCGCGGCCCGCATGCCTTCTACCACCTCGACCCCTTTGGTAAACCAGGTCAAGGCGTCCGGGAGCTTTCCCTCTTCCCGCAACAGCGTGGCCTTGCCCGCTGCCGCGCGCCATTCCACTTCCTTGATGCCGTATCGCTGAGAGATCTCATGCGCCCGCTCGTAATAGCCAAGGGCCTGTTCGGGTCGCACCAGAGCTTTATTGACATTGCCCAGTTCGAGTAAGGCCTTGACCCAATTGATGACATTGTTGATCTCGGCGCTGATCTGCTCGGCTTTCAGGAAATGTCCTTCGGCTTCTTCCAACTGTCCCAGGGCCAGTAAGGAGATGCCAATATTCCGATGGTCGTAGCCTAAACCCCATTGGCTCTTGAGGGATTCGTCCAGCGTTTTTGCCTGTTGAAAATAGTCCAGGGCGGTGGCATGGTCGCCCTGTTGTCGATAGATCAATCCAAGATTGTTGAGCGAAGAGGCTAACTCGGTTTGGATGTGGGAGGACCGGCTCAGCGTGACCGCGTCGTGTAAATGGACGAGTCCTTTGTCGGTGTCATTCAATGTCCAGTAAATCAGGCCGCGGGTATTTTTCACCATGATGCGTAATTGCGGGTCTTTGGCCTGTTCGGCTTTTTTGTCGGCCTGGGTTAAGAGTTGAAAGGCCGTTTGATAGTTTCCCTGGAACCAGGCCACATTGGCGAGGTAGAGGTCGCCCGTTGTGAGGAGCTTGGGGTCATCTAATTCTTTGGCAATGGACAGGGCCTGGTGGTAGCGTTCCGCGGCCTGGTCAAACAGGCCGACTTTTTCATAGGTCAGTCCCACCTCATACAGCGCTTCGGCTTCGCCCTGGGGATCGCCTTGTTCCTGATACAGCTTCAGCGCGGCTAGAAAGTTTTCCCGGGCTTTCTCGTACCGGCCCAATCGAAGGTAATAAATACGCCCGATTCGACGGTATTGAAACGCCGTGTGGCCCATTTCCCCGATTTCCTGATACAGGGAAAACGACTGGTTGAATTGTTCAAGGGCTTCCGGATAGGCACCCATGTTTTCGCGTACGATCCCTAATGTGGCCATGCCTTCCGCGAGACGATCAAGCTCGTCGCCCTGATTCCAAATCTGGTTAGCCTGTTCGAGGTGTTGCACGGCGATGTCGAAATGTTCGAGACGGGAATGCAGGATGCCCAGGCGATATTCCGCCTCAGCCCGTTCGTTGGCCGGGGTCTCCGCGGTGAGGGAATTCAGCAACTTCTGTTGAAAGAAGATCCCCTTTTCATAATCGTTGACTTCAAAGGCGGTTTCAACGGCCAGCGTGGTGAGTTCTTTGAAGTCCGGTCGTTTTTTGGCATGCTCGATGAGTGCGAGTGCATGTTCGATGTGGAGGAGGGAGGCGGGAAAGTCTTTGGTCTCAAATGCGTGAATGGCTTCTGCCACTTCCTGGTCATAGATGGAGGCGGCATATTCCTGGCGTTCGTCCGGACCCATGCCGGCAAATCCGTAGTGGCGGAAGGGATAGGTGTCAGTGTCCGGTCCCCAGATATCCTTTGATGCGGCCATCACAGCCTCGTCGGGAGGAAGCATGTTGAGATGCGTGAGATATTGATTCAAAAACCTGGTGGCGGTTTGGGAATCGAGCGCTGTCCGGCTCACGATGACATGAGGAAACCCGGCGCGCAGGAGAGAGGAAATCAGCACCCATGGGGAAGGCGACGAGGACGGAATACCGCCGAAGAGCAGGATCGAATGATGTTGACTGCCGGCAAAATCGAGCACGGAAACAAATTCTCGAACATTCTGAGCTTCCTGGACTTCAAAGGCGAACGTATCCGGATTTTTTAGAAATGCGGCAATATTGGTGTGAGTGGCCAAAGGATGATCGTGAGCCTCAACCCCGCTAAATTGCTGGAGTACAAATGGAATTTCTCCCGCACTTGAAGGCGTGGAAGGGAGAAACGTGGTTGGGGTGGTGATGTGAGAAAAAAAGAGGCTGCGCTGATGATAGCCATTCAGGAAATCATAGAAGTTGCTGACCCACGTGAGCGGTTTCTGATCGAGCGTCAGTGAAGGAAGGGTGGATTCCAGTTCCTGCGGCATGGCCACATAGGCGGAGGCCGATTGTTTGAGCCGCTTGTGAAATTCTTCATCTCCCGTGACCCCTTTTTCTGTGACCACGAGAGGACTGTAATGGAGCGTATCTCCGTTATGAACAAAGCCATGATAGCCTTGCCTTCCTTTGAGAATTTTCAGGTAGGGATGTGAGGCGTCAACGCTCAAAAATATCAGGTCCCTGGTCGGAGGATAGGCCCAGAAGGACGCGGTGGCCCAGGGATATTCTTCAAACAAGGCATAGAGCGTGTCCTGGAGGGCGGGAGCCAGTTCCTCAATGGCCGCGACGTCCCCGTGATTTCTGGCCTGCCGGAGTTCTCCGAGTAACGATTGTAACTCCGGTTCATAGTCTCCCAAGCCTTTGAGAAAGACCTTCTCTCCCAGGGCTTCGTAGACGGCGCTGGTCATGTGTCGAATGCTCAGTTGCTCCGCCACCGTAAAGGCGTCGTCGGGCCGGCCTTCTTCAATCAATTGGTCAACCGAGAGCTGAATCAGACGTTCGTATGCGGGCCAGGTATTGGTCTGACCCGTGGGGGGGTCGGTTTGGGCGGGGAAACGAAGGACGGCCTCAACGGATTGGGTCAGAAACGTCTTCCGCATGAGGGGAGCCGTGGCCTCTTCGGCTTGAGACAGATACCACAACCAGCTATTGGGCGATTGCCGGTCTTCCACCAGTTTGAGTAAGTCGTCCTGAATCCGGAGATAAACCTGAGGCTGTTCCGATGTGCGTGCCAATTCGGCCTGGTTCAACTTCACCAGAAATTGAGCGGGCAGACGTTCAGAATCTGAAAAGAGGGCCGGCTTCTGTAGGAGTGAGTCGGCCTTTTGGTAATACGACCACGGAAGCGTCCTGGTTGTGAACTGCTCATGCATGCGTTGGACGGCATCAGCCGGCTTGAGGCGCGGGTCCGGCGATGGTTCGGGAAGAAGGGACAGCAGCATAGCGGTGTTGGTGAGGGTGAAGAATAGATTGCGGTCTTCATAGTTTCGTTGTTGGAGATCCTGAATGCCCGAGGTGATGGCCTCCACAAGGCTGTGGTCCGGGGTGTGGCCTTGTAAGAGGCTTTCGACGGCCAATGTCGACAGGTTATAGATGTTGACGCTGGTCCCGAACGGGATATTCAACGTCCGGGTGTAATTCAAGGATTGACGGAAGGACTCCATCGCCTGCTCGGGTTCATCCAATTGGTGGGAAAGTACTCCCAGCCGATTCAGGACAATGGCTTTTTCTGTGAGAGCTGCCGCATCCTGGGTAGCCGTTGCTCCCTGATTGAGGAGCGCGAGTTTTTTGCGATAAAAATCTCGAGCGGGACCCGGTTCGTCTAATTGCTCATAGGTGCTGGCGATATAACTGAACATGAGCTTTTGTTCGCCCCTCAGGTCAAACCCGCTGGCCGCTTGAGACCCGCCTTCCTTGAAGGCCACATTCACATTGAACAAGCCTGGTCCCTTGGAAAGCGTTTTGCCCCCGCCGGTGGTGAGGTGGTCCAGGCTGGTAAAGTAACTGCCCAAAGCCTGTTTGAGTTCTTCGCGTCCACCGTTTTCGCTGGCGCGGCTCAGGTTAAACAGGTTGACCCCGATATTTCTCTGGAGCAGTGTGACATTGTGTTCCTGCCCTAACTCACGGTTGAGGACCAAGGCCCGGGAGAATGCTTCAATGGCTTTGGCATATTGTCCGATGTCCTGATGGGACAATCCCATGCGTTCCAGGATTTCGGCTTGCAGGCTTGGCTGTTCGGGAGGCACGTTCCGTAAGGCCAACTGATATTGCACCAACGATTCCTCGGTGCGTCCTGCTTTAAAACAGGCTTCTCCATAATTTTTGCGATAGAGGAATTCGGTGATGGTCTCGCCGGACGGAGCGAATTGCTCCTCGCGCTGTCGGTAATGTCGATAGGCTTCGCGGGCATTCGAGAGAGCCAGGTAGGTATTTCCTAAATTCAAGAGCAGTTGGGATTCCACGTCGGGAAAGCGACCGGCATCGTTGATTTCCAACGCGATGCGATACTCCTGCTCGGCCTTCTCAAGGAATCCTTTGTTGCCGGACGTCCGTTCGGTTTGTTCGTAGGCCCATCCCAGGGTTTGGTGGACATACCCCAGAGCGGGATCTTTTTTCATGGCGCGTTGGAGGAGGCGGATCACTAACGGGAGGTCGGGCGGTTCGGCATAGGACAACGCCAGGGCCTGGCCGTATTGATAGACGGCGTGATCGGGATGGGTCTTGACTAAGGTGGTGTACCAGTCCTGGACCTCCGCCGTGTCTTTGAGCATGACTTTGGTTTCAATATACGCCCGATGGGCTTCCACGGATTCGGGATATTGGTCGATGAGCTGTTTCAGTGATTTGGCGGCGATGCGGGTCTCCCCCACCTTCCGGTCTTTCAGGGCTTTTTTCACCAATTGCAAAATGAGGAGGCTTTTGGTTCCTTCGAGTTCAGTCTGATTTTCTCCTGGAAATTGACTCAAGGCGGCATAGGTATCCGCCGCTTCCTGGTACCGTTCCGATTCTGAAAGGATCGTGGCCTTTTTCCGATAGGCCTGGATGACGAGTTCGTTCGGAAGGTCGGGTACCGGGATAATGAAATCCAGAGTTTCCAGAGCGGACAGTTGTTCTCCCTGTTCGTGATAGAGATCGGCGATGGTTAAGCGGGCGGTGGCGATCAGGACGGGAAGGTCAGGATGCTGAGGGATGATGGTGTTTAAGGCCGTGATGCGCTCACGTTCCGTTTCACCTTGCTGGGAGAGCATCACAACCTGTTGGATAGCACGTTTGCCCCAGGAGGAACGCTCGCCAAATAATTGGATGACATCCACGAACACGCGGATCACATTGGGGGCATCCCCTAGAATCCGATAGGCTTCCCCTCTGGTGAAGAGACCCTTGGCTCGAATCTCTTTGTTGTGTAGATCTTCGACTTTGACAAGGTACTCCAAGGCCGTGAGCGGATCTTCCGCAAAGAGGTAGAGCCGTCCGGCCTCAATCAGGGCTTGACCGTACACCTCATCCATGTCCCGGTGGTCTTGCCCGATAGTGAGTAGATCAGACGCGCCTGTGGTGACTAACCGGCGTCTTGCCGCGGAGCTGATGCCCTGAGCCTGCTCCTGGACCCGCAAGACGATGGTATGTATCCGGGCCAACGCGCCGGTCCGTCCCGGTTGGCTTGTGTAGGGCTCCAGGGATTTGCGGGCCGCAAGAAAATTTCCCTCCTGTGTCTGTGTCTCGGCGAGGGAGAAATCAAATTCCGCTCGTGCGTCAGGAGGTTGTTGTGCCAACAGATTGTGAGAAATGTTCCCGAGGACCAGGAGCGCGAGATCCAGTTGCCCGTGATCCTGATACGAGGCGGCCAGCGTTTTGGCGTGATCGAGGTCGACGTAATCCCTGAGAAACGCGGGGATGTCCATCCGGAAAATATCTCCGGCTTTCAGATCAGAGTAATAGAGAAAATCCCCCGACACGGCAGGGTAAATATGAAATTGGTGGGCCGGAGTGATCCGATAGAGACGTTGGAGTGAAAGCTGCTGCGGGTCCCAGAGTCTCATCCAAATGGACGATTCATCATCGGTATCAACCAGCCCGTCATCGTTGGTGTCCCGGTCATATCGGGTAAACACCAGGGGACGATTCGTGGTGAGGTCAGCGGGGTTGTGGTCCAATGCAGGCCAGAGATCCAGGGTATTGCTGTCCTGGTCGAATGAGGTGGAGATGTTGTCGTGAAGATTCAATAAGGTTAGATGAGCACCGTTGGAATATAGGAGCTGTCCCCGCCCATTCACGGAAAAACTGGTGGCTTGGGACACGACCAATTCTTCAGACTGGTTCGAAAAGGATTTCCGATAGATGGCGGAGGTGTTGTGAAGCGGATCGCTTTTGAGATAGAAAAATCCTTGTTCTTCTTGATCCCAAAGAGGAGACCCATCGCCGCTGGTTAAATCCGTCAGTCGTTGCTCCTCACGGGTAATCAGATCCAGGAGGTACACATCACCGCGGGGATCGGATTTATGCGACACATATAAGAGTCGGGTGCCATCCCGGTTCAAGGCCGGTTCCTGGTCACTGGCCGGGTGAGTGGACATTTGTCGGGGAAGGGTAAGGGCGGAGCTCTTGAGGGTTTGGACCCAGATATCCGAATTCCCTGAACGAGTAGAAACGAATGCGAGCGTCTGTCCGTCCATGGAGATAGACGGTTGATAATCCAGCGCCGGGTGAGTGGTCAGGCGTTCAGGTGTCGCAGCGAGAGCAGGTGGGGAGGAGGACAAGGCTCCCCCTAAGCCTGTGAAGGCTATGAAACACCATACGGCTCCGTGAAGCTGAAACGATCTTTTTTCTTTTCTTCCTGATGTTCTCTCGGGAGCATCCTGGGAAGGGTGAGAAAAAAGATTACCCCGCCACGTGGAGTCTTGAGCTAGGGTGTGGGGTCTTTTTGAGTCCATGTCCCATTGTCCAGTTGGATTCGTTCTCCCTTAAGCGCCTTATCCCGGTTGAGTGCGGCAAACATTTTGTGGACCCGTGGTAATTCTGAAGGTGTCAGAGTCTCGTTGGTCTCAATGATCCGGCTCATGATCGCGAGACGATCCTCATTTTCTTCCTTGATCAGATTTTCCACAAACGCTCGATCGTCCGGTTGGACTTTTTCCGGCTCCAGGAGGGTGATGCCGCCTTCATTGTTTTCACCGATAATTCCCAATGATTTATAGCGATTGAGGTCATCTTTGTTGAAGGACACTCGTTGGAGGGCACGCACGACGTCTTTTTTCCCTTGAGGAAGTTCCTGGGTCTGTTTCAATTTCCCCTTCGGGTCGATATAGCGAACGGACGCCACCAGCATGACCTGCTGATTGAGTTCTTGATACGTGCCCAGCACCTGGTTTTCCAAAGCCGTGCGTTCATCAACCACGGTCACACCTACCAAGGGACCGCTGCAGGCTGTAAGGAATGCAACAGGGAGGGTCATCTTGATCCAGGACATGGGACGGAAAAAGAACGTGTGCACAGTGTTGTGAGGGGATAATCGGGGGTAGGACATAACTAATCGGCTCCTTAAGAGGGTAGGGTCTTGTTTATCTTATCAAATTCCAGAAAGCCGCTGAAGAAAAATCTCCAAAAGGTCATCCAGAGCCAGATTCATGACATCAAGAGTGAAGCGAAGAATCTGAGCCCAGCCCTTTAGGGCCATGGCTTGGCGAGATGCTTCGCGGGCCTGCCCTGAGCGGAGTCGAAGGGGCTCAGCATGACAAGAGATAAGAGGATTGTCACTTACTGAAGCACGATCTCCCCTTCGGGGGTGAAGGAATAGGTCTCCGCGCCGATCAATTTCAACACCTTTGCCAGGTCATCCCAGTTGGGAATGGCGGCGGTGAGTTTTTCGATGTTTTTCATCTTGGCGATCGGGATACGCTCCAGTCTAAAGGTGGGGATCAGGCTGCCTTGGAAGTGGATCGTCAGATTCAATTGGCCTCTGGCTACTTCTACCGTCACCCGTGAGGGATTCGCGAATTTCAATTGCGCACGAACATTGGCGATCGTCGGTCTGTTTCCTTCCGGGTCAAGGAACACGAGGAGGCGATCCAGCGCTTCGTTTCCAATGTGCGTAATGTGCAGGTTGCATTCCAATCGGCTCAAATCTACGGCCCCTGTGGTTTCTTGCAACATGGTCGTGAGTCCAATGGTTGCGGCAATGTTGCTATCCCCTCTGATTTTGGATTCTGCCTTGATGAGTCGGTTGGCATCCAGATTCGCCACTTCAAACTCCGCCGATAGACGCAAGGGATGTTCAGCGGCAATGATGACATTTCCCCCAATTCCCCCACCCAATAAATTCATGGCGAGATTTTGCATTTTGAGGGACTGTTGCTCAAACGCCAAATTCGTCGAGAGGTTTTCGACAGTGAAAGGCCCGAGCTGAAGGCGATCAATGGTGAGGGTCTGTCCTTTCCGGGAAAACGATTTGAGTTGGGCAATTCGGTCGGACGGTTGAAATGTTTTTCTTGGCGGAGACGGGAGTCCATCCGGTTTCCAGGCCAGTGATTTTCTGATCAGTATCCCACCGTTCATGTCACGGAGTTCTGTGCCATCCCGCGTCAAGGAGAGTGTCTCGGACCCGATCTCCACAGAGGCGTCCAGACTCCCTTGTTCTTTTTTGAGCAGGGACAGGGTGACCAGGGCCTTGCCGTTTCCCTGTATCCCCAAGGGTTCCAAGGCTTCTTGAAAGGTTTCCACATCCAGTGCCAGGCGGGTATGCAGTTGGGCAAAGAGTTTTGCTAATTGGGTGCCACGAGGCGAGGTAGAGGACAGCAGCTCTCGCAAGCCCACTACCGTGCTCTTCATGGAAAGGTCGACTCCCTTGGATGTCAGATGGATCGGGTCAATCTGGACTTCATTTAGATCGGGAGACACCATGTTCACATGCAGGGAGGTGTTGGCTAGTTCCGTGATCGTGAGGGTGTCCGGCAAGTGAATACGATTGAGCGTGACATCAGTCGTGAGTTGGGTTTGAGGTGTGGCTCGTGGCGAATAGGCCATGGTCATGGTGCCGTTGCCTCCCTGAACCCGATACCCCGAGACGGCTCCCTCGAGATCCCGCAGCGTGAGTTTTCCATTGACTCCCAACGGAAGGGTCAATTTCTTGAGATCCGCTTCCTGGGGAACTTTGCCTGCTGCTCGCAGGGTCAGACTGACTCGTCCTTTTGGATTGATTTCGTCTATTCCCTTCATAAGTGGTCCCGACAGATGAGGGAGAAGGTTGCCGACATGGAGAAGGGGTAGCTGCAGATCTACGTCAAATTGTTGGTTCGCCTGCTGATAGCGGGCTTTCATCCCCATATCTAATACTTCTTCGCTAATCAGTCGCAGGCTCTCCAGTAAATAATCTTGTTTGAACACATCTTCCTTGGTTTTTGATGACAGTCTGATGGAAGGAAGGGTGGCCGTCAGGGTGGGATCCTGGTACCTCAGGTTGCCGAGCGTGACCTGGAGCTGGTCTTCCGAGCGAAGGCTGGTGGGCTGATAGGTCGGTGAGAGATTGCCTTGAAAGTTAGATTTCAGGATCACATGGCTGGTCCCGATTGTCATCGTATCAGCGGCTTGAAGGTCAGAGAAATTTGACGAAAATCCGACCGTTCCCCGAATCGCACCATTGGTTTCCTGATAGTCGGAAGAAAGCAGGAAGGTGAGTTGGTGCATGGTGCCTTTTGCACCGAAGGATTCCAATTGAGCTTGAAGGGAGGACAGCTTGAGTGCGGCAGTAGCTTTTGCCCATTCGGGGCGGAAATTCGGATGAAGTGCTCCGGTCGCGTGCAGTACAAAGGTATCCGGTTCGGATCCTTTCTGGAGAACGAGTCCTTGAAGCCGGTCCTTGGGGATGAGAGCGAGTAAGGCATTAATCTTAGGTGACAGACGAAGCTTCAGCGAGGCATCCATGCCTTCCTTCGGGCCAGGATGAGGTTGTATCGCGCCGTTCATTTGTAAGGTGCCATAGGGGCTGAGGTCGACGTTCAGATGTTCTACCTCTATGTGACGGGTGTGGTGATTGCCACTGGTATCGAGGATGACGGCAAAAGGAAGATTGAATGGTGTGCCAAGGAGTTCGCCGGGTAATGCCGTGGTGCCGGAGACATTCAGGTTTCCCGAAAAGGGTCCGGAGGCTTGATAGTCGCTCTGGAGCCTAAAATCAAATTTTTGTATCCCATATGCCTGAAAAGTCACATCATGAGTAGAAAGTTTCGCCGAGACATTTCCCATCAACGGGAGGTTCTCCTTGATCTGAAGTTCCTTGGCGGTGAATGCCAGATCTGTCGGCCCCACGGTCAGGGCGTGGTCTGGTAGATGCAATTCGACATTTTTTCCGTCTAATCCCGCGTGGATGGTCCCCTCAAATCCGGAGTCGGGAAGTGAGCCGGTGAGGGTGAATGAGGGAGAAAGGTTTCCGCGAATCGAAGCCGTGGCAAATTCAGGCGGTACAAAATCTTTGGCGAGGGCCATTATTTTCCCGAGGTCAAGATCCGTATTGGCCAGGGAAAGATTCACGTCTTTTTTGGTCAGGAATTCGTTAATCGTCCCGGAGAGCGTGAGGCGAAGGGCCGGATCCGATTCAATGGTGAACTGTTTCAGATCAAGGTGTTGGGTCGGAAGATGAATGGCGGTGTCAAACTTCACGACCAGAGGTAGTTGAATATGTTTGCCTTGAAGGGCCAAGGCGATTTGCTCAACCCGCAGCGTGCCGTTGAGATACGCATCATCCGACGACACGCCTCCTGAGCTTTGGAGATTCAGACGGGTCAGGTTCACCGTGAGGTCGGGCGATACCATAAGCCGTATGTCGCTCTCAATGATCTTGAAGGTTTCAAGGTTAATTGAGACGGGGAGGGTGGGAAGCGTTGCCGGTTCAGAAGGGGGTGGGGGAGGTGGCTCCGGAGCGGCCTTCGTCAGTTCAGGCAGATTGAGTGATATGTCTGCATGATCGATGGAGATTTCATTGATGGTGAAGGTGCCCTTTAGCAGTCCCAGAAGGCTGTAATCCAATGTCAGGTGTTCGAATGTGAGTGGGGTTTGGCCTGGCTTGGTGAATTCCAATTGACTGACTTCAAGGCCTGTCAGCAGATTAAACGAAAGGGATTGGATCCTGGCCGTACCTTGAAGAAGCTCGGAGAGACGTATTTCCAGCTCTTGCCGGACCATGTCCGAAGGAAACCAATAGGTCAACAACAGACCCGCACAG
This sequence comes from Nitrospirales bacterium, assembly GCA_041737015.1. Lineage (GTDB taxonomy): Bacteria > Nitrospirota > Nitrospiria > Nitrospirales > UBA8639 > Nitrospira_E. The sequence goes on from JBGSSO010000047.1 coordinate 13,716, forward strand.
AGAAGAAGGGCCAGGATGCCCATGCCTAACCAGAGGAACCATTTCAAGAGTTTTCTTGGTCGTGGTCGATTTGCCGAAGGAGGCGTGTCTTGTTGGGGGGTATCGGGAGTCATGGAAGATGAAGATTCTTATTGCCAGAAAACCACGAGATCTCTTTTGTTATTGGAGTTAGGATAGATCATACAAAATACATGGTTTTGGTCTTACAGTTTTATGATGTGTATCGGGAATCCACCGAGGTGAACGTATCGCACTGGTGGTTCCAACTCTCGTGTCAACCTGCTTTTCTGTATTGCCGGGTTTCGCCCCGGCAGGCGAGGCCCTTTTGTTTTGGTAAACGGGTCCAAAACCATTGACGCCCAGTCTGGTCTCATGGGGAGCGGACAGACGCCACTCTTGAGGAGGGCGGTCCAACTCGCAGGGCTCAAACAAGGCCCGCAAGCTCATAAGAGCGTCCCTCCCTTGGACCAGACCGCAGGCGTCGAACTCTGGGAGACGAACATATCAGTGACCCATATGAAAGAGCGAAGAGCCTTATGTTTTGTATTATCCGGTAAGACTCCAATGCCATATAACGGCTATTACTTAAGAGTTTAGTCAACTTTATGCCTTAAATAAAGGAATGACAACTTTTTACAGGGATAGCTGATTGGTGTTTTTTGAATGGGAAGGGAGTCACAAATCTGTCGGGGAGCCTCGGCA
>JBGSSO010000069.1:0-18674 GCA_041737015.1 Nitrospirales bacterium
AGTTTTTCCTGATCCGCTCTCACCAATCAGCGCCATGGTTTCCCCCTCTTTCACACCCCATTGAATGTTCTGGAGGGCATGGGTGGCATCCGGGAATTGTTTGCTGACCTGTTGGAGTTCCAATGCCCAGGGGTTCATGTGGATGAGGTCCGTAATGTCGGGTAGGAGAGAATACAAATTGTGAGGTGATGGTGATGCGTCATCGTCATGATGAACGTGTGGGTGATTCCCCATGGCCAGGATAACAGGGTTCAAGGGGGGTGACTAGCCTCGTTATCAATGCCAGATGCAATGCTAGGGAGAAGATCCCTCTATTAATTTGAGGAGAAACGGGAAGAATGGGTAGCAAGGGTGCTATTTCGCTCATGCTTGCCTGTGCGCCACCGCTCGGTTTTTTTGTCAAGGTGACTTCATCTTCTGTCTCTGGAATGAAGTGCTGAAATGTATGGAGAAATTTCTGAGATCTTGGATTGTTTGAGATGGGCATACTGGTTGCACTGATTTGGTCAGAAAAATAGAAGAAATCTGACTGCGGGAACTTTTGAATGGTCTCTCATAATTAGAGAAATAATAATGGTATTTATATTGGTGGCCTTTTTATTTCCTTAGGAGATTCGAATGAAAACACACGTAAGTGGAAATTCTCATCGTGTTGGCTGCTCGACCTCTAGCCTTGAAGACGGTATGTGTTGTCGGTGTGGGGGGCTCATGAAAAGCGAGTCAGTCTTTGATTTAGTTGAAAATGAAATAGAATTCATGTCCGCTCGCTGTCTGCAGTGTGGCGATATTGTGGATCCGGTTATTCTCATGAATCGATCAGGGAAAGGCGTATTGAGTAGTAGCACTGGAAGGGCTCGGCATTGAATCTTCTCATGCTTTGTGCGGGGTTAGAATTTAGAAAGGCCACCGGCCAGAAAGCATCCAATGAATGTGAATACCCTGAGTGGGCACGATGTGGCTAGTATTGATTTAGGGGCAGAAGATCTTAATGGTCGCCATCCGGAGCTTGAGCCTGACCTTCCGGAAACTGGTAAACGCATATTAGTTTTGGGTGTTGACCTTAAAACTTGGGCTGGGTTGACAGACAGTCTTTGGGATTTAGGGTTTACGCTTAAACGTCTTCCCTCTTCCTTGCAAGGATTGGATCAACTAAAGGATGATTTTGTCGATGGTATATTGTGGGACTTTGAATCGAGTTCCCTGAAGGGCTTAGCTGTCGTGTCTCAGTTTCGCGGAAGAACACCTGCCCCCCCAGTTATGGTCATCTCGAGCCCTTCAAACAAGAGGCTGCTGATCAAGGCCCTTGAAAATGGGGCGATGGATTTTATTCTGAAACCCATAGATCACATGGAACTCCGAAATAAATGTGTGCGGTTGTTTGGATAGCGGGTGAGATAGATGAATGCAGGCAATTTCAGGGAGGAACCTTCATGATACCTGTATGGTTTCCCGATTCCCAGAAACTTTCTCCGGAAAATCCATGTGTTAGTGTGAAGTCCCAGAGAAAATTGGATGGGATAAATCCTGAATCTTTAAAGCCTGTTTCTATCCTGGTTGTCGACGACAGTGTTGATTGTCGCATGATACTCCGCATGGTAATAGAACGAGAGGGTTATCGTTGCGTAGAGGCAGCGGATGGAATAGCCGCTCTTAAGTTAATTCAGGAAAAAACGATTGATTTCATCATCACAGATTTCCAAATGCCACATATGAATGGATGCGAATTCCTTGAAGTAATTTCGAGTGCGGCCACCAGTTGTCCACCTGCCGTGATGATTACAGGAAACCTTGCGGATTCTGTGCGAATGAGAGCGACGCACGCCGGGGCATTAGCCGTCCTCTCAAAGCCTTTTGATCAAAAGCAGATTCTGAAGATGGTTCGGGAAGTCGTACATCGCAAGCAAGAGGCCCATCATTGAAAGAGTATCCATTTCATCCTGGGAAGTGGGGTATAGAGTTCTTGATCCATTCCCATTGGGATTGAGTGGAGTAAGGAGAAACACATGATGACCATTCTGGCCGAATAATTTCCTCAAAAATAAAATTTTGGGGTCTAGGTGGTGAATCCCACTCCTGGTTTGTCCTCTTCTTAAAATCCTCTCTCTCTTTCCCTACTTCTCGTTTGAAATTGGAATGTGAATGCATCCTTACTAAACAGCAGAGGGGTGAGGTATGCCCGGCGAAGGAAACCCTTCAAGGCAAAGGAAGATGGTCGTCCATTTCCCAGAAATTAGAATGTCCTGTTTGACTGATGGAAATATTTTTCATGAATGTAATGTGTGTTTTGGCCTAACTCCATCTGTTTCATTTTCGAGTCAAATCCAATTTAGAAATAACACTGATCAATCGCAAGATGTCAACAAGAACATTGAGAGACCTGGCCACTCCACCTTCTCGGTTCAGGTAGAATGGGTTAATAAGTTTCACAATTGGTTTCACCATGTGGAGTTTTGGAGAGGATTCATCAAAACACGGGTGACGAGTCACCCTGTGAAGTGAGAAGATCTCGGGGAGTGAAAATGAGAATGGGGGATGCAGTGTCCCGCATGCAATTGATTGGGCTGAAACCTTTGCAAAAAGTCGATTGGCCACATTCAGTGGTTCCATGCGGAGATGTGCCCCAAAAACGCTAGAGCGCTAAGTCGGGTAGTTTGGGAACTTGTCTTATTTTAGCGTGCCACAGGAAGCAATCATGGAAAACAAAAGGTTCTTGTCATCTACCGAGAGTCACTCATTAAAGAATTCCGACCAAGAATTGAAGCGGACCTTGCACGATCTCCAGGAACGCGTGAAGGAACTGACCGCACTTCATTCCACCACGCAATTGTTTCACAACGAAGGCTTATCGACCCAGGAATTGCTTCAATGCATTGCCGATCTCATTCCGCCTTCCTGGCAATATCCTGAAGTCACAGCCGCCCGGATTCGTTTCGGTCATCTGGAAATTACCACGCCTAATTTTGTTTTATCCCCGTGGACCCAGCGGGAGGAGTTTATTTGCCGAGATGGAACGACCGGTGAAATTGAAGTCGTGTATCTGGAGGACCGTCCGACGGAAGTTGAAGGCCCCTTCCTGCAAGAGGAGCGAAATTTATTGCACTCACTTGGAGAGATGGTCCGGCTGCAGTTGGATCGGAAGCGGACGCAAGCTGCTCTTCGTGAGGCGCATGATGTGCTGGAGCAGCGGGTGCTGGACAGAACATCCGATCTGACGACGGCCAATCGGTTACTGTCGCGGGAAGTGGCGCAACGGAAAGAAGCCGAAGAAAAATTAGAGGACTTGATTGCGGAGATCCAGCGGAACCACGATGATCTCATGGCCATTTTGAATCAATTGCATATTGGGACTGCCCTGACCGACCGGGATGGAAAGGTGACCTTTTTGAGTCAGGCGGCACAGCAGTTATGCGGAAAAGCGAATTTTCCTCATTCAGGTGAGCCGTGGCAAGCGTTGTTTAGCGATCCCTCCTATCATACTCAAATAGAGGACATGGTGAATCGTTCCCCTGGAGAACGGCAGGAGGTCTTAGTACGCATGCCCGCGGTTGGTGGAGAGTGCACCTGTTGGATCAATGTGGATGTCAGAGATGATCCACGAGACCCGGAACGGAAAATGTTTTTCTTGTACGATGCCTCTGAGGTGCAGACCCTTCGTCAACTATTGGGAGAGACGGGAAAATATCAGGATCTTATTGGCACCAGCCATTCCATGCAATTGGTTTTCCAACAGATTCAGGATTTTTCCAGGGTGGACTCCACCATTCTTATTGAGGGAGAGACCGGCACAGGCAAGGAACTGGTCGCTCGTGCCATTCACCAAGCCAGCCACCGCAATGAGTTTCCTTTTATTGCGGTGAATTGTGCGGGGTTAACTGAATCACTGGTCGCCAGCCAATTATTTGGGCATAAGCGTGGGGCCTTCACAGGCGCCGTATCAGATCAGCAGGGATTGATCGAAGCCGCTGAAGGAGGAACCTTGTTTCTGGATGAAATCGGTGATATTCCGCTCACCGTCCAAACCAGTCTGCTTCGGGTTCTGCAAGAATGGGAAATTACCCGTCTTGGGGAATCTCGGCTTCGGAAAGTGGACGTTCGTGTGCTTGCGGCCACCCATCATAATCTTGCCACTGATGTCACTGCGGGGACTTTCCGGGCTGACCTGTTGTATCGGATTCGGGTCGGAAGAGTGTTATTGCCCCCGTTGCGGGAGCGACGGGAAGATATCCCATTGTTAATCAGCCATTTTCTGAACCAATATCGGGCGACAACCGGAAGACCTGTTGAGGCCGTGAGTAATGAAGCTCTCCGGCTGTTGATGGCCTATGCATGGCCTGGGAACGTTCGCGAACTCAAACATGCCATTGAATTCGCTGTCATTCGATGTCCTCAGACGAGTATTCGACCTCAAGATTTACCGCCGGAGGTCCTTAATCAGGATGAAAGGCTCCTAGTGATGCCTTCTGAAGAAATGACTCCAAGCCATGATAAGGAGAAGATTCTCTCTGCATTAAAGCAGACGGGAGGGAATCGTTCAGCTGCCGCAAGGCTGCTTGGGATTGCGCGCCTCACGTTGTATCGTCGCATGTCACGCCTCGGAATTCCTGCTCGCCGTTAACCTCCTTCGATTTGAAGTCCTTTTTGGAGATGGTTGAGTAAGTCATGCTCCAACCATAGGAAATTTGACCCTATCAAGCCTAGGCGAACCTGGGTAAGGGAGATTTCAGAAGGGTCCGGCTTCTTACCCGCCAACCGCGCTCTGGTGACAGCAAGGAACACCGCTTGCGCGATTTTCCCACACTCCTTCTTTTGTTCATCTATTCCTTTAGAACGGTTAATAATATCCCCACCTCCTAACGTCCGCAGATTAAGGTTTTGTTCATCACCCAAATAAGAAAAATCACATCTGAAGCCATGACAGACCCACGTGTTACATGATGTATCAAAGCATTACACATTTGATGCATTTAGATGTAACAGTTCAGCACGTTCATTTTATTTCAGAATTATTAAACCGTTGAAATAAAAAGTAAGTACTGCCTTAAGACGGTTGGCCTCTAAATTGGATAGACATGATTAGGAGATGAAAGAGTAGTCAGTGAATCAATAGATGCTCTTTTGAAGCATTCAGCAAGAAGGGAGAAGCCATGAATCAAAAAATATTGATGGTATTTTTGCTCGTGGGGATACTCGTGGGCATTTCCCAATTTGTTTTGGCTGGTGAGATTACGAAAGAACAGGTCTCTGAATGGAAACTGGAAACCCAGGGTTGGTCCATTCTAGACCATAGAGCTGCTGCGTATTCTGAAGAAGAGAAAGTCCAGTCATTAGAGAACCGCGTTCAGCATTTGGATAAACGCATAAGCAAGTTGGAGAAAAAGCCATACTTCGATCCGAAGGGGTTTACCAGAAGTTCCTTAAAGCTTCTTTCTAGCACATTAGAAGGGAAAATGAATCTTCTGAATGAAAAGATTGCCTGGCATTTCCGGCAAGCCGACCAGGCCAAGCTGATGGAGTAATGGAACCTCCAATTAAAGAACAGGGTGGGATTTGCCGGCTATCGGGAGCGAGCGTTTGTGATCAATCTGACGTTCCCGTCGATGGAGGTTGTCGACTATATCGCCATCGGGCCAATGTGGATAATCGACTTGCCGAACTCAAACATGAATTTGGCTTCCCCGGTTTTTGGTTGGACTCCTTTTAGGGGGCAGAAGTCGCCTTTTGCGACGTCTTGTTTTCCTATCCTCTCACGAGTGTGTTCCGCCAAGTCTTATGGCGCAGGCACACAAGCTCTCAACGATGCGGGTCCAATGCTTTGTAGAAGGAGCTTGAGTGAGTCGGCAAAGCAGAGCCAAGGTTCTTCGCATGAACGTCCCTCCTGAAGTGATCATGGCCCGAAAGGTTGCTTGTCAGGCTGGATGGGGTTTTCCCCTATTCTAATAGTTTGTTACATCTTCACCCGTCTCAGGCAAAATCCTGGTCACCAAACTGGAAGTAAATCTTCCGAAGGCATGATAAGCAAAAGTGTAACATAGTGTAACTGCATGGATCACTTTTGTTCCATTTGCATGTTACACTCATAACATAATATTTTGGTATAAAAATTTTAAGTTATTGAATTTAAATGCAAATATTATTTAATTTTTGTTGGCACATAAATTGGATATTGAAATAAGTTGTGCATGAAAGCAACGTCAATATTAGCAGAGCAAGTTCTACTGTGTTTCAAGAAATGAATAATTCTAAATAATTCTAGAAGGAGGAAGTTATGAATAACAAAATATTTATTTCAGCTTTTCTTGTAGGTATGCTTCTAGGCCTCCCACAATTTGTCTTGGCGAGTGATAACAGTCAAGAGCAGAGTTCTGCATGGAGAATGGAGACCGAGGGTTGGTCGCTCCAAGATCATATGACTGCGGCAAAAACTTCAGAAGTGGAAGTCCAATCCATGGAGAGCCGCGTTCAGGATCTGGAAAACCGCATAGCCCATTTTGAGAATAAGCCACACTTCGACCCGAAGGGGTTTCATAGAAATGCCTTGAAGCATATTTCCTCGACTTTGAAAGGAAATACGAATCTTCTGAATGAGAGGATCGCTTGGCATTATAGGCAAGCGGATCAAGCCAAGCTGACGGAGTAGGGTGTTCCCTGTATGATGTCGTTGCAATGTCAATAAATGCCTTTAGGCATTCTAGGGGACGGGGAGGTAGTTGTATCTCCCCGGTCCTTTGGAAGGAATAACCCCCCTCTATTGTTCTTGTGCCTGACGTAATGTCAGGCATTTTTTTTTCTGCTAAGTCTTTTTGACCACCCTGGAGTTACAGAGTTACAGACGCTTCATGCCCTGATGCCCTAAGAAATGAGGCAAATCGCTTCAACCTATGAAGAAGGGGCCTCCCTGGTGACACCTACTCAACGCAATGTCTATGAAAAGGAGGCATGAGAAAAGGCCAGAGGTATGGAGATGCCTATGGCAAATAGGTGTGCGATTGGGCACAGGATCTCGGTGCGTTTTCGCTCAATTGTAAAAATTGAACATGAAGTTTTTTTAATAATATTTCCTTAATTAAGCCAATTCATTGCGTGACCTAAACTATATTATTGGAGATGTGCTTGTTGGACTTATTAAGCTATTGAAAAATAAAACATATTTGTTTTTAATTTTAGCTCAGGTGAAGTGACAATTTTGACAATAAGAATAGGTATTTGTACACCACATGAAAACTGTTAATGGCTCAGTAATTGCTGCCTCTTTTCTGGAAATTTAAGCTTTATAATTTTGCCTATAAACAAATTTTTCTTGGTCAAAAATTTCAGTAAGGTTACGATCCTTCGAACTCATATTGTAGTGTGAGGGGATTACTCATGATAATCGATATGACTCACCCAACCGATCAAGTAAGCCGGCACTTTTATCAAACCTTGCTGGAAGTCACAAACGTCTTAAATTCCCAACGGAATTCGGAAGATCTGTGGAAAGCCATTACGGGACACATCAAAAAGGTGATCTCTTGGGAACGCGCGGGTATTACGTTGTATCATCCTGACATAGATGCCTTTCGGTTTTACGCGGTGGAAACGAGTATGCCTGTGGTGAAGTTGAAATGTGATGCCATCATTCCTCGAGAAGGCAGTGCAATGGGATGGGTGTATAATCATCGGCGTCTTCATATACGTCCCCATTTACAACAAAATCCGGTGTTTTTGGAAGATGCGTTTTATCACGAAGAAGGTCTGGGAAGAATGATCAATATTCCCATGATTATCGGGGATAATTGCATCGGATCTCTGAATATCGGCAGTGTGGAGTCGGGGGAACCAGATCCGGAAAATGTCTTGTTTTTGCGCCAGGTGGCGACCCAAATTGCCTTTGCCATCGATCATGTGCGGGCGTATGAAGAGATCCACCACCTGAAGGAACAGCTCTCCCGTGAAAATGCCTATCTTCTAGAAGAAATTAAAGTTAGCCACGATTTTGGGGCAATGGTTGGCAACAGTCAAAAATTCAAGAACGTGCTGGATCTGGCTCAAGCCGTTGCGCCTACCACGACTTCGGTGCTTATCATGGGTGAAACGGGGACAGGAAAAGAGCTGTTGGCACGGTTACTTCATGAGTTGAGCCCACGCAAAGTAAAACCCTTTGTTCGAGTCAATTGTGCGGCGTTGCCTTCAGGGCTGGTGGAAAGCGAGCTCTTCGGCCATGAAAAAGGGGCGTTTACCGGTGCGGAGAATGGAAGGCCCGGGAAATTTGAATTAGCCAATGGTGGCACCTTGTTTCTCGATGAAATCGGGGAGATGCCGATTGAAGCGCAGGCAAAACTTCTGAGGGTTTTACAAGATGGTATCGTAGAACGAGTCGGCAGTGTCGAAGGGAAAGCTGTCGATGTGCGAATTATTGCCGCGACCAATAGCGATTTAAGCAAGGCGATTGCCGAAGGGCGTTTTCGTTCCGACCTATATTATCGACTGCATGTTTTTCCGATTGTTGTGCCGCCTCTCCGGGAACGTCTGCATGATATTCCCCTTCTGGTGCGACATTTCATGGAAAAAAATCGGTTGCAGTTTCGACGAAATTGTCAGGATATCGATGACCGGTCAATGGAAATGCTGATTCAGTATCCATGGCCGGGGAATGTACGGGAACTGAAAAACGTGATTGAACGAGCCATGATTCTTTGCCAATCATCGGCCGTGCATGTGGAAGACTCGTTGTTGTCGTCACCGGTCAACGACAGGGATGCCATGCCACCCACTCAATTAAAAGACGTGGAGCGCACTCGAATACTACAAGCTTTAGCGGCGTGTGAATGGAGGATTGATGGCCCATTAGGGGCGGCCAAGCATCTGGGATTACACCCCAGCACCCTGAGAAGTCGATTGAAAAAATTCGGGATCAAACGGCACTCTGAATAACGCACATTCGTGGAGTGTGTGATTGAGATGAGAAGCCGGATGGTCCGGAGGTACCTATTCAAAATTGGCCGTGTTCTTGCTTTTGCCCTACCAGCCTAAACCTACCTCGACTGACATGTGAACATACGAACGGCTTAGACCAGCAACCTTTGTCCCGCCCTCCCGCCATTAACAGGTCAAACCGATTGTACGATTTTTCAGAAAGGAAACCCACGTAAACGGTTTTCTTTGCACAACTCCTGGTGAGAGAGCCACTGTTAAGTCGTATAGTCCGGGAAATTTCTATCCTCAATTGGCTTAACGAAACAAATTCGACCTTCATGAGAATTTCAATAGCCCACAAACTCTTCAGACCGAATATTGGTCTTGGGAATGCCAACAGACTCAAGCATCTTTCGTAATCCATCAACCATTACAGGGGGCCCCACAACATAATACAGAGCTACTTTTGTCTCTTTGACATATTTCCCGAGCATGACTTGGTCTATCCGGCCGGTTTCCCCTTCCCAGGTTTCCGTGCCTCCGTTTGGGCTCGTCATCGTTCCAATACACGTAAAACGCGTATTCTCTTGTTGGAGGGTTTGCAGTTCATCAAGGAAAGCCGCATCTTCCGGATGCCGATTTGAATACATGAGAATGAGTTGATGTGAGAGTTTGTGGTGGGTTGCTTCGACCAGCATACTTCGAAAAGGTGTAATCCCGATTCCTCCTGCGAGAAGAACGATCGTCCGGGAATCGTCAGACGGTAGCGTGAATTGTCCGAATGGACCTTCAAGGTCAATTGTCGTTCCAAGAGGCATTTCTGCCAACACACGTTTGAAGGCGGTGTCCCGAAGACGGGTGGCGACCATGAGCTGTTGCTCGGAAGGCGCGCTGGCAAGCGTGAAGGCCCGTGTATGGTCCTCTGGATCGGATTTTGAAAGATTCGGTAATGACAGATCGATAAACTGACCAGCTTTAAATGTGAATCCAGCCGGTCGATCAAAATAGAACGCCATTGTTCCCTTGGCAATTTCCTGACGCTTTCTCAATGCCACCTGATACATAGATGGCTTGGTGGGTTTTTCCATTAAGATTGCTCCTTGGTGGCATCATATGAGACGAGGTGAAATCAGGCTGATATCATCCTAGCGTTTTGGTATAGGGTTGAGTCAATTTTTGACGCATGCTTTTGATTACCTGGTGAAGGCGAATTCTTTTTTTCTCACTTCTTAACAAAAAATATTACTGCCTCCTCAGATTTCGAGTACGTTTAAGCGCATTTCTCTTATTAGACGGGTTATTCGGTTCTATGGTTGAATCTGTCGCAAGAAAGGATTGAAGGACTGTGGAACGAATCGAGAGAAATTACCGGGCGCTACTGAATGTCGCGATTGTGCTCAATTCACAACGGGATACCAATAGCCTCTGGCAAGCCATTATCGAGCAGATCGAACAAGTCATGCCCTGGGCACGGGCAAGTGTGACTCTATATGACCGAGATTCTGACGGGTTTAAATTTTATGTGGTGACGACTCATTTGGCGAAGGTTGTGCTTCAAGGTGATTCAGTGATTCCGCGAGTTGGAAGTGGAATGGGGTGGGTGTACGACCATAAATCTATGCATGTCCGTCCTGATCTCACAAAGGAACAGGTCTTTTTGGAAGATCAATGGTATGTGGAGGAAGGACTAGGACGCATGATTAACCTTCCGCTGTTGGTCAGAGGAAAGTGTGTGGGGGTGTTGAACCTTGGGAGCGTTGATGCGGGTAACCCGGATCCAGATGCGATTGAGTTTTTATCACAAGTGGCAATGCAAATTGCCTATGCGATTGATCATGTTCAGGCCTATGAGGAAATTAATCTGCTGCGTCAGCAGTTGGCACGAGAAAACAACTATCTGGTCGAGGAACTCAAACTGACAAAACACTTCGGGGCCATGGTAGGACGGAGTCAGGTTTTTCAGCATGTGTTGGAACTTGCCCGCGAGGTAGCTCCTACGACGGCGACTGTCCTGATCACAGGGGAGACGGGAACCGGAAAAGAACTCCTCGCCCAAGCCATTCACGATTGGAGCCTGCGTGCTCACAAGCCATTCATTAGGGTCAATTGCGCGGCCCTTCCGGCAGGATTAGTCGAAAGTGAATTATTTGGTCACGAAAAAGGAGCATTTACCGGAGCCGATTCCAGGCGTGAGGGGCGTTTTGAGTTAGCCCATGGCGGAACCTTGTTGTTAGATGAAATCGGGGAAATTCCTTTGGAGACCCAAGCGAAATTATTACGAGTGATCCAGGACGGGATGGTTGATCGTGTGGGTGGCAAGCAGTCTATTCCGGTGGATATTCGGCTGATGGCCTCGACCAATGCCGATCTGCCCTCAGCTATTGAACAAGGTCGTTTTCGGGCTGACCTTTTCTATCGACTTCATGTGTTTCCGATTACCATTCCTCCTCTCCGTGCCCGGCCGGAAGATATTCCGGAACTCGCACAGCATTTCCTGGAGCACTATGCCATTAAACTCAAGCGGCCCTGCGAAACGATTGAACCGGATTCTCTCCAGCGGCTTATCAGGTATTCCTGGCCGGGCAACATTCGAGAATTGGAAAATGTCATTGAACGGGCGGTGATTCTCTCTCACCAAAATGTTCTACGCATTGATGAACGGCTTTTGATTCTTCAGAGTGCGACGCATGAATCAAAGGCTCCAGCTGGATTAGTTGATTTTGAACGGCAACATATTCTTCAGACCCTGGCCTCCAGCAATTGGCAGATCGAGGGGGAGAACGGAGCGGCGGAACAACTCGGATTGGCACCCAGCACGCTCAGGAGCCGGATTAAAAAATTAGGTCTTCAACGCCCGACTCGAGCCTAAGTAGTTCAACTTCGCACTCTTTTCTCCGAAATCCCAGGAGCTGAAACGACGGTGGGTGGTGGTATGAGCCACCGAGCCCACCACGATCTCTCATGGGGGTTTCAATACCAGTTCATCAACCCGCGTACTTTTCAATGGCATCTGCGCCATTTGCAAGGTCTTTCGTCCCAGGCCATCTCAATCCAACTGTGGCTTGTTGTATGCATACCACAAATGGAGCCAGTTACTTTTTATCAATTCGTACAAGAGGCTTGGGTCATGAGTTCAGGTTTTATTGGTGATCCTGAGGCGGGAGCGGTACGTCATGATAGTGACAGAGATTTCAGCTGCTTGGAGGACAATCCCTGTTCATGAGTAATGAGTGTTCATGAAATTCTATCTCGACACGGTGAGTCTCACAGAGATTGAGGAAATTGGCAGGCTGGGGATTCTGGATGGGATAGCTATGAACGTCACGTTGGTCAATGAGCAGGGTCTGAATTTTTATCAGGGAATTCGGGAAATCTGTCGTTACGTGGACAGTCCGATCAGTGTGGGCGTGTTGAGTATTGAAGAAGAGGCCATCGTCAAGGAAGCCAAAGAATTGGCGAAAATTCACAGAAATATCATGGTGAAGTGTCCTTTGACGCCTGCCGGTCTCAAGGCGACTAAACGGTTGACGGCCGAAGGCATCCGGGTAAATGTGTCTTTGTGTTTCTCCCTTACTCAAGCATTGATTGCTGCCAAAGCCGGCGCGTGGTGTGTGTCTATTTGCCTCCATCATACCAGCGATAATCAATTCAAGGGAGACGATATCACTCGTAACATTGTCACAGTTTTTCAAAATTATGGTCTCTCCACTCAAGTGCTTCTTGCCGGTATCCGTTCTCCTCACGATGTGCTTGAGGCGGCTTTAGCGGGAGGGCATATTTGTACGATGCGATTCCCCATGTTTCGGGAACTTTTCGATCCTGCGGTGTAATTGTTCTTTCTGACCCCATCCTCCGAACTGAATCGTGCTCTTCAGAACTCCCGGCCTTCCGGAGAGTGATCGGGTTTGCGGGTGTCTTGTCTTTCTTTGCCATGCTCCTAGTTTTCTTCCCTTTGTACTCCACCGTATTTTCCTGAGTACTGCCACGTATAGCGGTGGGTAGCCACCACCTCCCACCACGTTCTTTCGTGGGTGAATGATCCGTCTGCGGATATTTACCCAGAGAAAAGACAAGCGAACTATGGATTACAAGGGATTGTCTGGGGGCATTGAATTATTTTTATTGGGCATGGCCCATGCAAAGCGTTCAGGAACATACAGGAAAGACGGGAGTGAGATTGGTAGAGCCAAGAATACGGCAACTTCAGAAAAGCTTGATAAATAAATTTCTCAACGGGAAAAAATTGTTTGCATGCCCGATGGACTCAATGATCTGAGGGGGAGAGAAATGAATGGAATGGATAGGGGAATGAAACTTAAAAAAAATGCTGCATTCATGCTGATCACCATGATTGCGGGAATGTTGTTGCTTCCGATCGGTATTGCTATGCCGATCCTATTTGGAAACGGTGAGGCTATTGCCTCGGGTGGAGGAGGTCAAAGTCCACAGCCTGCCCAGGAGATTATTGAGGGAGAGGAAGGCGAAGCTCCGGTCGAAATGGGACGGGATATTTATTACAAGACAGAAGGCGTGGTGTCTAGTGAAACGGCTCCCCTCACCGCGGACAATACACATGATTATCCCCGCTATGGCAATTTTGAAAGTCGAGTGCTGATTTGGGTTGCGAACCAGCAGCATTTGTATTACGGCAGTTTTGTCTTGGCGGTTCCCATCTTCTGCATGGTGATTGAGTTCATCGGCATGGTGACCAAGGACAAAGCCATGGCGAAGAAATACGACCAACTGGCCTATGATTTTATCCGAATCAGTTTGACGGCGTATTCGTTAACCGCGATCCTTGGAGGCATTCTTCTCTTTACCTTTCTTACCCTTTATCCCACATTTTTCAGCTATCTCTCGGGAATTTTCCGTCCTGTCATGCACATTTACGCTCTGCTCTTCGTGGCGGAAAGCGGAACCTTGTATATCTACTACTACGGATGGGACAGGATGAGGGAAGGAGTCCTGAAATGGGTGCATCTCAGTATCGCCGTAATCTTGAATGTCATTGGAACCGTGCTGATGTTTTTGGCGAATTCCTGGATCGCGTTCATGATGTCGCCGGCAGGGGTGGATGAACAAGGACGGTACCTCGGGAATATCTGGCATGCGATTCATAGCGCCTTGTGGAATCCTCTGAATGTTCATCGGATCTTGGGAAATATGGCATTCGGAGGAAGCGTCGTTGCCGCCTACGCGGCCTATCGGTTTTTATCGGCTCAATCCGATGAAGAACGTGCCCATTATGACTGGATGGGGTATGTCGCGATGTTTATCGCAGTCATTTTCCTGATTCCATTGCCGTTTGCGGGCTATTGGCTCATGCGGGAGGTCTATGCCTATCGCCAGCAAATGGGAATTACCCTGATGGGGGGACTTCTCGCCTGGTTGTTTATTATTCAGGCCACCATGATCGGTGCCCTCTTTCTGAGTACCAGTTACTACTTGTGGCAATGCTTTGGGCGAATGCCTGGTGCGGAACGTTTCCAGAAATATATTAAATATTTGGTGTTCATTGCGGTGGTGGGCTTACTGGTGTTTATCACCCCGCATACCATCGTCATGACTCCGGCTGAGTTGAAAGCCATGGGAGGTCAACAGCATCCCGTGTTAGGAAACTATGGGGTGATGTCTGCCAAAAATGGCGGAATCAATATGCTCATCATTGTGACGATTGTGAGTTTCATTTGGTATCAGCGCGGCAATTTGATTCCGGCAGTGAAATGGAAAAAGTTCGGCAATATTTTTATGACCTGTTTTTTCGTGGTCGGCAGTCTCAATATTATTTGGTTGGCCATTTACGGGTATTTCATTCCGGCGAACGTTCGGATTGGTCTATCGGTTCCCCAGGTAGCCACCACGATGTCGTGCCTCTTGTTAATGATGCCGATGAATCTTGCCATGCTGAAAAATGCCAAAGTGGCGGGCCCCATTCAATGGGGCAAAATGCCGGCGAGGTCGCAATATGCCCTGATCGCCCTGGCCACGGAATTTACCTGGATGATGGCCTTGATGGGATACATCCGTTCATCAGTCCGCCTCTTCTGGCATGTCAACGAGGTGATGCGGGATAACTCGCCCTGGGCCTATACGCACACCATCGGTTTTGCCGCGAATATGATCTCCTTCAATGTTCTGCTGTTCTGGTCGACCATTCTCTTCGTGTTCTGGCTGGCGGCGTTTGCCGGTAAAAAATCGACAGTGCCGGAGACGTCCACGGCGCCGGTGGCACCGACTGCAAAGGAGTTTACCCCCCAACCGGCCGGTCGTTCCTGAGGTATTTCAGGAGGAAATTGGTGGGGGATGGATGAATGGAATGATGGATACATGAAGCCGGTGCAAGGATCGGCGGCTGAAAGAAAGGCGCGTTCACTTATTCAGGGTGAAACGCATGATCAAATGGTTGAACGGTGAAGGAGGAAAAATGGTGGAATTTTGGGTGGCAAATCCTCTGATTGAAACGATCTTTGGAATAATCAGTTTCGTGGGAGTCGTTATGTTGGGATGGGCGAATCTCATGATTGAGCCTCCGAAAAGCGCGGTGGCGATACCTGTCGAATTGAATGTCTGGGAACGACATCGATTGAGGCAGTTACAAAAAAAGGAGGAATAGAGGAATTCACTAGTCAGGCGGGAATGTAAACCTTTGTATGGAGGGGCGTTTCATGTTGGTCACAAAAAGACAATTTTTAAAAATTACAGCAAGCACCGTGGCTGCGGTGGCGTTGGCGGATAACGCGCTGGCGTTGACGGCATTACAACCGGTTGTGGAGGTGGGCAATCCATTGGGTGAATACCCGGATCGCTCCTGGGAGAGGGTTTATCACGATCAATACCGGTATGACAGTTCCTTTACCTGGTGTTGTTCCCCGAATGACACCCATGCCTGTCGTATCCGGGCGTTTGTGCGGAACGGGGTCGTGATGCGGGTCGAGCAAAACTACGATCATCAAACCTATGAGGATATGTACGGCAATCGGGGAACATTTGCTCATAACCCGCGGATGTGTTTGAAGGGGTATACCTACCATCGTCGGGTGTATGGTCCATACCGTTTAAAGGGGCCCTTGATGCGGCGTGGCTGGAAAGCCTGGATGGATGACGGAAGTCCGGAATTAGACCCAACGGTCATGACCAAATATAAATTCAATGCGCGCTATTTGGATGATATGTTGCGGGTCTCCTGGGATACCGCGTTTACCTATTTGGCCAAGGCCATGATCGTGATCGCCAACCGGTATAGTGGCGAGGCCGGTGCGAGGCGGTTACGGGAACAAGGGTATCCTCCGGAAATGATCGAGATGATGAAGGGCTCAGGAGTCCGGAGCATGAAATTCCGTGCCGGCATGCCCGTGTTAGGTGTCATAGGCAAAATGGGCATTACCCGCATGAACGGGGGATGTGGAGCTCTGTTGGATAGTTGGGTGAGAAAGGTGGGACCGGACAATGCCCAGGGGGGGCGGTATTTTAACAATTTGACCTGGCACGGTGATCAGGATCCTTCACAACCCTTCTGGTCCGGAGCGCAAGCCATCGATTGTGATCTTTCTGACATGCGATTCAGCAAGATGAATACAAGTTGGGGCAAAAATTTCGTTGAAAACAAGATGCCGGAAGCCCATTGGAAACTGGAGTCCATTGAACGGGGTGGTCGAGTGGTGGTCATTACCCCGGAATACAATCCAACGGCACAACGGGCCGACTATTGGATGCCGGTCCGCCCCGAGACAGATGGAGCGTTATTCCTCGGGGCATGCAAAATTATTATAGATGATGGTCTTCAGGACAGCGATTTCATTCGATCCAGCACGGATTTCCCCTTGTTGATTCGCACGGATACTCTGCAATATTTGGATCCGCGCGATGTCATTAAAGATTATGCCTTCCCGGATTTCTCTAAATCTTACTCCGGCAAAGTGCAAGGGCTTTCGCCTTCGCAGATTGCTCGCCTTGGAGGGTGTATGGTGTGGGATCTCAATCAGGACAAGGCGGTCCCGCTTCATCGAGAACTGGTGGGTTGGCACTTTAAGAATAGCGGTCTCGATCCGGCGTTGACGGGAACGTTCAGGGTGAAATTGCTGAGTGGGCGGGAGGCAGATGTCATGCCCCTTTTTCAGATGTATCAGGTCCATCTTCAGGATTACGATCTGGATACTGTCCACCAAATCAATCGATGTCCGAAAGACCTTATTGTGCGATGGGCTCGAGATAACGGGACCATCAAACCGGCCGCCATTCATAATGGAGAAGGCGTCTGCCATTATTTTCATATGACGTCGATGGGGCGTGCGGCCGCCATGGTGATGACCCTGACCGGAAACATGGGGAAGTTTGGAACCGGATGTCATACATGGTCAGGAAACTATAAGGTTGGTGTTTGGGCGGCCACACCATGGTCGGGGGAAGGCATTGGGATCCACACAGGGGAAAATCCGTTCAAGATCACGACGGATCCGAATGCCCATGGGAAAGAGATTAATTACCGTCCATACTATTACGGCGAAGAGACGACGTACTGGAACCACGGCGATACGGCGTTGATTGTGAATACGCCCAAGTATGGTCGTCGGGTGTTTACCGGCAAGACACATATGCCGACGCCGAGTAAGCTCCGATGGGTAGCGAATGTCAATATTCTCAATAATTCCAAACACCATTATGACATGGTCAAGAATGTGGATCCCCACATCGAAACGATTGTGACTCAGGACATTGAAATGACATCCGATGTGAATCACGCGGATGTGTCATTTGCGGTGAATGGGTGGATGGAGTTTACCTATCCCGAAATGACCGCCACCGTCTCCAATCCCTGGATGCAGGTGTGGAAAGGTGGCATCCGGCCGTTGTATGACACGCGGAATGATTTGGATACCGTGGCGGGCGTCGCGGCCAAACTCACCGAAATGACCGGTGATGGCCGGTTCCGTGATTACTTCAAATTTGTCTATGACAATCGCGTGGATGTGTATGTTCAACGGTTGTTGGATGCCGGTAGCACCTCCTATGGCTATTCGGCGGACACGATGCTGAAGTCGGAAAAGGGCTGGATGGTGATGACCCGGACCTATCCTCGTATCCCATTATGGGAGGAGACCAACGAATCGAAGCCGATGTGGACCCGCAGTGGCCGACTAGAGACGTATCGGGTGGAGCCGGAGGCTATTGAATATGGGGAAAACTTCATCTCACACCGGGAGGGAACGGAAGCGACACCCTACCTGCCGAATGCGATCATGTCATCCAATCCGTATATCCGGCCGGATGACTATGGGATTCCGATCACGGCGCAACATCATGACGACAAAACCGTCCGCAACATCAAGTTGCCATGGGCGGAAATTAAACTGTACGCCAATCCGCTCTGGGAGAAGGGGTATCAGTTCTATTGTGTGACGCCGAAGACCCGGCATCGGGTGCATAGCCAATGGTCGGTGAACGACTGGGTGCAGATGTACGAATCCAACTTTGGCGATGCCTATCGGATGGATAAGCGGACACCAGGGGTGGGTGAGCATCAAATCCATGTCAACCCATCTGCGGCCAAAGATCGTGGGATCAACGACGGGGACTATGTCTACGTCGATGGCAACCCGGTGGACCGGCCCTATCGTGGGTGGAAGCCCAGTGATCCCTATTATAAGGTGGCGCGGTTGATGATCCGGGCGAAGTACAACCCGGCCTTTCCGTATCACGTCACGATGGCCAAACATGCGCCGTACGTGTCGACGGCGAAGTCGGTGAAGGGGCATGAAACCCGGCCGGACGGACGGGCGATTGCG
>JBGSSO010000085.1:0-6574 GCA_041737015.1 Nitrospirales bacterium
TGTCGCGCCGCCGATCAACTTCGATGCCGCAGCCGGGAAGAACGTGCGGTGGAAGACACCCATCCCCAGACCGGGCGCAAGCTCGCCGGTCGTATGGGAAGGGCGAGTGTTCTTGACCGGCGCCGACAAGGACGCTCGCGAGATCTACTGTTTCGACGGGGCCGACGGGAAGATGCTCTGGCGGCAGGCGGCAGACCAGCCGGCCGATGTCCCCAAGGTGTCTGAGGAATTCGGCCACGCGGCTGCGACCGGAGCGACCGATGGGAAGCTGTTCTTTGCGATCTTCTCGAGCGGCGATCTGGTGGCGGTCGACACGCAGGGAGCGATTGCCTGGACGCGCCAGTTCGGCACTCCCAAGAACAGCTACGGCCACGCTTCGTCGCTCATCGTTTACAAGCACCTGTTCGTGCAGATCGACGGCAGCGATAACGCGAGCCTTTACGCGCTGGACCCCGCCACCGGGAAAACGGTCTGGCAGAAGAAGCGAACGGTCAGGGACTCTTGGGCGTCGCCCATCATCGTCATCTGGGGTGATCGCGAGATGGTCGTGCTTGCCGAAAATCCGACGGCCAGCGCCTACGACGTGAACACCGGCGCGGTGGTTCTCTCCACGAAATGCCTCGGCGGCGAAGTGGCGCCGTCGCCAGCCTACGCCAGCGGGACCATGATCGTAGCCGTTGAGCAGGCAAGACTTTCGGCGATATCGCTGGCCTCGGGCACGGTCGCATGGAGCGGCGAGGACGACCTTCCGGATGTCGCAAGCCCGCTGGCAACGGAGGACTTCGTTCTCACCGCCGACTCGTCCGGCGTGGTGAACTGCTATTGTCTCGCCACGGGGCGAAAGCTATGGACCCATGAGTTTGACGCGTCGTTCTATCCTTCACCGATCCTTGCGGCTGGTTGCATCTACGCCATGGACAACGCCGGTACGATGCATGTCTTCCGGGCATCCAAGGCGTTTGTCTCCGTCGCTGATGCAAAACTGGGTGAAGAATCGGTGGCGACACCGGCATTCACCGGCGGCAGCATGTTCATCCGCGGCAAGGGAAACCTGTACTGTGTAGGGTCGAAACAGCCATGATGGCTCGGGAGTTTGCTTTTCACCGACAGGGCTGATGCTACCCCGAGGAGCCCTCCGTCATGGGGCATCGAACAGGGTCGAGCCGTGGCTCGTCTTGGGATCGGAAAGGGGATGAGTACCATTCTCGGGGCAAGACAGGACGAATGGGCTATCGCCGTACGGATGTGTTGGTGTTTGCTTTACCACAATGTCCGCGAGCCGACGCCACACCATTGCCCAACCTACCGATTCTGTCTCGGAAAAGGTACTACTCCCCTTTTCTGGGCCGTAGGCGTTTCTTGCAGATGCTCGTTTATGGCATAGCTGCCCCTTCGGCCTGCGCCGTGGTTTGGACCGTGAATGCACGAGCGGCTGCTTCCGAGACATTGCCGGAAGCGTCCCGGGCGCGAACCTCGAATCGGTAGCGGCCGGGCGCCAGGTTGTCGTAGTCCGCTCGTGTCGCGGCCGTCCAGGCGGACCACGCGTCTTCCAGGCCGACGAGCCTGCCTTGGAGCCCGGTAAACTGCTCCGTCGTGAAAAACGGCTGGGTGAGAAATCGCTCCAGCCGTCTGGCGCGAGCGACCACCTTCCGGTCCGCCAGGGACAGTTGTTCCAAGCCAAGCATCGCGATGATGTCCTTGAGTTCTGCATATTGCGCGAGAGTCCTCCTGACTTCTTGTGCGATGCGGTAATGCCGTTCATCAATCGTGCCCGGCGTGGCCATTTTTGAATTCGACTGCAAGGGATCTATGGCCGGGTAGAGCCCCTCACTGGCCCGTTTGCGGGAAAGCACGATGGATGCGGAAAGATGCGAGAAGGTATGCACCGCGGCCGGATCGGTGAAATCATCTGCAGGCACATAGACGGCTTGAATCGACGTGATAGCCCCGGAATCGGTGTTGGCGATGCGTTCCTCCAACCGGGACAATTCGGTCCCCATTGTTGGTTGATAGCCCAGACGTGATGGCATCTGCCCCATCAACCCAGAGACCTCCGAGCCGGCCTGGATGAAACGAAAAATGTTATCGATCAGCAGCAGGACGTCCCGATGCTCGTCGACCCGGAAATACTCCGCCATGGTCAGTGCCGCGTGGCCTACACGGAACCGGCTGCCCGGTGGTTCGTTCATCTGACCGAACACCATCACCATGTTCGGTAGCACACCGGGTTCCTTCATTTCCCGGTAGAGTTCTTCTCCTTCACGGCAGCGTTCGCCGATCCCGCAAAAAATGCTGACGCCCTGGTGATGCCCGATCATATTGTGAATCATTTCGGTGAGCAAGACGGTCTTGCCCACGCCTGCTCCCCCAAATAGACCGGCCTTGCCTCCGCGCTCCAGAGGTAACAGCACATCAATGATCTTGATCCCTGTCTCGAAGATCTCGGATTTGGTGGAGCGCCGGGCTAACGCTGGCGGGGATCGATGGACGGTTCGATATTGAATCTCTGTTGGTGCCGGCTCCCGGTCGATGGAATTTCCAAATACGTCGAACATGCGGGAGAGAATGCCTTTCCCGACCGGGGCCATCAGCGGTCCGCCGGTGTCTTTCACAACCATGCCGCGCGCGAGGCCTTGTGTGGGCGTCAGCGCAATTCCGCGCACGCGATGTGTGTCGAGTTGGGCCAACACCTCGATGGCGATTCGTCCCTCCTGTCCTGTGCGCAACAACGAGTAGATGGGCGGTAAATAGTCCTCGAACCGGATATCCACCACGCTGCCGCGCACCGAGACGACCGCGCCGATATTCGAAGGGCTGGTGTTAGAAGCCATGTGGTGGCTCCTGGGTTTTTCGGAAAATCTGGCGCAGAGGGTTGGGTAAGTGTCCATCACTGAGAGGAACATTCCCTATTTCTGAGGGTCCTGTTCGGTGGGGCAGTAGAAGGGGAAGGAATGGCCAACTGCTGTTTAGGTTCATGTGCGTAAACCAGATGATGGTTTGCGACGCCTTTTCCTTGTTTCTGACCTGACAGGCTTGGGAATCGCATCGACATCCGTCACGGATGGTATTTTATGATATGGATGGGGGACGCAGAGCACTGGACAGGTCACGGTGCGGACGACTTTTTCGGCCGTACTGCCAAAAAAGATTCTGGTAATATCCCCCGTTTGCCCGCCATAACTGCCCATGACGACAAGGTCGATTTGTTCTGTTCGTGTCGTACGGGCAATTTCCATAAAGGGTTTCCCTTCGCTGAGTAAGCGCGAAATTTTTATCCCTTTGGCTTCAGGCAAGGCCAAGAGACCCCGTGCGAGAAGGCGTGCCTGGTGATGTAATCGTTTTTTCTGGGCTTTCTCCTCCGAAGGCAGCGCGAGCCCGAGAGCGTTCAGGGCATCCAGGGATTTGGTGTCGATGACGTGAAGGAGAATAACCTGTGATTGAAAATTCCTGGCGAGACGAAGGCCAACCAGGAACGCTTCTCGTGAGCAGGGAGCAAAATCGACGGGTATCAGAATTTTTTGGAACAGACCGTCATTCATGTTGTTGACCTCATGATGTGTTTGTCATAGCGTGGGAATTTACGATAATGGAGGAGAACTCAGCAAAGAAAATGCCAGATCATGTTCCTTTCATGAGGGTCGGGTTTGACTGAGAGTTGGACGAGATAAAGTAGGTTGGAACGTGCACACTTGATCTTTTGTTCTCGGGAAAAAGGAGGAAAAAGGCTACAGTGTGATGAAGGGAAATAGTCCCAAAAAAGGGCATGTGGGGATGAATTTAATGGGCTCTACATTTTCCATCCAGGAAAATTCAAAATTCTAGACACAAAATTTTTGTTGAAAAATATTTTACTTGGCAGGATTCCTGCGAGTAGCAGAATGTACCATCATGAAAAAGGGTGGGGTGTGAGGTGTCCTGTGACCGAGATTGAGGAGATCAGATAATGAAAATCCTGTGTGCGGTTGATGGGTCGGAGTTTTCTCTCTGGGCCCTGGAATGTGTGGGGAAGGTGTTTCGCCATTCGGTCAAAGAGTTGGTGCTGTTGCATGCGGTTGATCCACGGATATTGAGAGGTGGTGGGGGAAAGCGACCCCAAAAGGATGAGCCATGCACCAAAGATATTTCCCACAAGCTGGAGGCAGCAGGGCAGAAGGTCTTGACGGATTTGGCGCACCGGATGGAAGTGGTGTTAAGCCAAGCCACCACCAAACCGTTTGCGGCCATTAAGACGGTCTTGGTGAAAGGCCATGCGGCTGATTCCATTATTTCCTATGCAGAGCGAATTCGACCCGATTTGGTGGTTGTGGGATCACGCGGAATGAATGATCTTCCGGGATATCTGCTTGGGAGTATTTCGAGAACGGTTCTGACACACGGGCCCTGCTCGGTCTTGACGGTCAAGAGTCCGCTCGATGTGCCGGCTTCCGTCTTACTCGCCCTGGATGGGTCCAAGCCATCAAAGTTTGCGGCAAACAAGGTGAAAGAATGGCTATCTCCTGAAGAGGTGACCCTTCACCTGGTGTCGGTTGTGCCCGATATCTTGACGGATGCGTCCAAGAAGATGTTCCCGAAATCACGCCTGAGGGCACTGGTGGCTCCCCTTCGGCAGCATGCTCAGGACTGCCTTGAGCACTATCGAGAATTGTTTCTCAAGGAAGGGTTTCAAGTGATCGGAAAACGTCTTCAGGGGAATCCACGGGAGAAAATCGTCGAATCGGTTCCAACATGTCATGCGCAATTGGTGGTCATGGGATCCAAAGGGCTCACGGGTGTGGAACGATTTACCTTGGGAAGTGTCTCGGAATGGGTGAGTGCATATGCGCCTTCGTCCGTGCTGGTCGTCCGGCATTAACCACCATCGTATGAATGCCGAATGCCTTGTCCGCCTTCATAGATGACCGTGGGATGAAGCTCGGGCTTTACACGACATAAAGGAAATCACGACAAAAAGGAAATACAGGAGGGATATTGTTGAACACAGGAAAGACAGGACATTCGTATGTGAGGCCGGTGAAGCCAAGAGAGTCGTGGATCGGAGGGCTGATGGGATTCGTATTAGTCGGATGTTTGATGGCCACCGGAGCCTATGGGGAGCATCGGGATTTGTCCGGTGGCCCCGCAAGCACTTCTCCAGATTGTCATGGGACATTCCTTGGAAAACAGGTTCCCTGGGAGACGCTCAACCAGGTGTTAGCCGCCCATGCCCGTTGGCTCCATGATCATCAAGATCCCAATGGAGTGCAGGCTAATTTATGCGGAGCCGACCTAGCCGGAGTCGATTTCCGGGAAGAAGACTTGAGTGGCGCTAACTTTCAAGGGGCCAACCTGACGCGTGCTGTGTTTGCCGGCGCCAAGTTAGTCCATGTGAACTTTCATAAAGCGAATCTGACCGAAGCCTCTTTCTACTCGGTTGATATGCGTGGAGCCAATGTCTCGGCTGCCAGGGCCCGATTGGCGGATTTCCGAAAAGCTGATTTGACACAAGCCAATTTCACCAGCGCCGATCTGCGAGAAGCGAATCTAGCCGAGTCCCGTTTCCGCTTAGGCATCTTGCGGGGAGCCGATTTAGAGGAAGCCTATCTGGTCAGGGCGGATTTCGAAATGGCCAATCTCGCGGAAGCTTCCCTTATTCGAGCGGATGGTCGAGAGGCAAATTTTCGCCGGGCCTTACTTGTCAACGCGAAACTAATTGAAGCGGATCTCAACCGAAGCGACCTGCAGGAAGCCGATCTTCGTTCGGCTGATTTGTCCGGGGCCGATTTGGGGTTAGCCAATCTGAATGAGGCCGTCCTGACGCAGGCCAATCTCCGTGAAGCGAATTTGGACAGGGCCGTGCTGTTTCAAGTCAATCTGGAAGGAGCCAATTGCGCCGGCGCGAGTATGCAGAATGCCGATTTGCTTGAGGCCAATTTAATGAACAGCAACCTCTTGCGGGCGACACTAGATGAAGCCTATCTCGCGAAAGCGAATTTACAGGGAGCCAATCTGGAAGGCGCGGATGTCTCGTGGGCGAACTTGGTTGAAGCCGATCTATCGCAGAGTAATCTGGAATTTGCGGTCATGTTCCGCACCAATCTCCAAGAGGCGAAACTCGATCGGGCGAAAATGTATGGAGCCGATCTTCGTGGAGCGAATGTCGAACACGCCTCTTTTCGTGGGACGAATTTGGAGGGAGTCGCCATCCGGTATGCTCATGGATGGAAGCAGGAGCAAGTCAGTCAGGCTTGTGTTGATGCACGGACCCGGTTGCCTGAAGGAGTGGTGGGACCATCCCCATGTCTGCGCTGAGCGCAAAAAACTTCTTCGAAATAGGGTTTAGAGGTTTCAATGAATATTCTCAACTCATTCACACGAATAGGGTGTGAACCTATGCAACAAGGCACGGAGCTCTGGAATGTTCGCCGTATTTGAACCAGGAGGAATGCGCGTGCCTTATGTGCCGGGCTCTGTTCGGCAGAGAAACGTTGAGAAAATCTCAAAGACTTCCGCCACAGGTAAGGTGAAGGTTGGGCAGGAGGATCCCCTGTCGGCTTCTCAAAAGATTGCCGGCCCATCTTCATTCCAGGCTCGCCTG
>JBGSSO010000086.1:0-12181 GCA_041737015.1 Nitrospirales bacterium
TATTTAAGCCTCACATCGATGAAGGCTTTTTGTTTTATATCGGAAAGCCAATTCCGATACGCTTCCTCAGAGTGTTGTTTAAGAAGTGTCCCACGGATATCCCGTTCCACGGCTTCGAACAGGAGCGGTTGGGGTTGTTGAATTTCTTCTACCATAATGAGGTGAAATCCTAAGAGGGTTTCAATGGGGACCGAGATCCGTCCCGGTTTCAGTTCCTTGACCACCTGCTTCAGAGGGTCCAATAATTCATTTTCCTGCACCCAGCCTAATTCATGAATTTGCACGAAATGCCTGGTGGCGAAATCCTCTAACGTCGTATTCGGTGTCCATGCCGCATACATGGTTTGGGCCTTGTTCTTGGCTTTTTCCCGTTCAAAGCCTTCCTGCCCGGCTAAAAGAATTTGCTGGAGTCGATAGCGGGGCGGTGAGAGAAAGAGTGTGGAGTTGGCCTCATAATACCGTCGGACTTCTTCTTCCTCTACAACAATGTTCCGGCGAATCTCGAAGTCAAAGAGTTTTTTGAGGAGCATTTGATGCCCGAATTCTTCTTCCGTCTGGGTGGGTGGCAGAGGAGTTCGCCGTAAGGCTTCATCGATCTCGTCCTGAGTGACGGAGAGCCCCTTGGCTTGAGCTTCTTGAATCATGAGGTGATCATCAATCAAGTGGTTCAGGACTTCTCGTTGTTTCTGGTAATACCGCCGGTTCAGTTCCTCACCCTGATATTTGGCGGTCAGACGCTTATACTCGTCGCGTAATTCTTTTTCAAGATCGGACCAGGTGATGACCTCTTTATTCACCACCGCAATAATCCGGTCGGTTAGACTCAAGCTAACCCCAGGAAAGAAGAGAAGGCTCGTCACCACCCAGACGGTGAGCCTCTGTAAAGGCCAGCCTCTCAGGCGTACTCGCACGCCCTTCATGTCACGTTCTCACTTCCTCTTTGGCCATCGACTGATAGAGTTCTTGTAAAATCGTATTTGCCCTGGGGTACATGGACGCCCAATCTTGCTCGGGCAGGGTCAAACGATAGGCACGAGGAGAAAGACAGTCCAGACGATCTTTCCAGCTGTCCATCAAAGCCCGGATCCCCTGTTCGGGGAGCTTAGCCCGTTCATGAAAGCGCAGGTTCATCAGCCCGCCACGGACTTCGACATACTCGAGTTGTAGGGCTTTGGCCAACACTTTGATTTGCATGACTTCAAAGAGTCGTTCCATGGCGGCAGGTGGCGAACCAAACCGGTCAAGCGTCTCCCCATATAGTAAGGCCAAATCCCCTAACCGATCACTCCCGGATAACCGTTTATAGAGTCCCAGGCGCTGGGAAGCGTCTTCCACATATTCCTCGGGAATGAAGGCCGAAACATCAAGTTGAAGAGTGGGTTCCCATTCTTCTTCCACTTCCTGGCCTTTAAGCTGCTGAACAGCCTGCTCTACCATTTGTAAGTACAGGTCCAACCCGACGGCGGCAATATTGCCGGACTGTTGTTTCCCGAGTAAATTTCCCGCTCCACGGATTTCAAGGTCAGCGGCCGCGATCCGAAACCCGGAGCCAAGTTCCGCAAATTCCTGAATGGCGTTCATGCGTTTTTGTGCGTCTGTACTCAGGGTTTCCTCGTTCGGAATGAAGAGGTAGGCAAAGGCTTGTTGCCCGCTTCGCCCGACCCGTCCGCGAAGTTGATACAGCTGGGAGAGCCCGAATAAATCCGCCCGATCAACCAAGATGGTGTTCGCGCTTGGAATATCCAACCCTGATTGGATGATGGCCGAGGCCAGCAGCACATCGGCTTCCTGGTGAAAAAAACGTAACATCACCCGTTCCAATAATTGTTCATTCATTTGGCCATGCGCCATCAATACCCGTGCTTCCGGAACCAGATCTTGTAACCAGGCACCCGTCTGCTCCATGGTTTCCACTCGATTGTGCACGTAGTACACCTGGCCTCCACGAGCGAGTTCCCGGGCAATGGCCTCTCGTACCACTGTCGCATCGAACCGGAGGACCTGGGTTTCCACCGCCAAACGACCCGGAGGCGCGGTCTCAATGACGGATAAGTCTCTCACTCCTGAAAAGGCCATCTGCAGAGTTCGGGGGATAGGGGTCGCGGACAGCGTGAGCACATCGACTTGGGTCCGGAGTTGCTTCAGCCGTTCCTTATGGCGAACACCAAACCATTGTTCTTCATCGATAATCACCAAGCCCAATTGTTTAAAGACGACATCTTTCTGCACGACCCGATGCGTCCCGATCACAATGTCGATCAGGCCGGCAGCCAAATCTTTCAGTGTAGCTTTGATCTCATTGGCTGATTGAAAGCGTGACAAAATACCGATTTTGACCGGGAACGGGGCAAACCGTAGGGAAAAATTTTCAAAATGTTGTTGAGCCAGCAATGTCGTGGGAACCAGGACGGCTACCTGCCGGTTAGCCTGGATCGCCTTAAAGGCGGCACGCATGGCTACCTCCGTTTTGCCGTATCCCACGTCCCCACAGACCAGGCGATCCATGGGTTTCGGGGATTCCATATCCCGTCCTATTTCTTCGATGGCTCGAAGTTGGTCAGGCGTTTCTTCATATTCAAATCCCGCTTCAAATTCATGGACCAGGAGAGTGTCCTCCTGGTACGCAGTCCGTCTGGCAACCTCCCGGTTGGCATAGAGTTCCACGAGTTCCTCGGTCATATCCTCGATGCCTTTTTTGATTTTCGCCTTGGTTTTGCCCCAAGCCGTGCCTCCCAGGCGATCCAGTCGTGGGGACCGTTGCTCCGCTCCCCGATAGCGGTGGATGTGGTTCAGGCGGTCCAGCGGGACATACAGGGTATCGGTTCCACCGAATTGCAGGAGCAAATAATCACTGGTACAGCCCTGCACCTCTAAACGTCGCAAACCCAGATACCGTCCAATCCCATGTTGAAGATGGACGACGAGATCGCCTTCTTTCAGATCCTCCAGCGACGAGAAAAATTTGGCAGTGGGGGATTTTGTATGGGGACGATGCCGGATGCCCTTCCCAAATAATTCTTCCTCGGTGACGAACGCGATGTGGCCGTCAGGTGAAAGGAACCCTGCCGAGAGGTCTCCTTCAAGACAGTAAAAGGGGGCGCGGGCATCCGTGGCTGGTTGAGGGAAAGGGTATTGCCACTTGTTGGCCGGGAAGCCGTGGTCATGCAATAAGGACAACAGGCGTTCCACCTGTCCCGGACTGCGAGCCACAAAAAAGATCTCGGAGTCCGCCCGCAATTGGTCCAGTTTGAAAAGGGTTTCCTTGAAGGGAAGCCCGCGAATCCCTACCCCGACACTGCCGGGAGACTGAGCCTGTAAGGAAACAGGCACGCAGGGCATGGTGCTGGTCTCAGGAGCCACGCTGTCCCACCATATTGTTGGACACATGCTGGTGTAGGTTTTAATGGTCTCCCACATTTCATAGAGTTGATCGGGATCCGCGTGGGCGGAGGCGCCCCCCTGGCCAGGCTGGAGGTGTTCCCATGTTTCTAACAACGCATTCCAAAATTGCGCAGCCGCAGCATCCAGATCGACCGAGCGGTAGAAAGAGACGGTGACGGGGGTGTGAATGTACTCAAACAGTGTGACAAGCTTGGGATAATACCGGGGAAGATCCCATTCAATGCTTGCTGGAATATGTTCGATAGCGGAATCCGGTTGCCCGGAATCCGGAGGAATGAACTCCCGGGTGGGTAAGACCCAGGTTTCCTTGAGATGGGTGATGGATTCTTGCGTCGAGGGATCAAAGGTCCGGATGGATTCGACCGTATCCCCAAGAAATTCAACACGGACGGGATGGTCCTGAGCTGTGGAGAAAATATCCACGATACCGCCACGTACGCTGAACTCGCCTGGGACTTCAGCCAACGATCCACGTTCATACCCTAACCGGATTAATGAACGAAGAAGCACCTCACGCTCGCACGACTCGCCTACCTTGAGGGAAAAACAAGCTTGAGCGAAGACCTCCGGCGGAAGCAGTTTATGCAAGATGGCAGGAAGTGAGCTCACCATGACGGTGCTTTCACCGCGAGACAACCGGTGAAGGGACCGAACGCGCTGGCAGATGACGCTGTGGGCCGGCAGTGCAGGGTTATAAGGAATAGTGGCCCAGGGAGGGAACAATGCCAATGTCTCGTGATCTCGCCTGATGAACGAGAAGAAAAATTCCAAGTCTTCATACAACTCTTCGGCTTGTTCTTGAGTGGGCGTGATGATGAGGTGTGTTTGGCCCTCAGTGCCGGCGGTCTTTTTCTCCGGAAGGGAGAACAAGGTCATGGCCAGGGCGAGACAGGCCTGTTGCGTACTAAGCAGACATGGTGGGGGCGACTGTTCCGGGATCGCTGGAACGACCGTGCGCAGCTGGTTTGCAAAATGATGGAAGACGGAAGGGACGTTCATGATCTGAAATACACCACGAAAAAGGTTCTCGGCGTGCGGACTAGGAGGATGGGCTCATTCCGTGAGTGGTAAGAATTCGTTTAATAATCGTTGTGGTCGAAACATCGGAGACAAGTGGAATCGTTCGCACAAACCCTCCCCGTTCCTCAACAAAATCTTTCCCGACAATTCGGTCCGAGGTCCAATCTCCTCCTTTCACGAGGACGTTGGGTTGGATAGCCTTAATGAGATTCAAGGGATCCGGCTCGTCAAAAAGTATGACGTAATCGACGCAACCTAATGCGGCAATGACCTCTGCCCGTTGCGCATCGGTTTGGATTGGTCGATTCGTCCCCTTATCCAGTTGACGGACTGAACGGTCGCTATTGACTCCGACCACCAATCGATCTCCCAACTGTTTGGCTTCTGCCAGATATCGCGTATGTCCGATATGAAGCAGGTCAAAACACCCATTCGTAAAGACAATGGATTCTCCCGCCTGCTGATGAACGGTAATTCGTTGTAAGAGACTATCCAAGGTATGAATTTTTGATTGCATAATGATAAATCGTTGAATCCTTTCAAGGGGTCTCTATCTCACATATCCCGACTTCTGTATGATACCTGCTGCATACGCCAAATCCTAGAGAGGTCACCCGACAAGCCACTTCGGCAAATAGGGAAAACAGGATATGCGGTCGTGGTCCCAGACCTACCGGATTTCCTAAGCCTGATCGCGTCCATTCCAAGAGCTGCATGAGCCAATCCGGTCCAGTTTCCCATACCGCCATTCCGGCGCATCAATTTGGTCTCTTTGCCGGCCCCCTCCTTGCCGGGTTGATGTTTGTGCTGCTTCCCGAATCCTTGCCCGACCCTGCGAGAATTCTAGCAACAATTTTAACCTGGGTAGTGGTGATGTGGATAACGGAACCTATTCCTCTGCCCATTACCGCTTTGCTGGGCTGTGGACTGTGTGTGCTCGCCGGGTTAGGGAACATGCAATCAGTGTTTTCTGCCTTTGCCCACCCCATCATCTTCCTGTTTATTGGCAGTTTTTTTATTTCGGAGGCCCTATCCGTTCATGGGTTGGACCGCCGTTTTGGAAACTGGCTATTGTCACGTAAGAGCGTGGGCTCCAATCCTATTCGTATCATGCTGGCCATGAGTTTGGCCGTTGCAGGCCTGTCCATGTGGATTAGCAATACTGCGGCAACGGCGGTCATGTTGCCCATTGCGCTTGGTGTCTTACGGGCGCTCCGGCAGGGCTATCCTAATATGGAGACTTTTGACACCGGGTTTTTGCTGTGTCTGGCTTATGGCGCCGGTATTGGGGGAGTGGCCACTCTCATTGGCACCGCGCCGAATTTAATCGGGGTGGGCCTATTAGTCCAACAAGCCCATATCACTATTTCATTTGACCAATGGTTGCTGATTGGATTGCCGTTGGCGAGTGTGATGCTGCTCGTGATGTTCACTCTTTTGTATTGGTTACATCCTCCCCCTTCTCACTCGTCTTTTCATGAAGGACCTCCTGTTCTCAAGATTTCAGCACCACTTCCCTGGACTCGTGGGGAGCAATATACGTTTGCGGTGTTTGTGTTGGCTGTCATGCTGTGGCTACTTCCGGCCATACTCTCCATATGGTTTGAAGGCGATCATGCCGTCGTGCAATGGGTTCGTGCTCATTTGCCGAAAGAATTGGTGCCTATTTTTGCCTCTGGGCTCTTGTTCCTTCTGCCCTTGAATTTCCGACAGGGGAAATTCACCTTAACATGGAAAGAAGCTGCCAATATTCATTGGGGAACGATCCTGTTATTCGGGGGAGGCATCGCCTTTGGGGAATTGATGGTGGAAACCGAATTGGCGAAAGCGATTGGGCAGGGTATGGTGGCTATGTTTGGCATTGAATCCATCTGGGGTTTAACGGGTGTGGCAATTCTTACGGCCCTGGTTCTCACGGAACTCGCGTCGAATACCGCAGCCACCAGTATGATTGTGCCGGTGCTCATCGCCATTGCCCACACCGCAAATTTTTCTCCTGTCCCTCCGGTGCTGGGTGCTTGTATGGCTGCAAGTCTGGCATTTGTGCTACCGGTTTCTACTCCCCCGAATGCCATTGTGTATGGAACGGGGAGAATTCCGATTCTCCGAATGGTGCAAGCCGGATTGTTGTTGGATGCGATTGGTGGCGTGTTGATTTGGTGCACATTACGTATATTGGGGCCACTTTTGGGATTTGATTGAGTTTCTCAACCTAGGAGATAGACCTCAATTGATTTTTAAATAATGTTCCGACATAATCCCCGCTTGCATTTCACCTGACCCAAATAACGTGTCTTTGAACTCTTCTCACATCCGGTTTGCTCTGCTAACCCAAGATCCCGATCTCAAGTCGCGGGTTCAAGGTCCCGATCTCCAGAACACCATTACAGTGTTGGATGACTGCTCTTCGTTGGAAGCGGCCATGCGCTCTCAACAATTTACCGGCGTGATTCTGGATGAGTCCGGGAAGAAATTTTTTCCTGCCTTGTCGGCATTGAATGGCCAATTGAATTTGTCCAAAACATTTATTTATGCCGGACCCTTGCCCGCCTGGAGTACCATGAATCAGATCCGGCAGGTTATGGGAGATCAACCATCGGAAGAGGGGGCTATCGATCCGAAAGATGTGAGCTTGGCCAGTTATGTGGAAAAAAAATTGGGGGATTTTGTTCGAGCGATGAATGTCGGCTCAGGGAAAAACCTCTATCCCACCTTAATGAGAGCCGTTGAACGGCCCCTGATTGAACTGGCCTTACGGGAAACGCATGGCAATCAGATTAAAGCGGCTCGGCTTCTTGGCCTCAATCGCAATACACTCAGGAAAAAGATTACCGAGTTTCAAATCTCCGTCAATCAGTTAAAGCAATCTACTGCCGGAAAACGCAAGAAGACGGAATCGGATTCTGTTGGATAGTCTTTCCCTTTCCCCTTGAAAAATCAACCATTTCTTGACAAGACCACCAATGCAGTCTAGCATATGGCCGGTAAGATATAGGCGCGTAGCTCAGGGGGAGAGCGCTACCTTGACACGGTAGAGGTCGGCGGTTCAATACCGCCCGCGCCTACCATTATCTTTCTCCAAAAAAGCCTGACAGGTATCCAGCTTCCTTTATTGAGAGGAATGGTGCCTTTTCTTGCGTTCATCTAGGGAATGTAGATCCTTTTTTTATTAGGTCTTTCTGCTGTAATGGAATCTATTCAGGTATCACTGCAAGGCGAAAGTAGTCAGGCTCTTCCCAAAGGGATCTCGGCGAAGGCGGCACTAGAGAAACTGAAGGGAGCCGTACCACCTGAGGTGTTAGCCGTGAAGGCCAATGGCGTGGAAATAGACCTCCTGGCTTCCTTGGAGACCGATTCAACCTTGCAGCCGTTGAAATTTGATTCCCCAGAAGGCAAGGAAATTTATCGGCACAGTAGCACGCATATCATGGCCCAAGCGGTGAAGGAGTGTTTTCCTTCCGCACAATTAACGATTGGTCCGGCCATCGAAGAGGGCTTCTTTTATGACTTTGCCTTTGAGCGCCCGTTTACGCCGGAAGATTTAGAAAAAATCGAAGCCCGAGCTTTGGAAATCATCAAACGTAATCTTTCGGTTTCAAGACGTGAGTTCTCAAAGGAAGAGGCGATAGAATTTTTCAAAAATCGTGGTGAATTCTATAAGGTAGAGCTCATTCAAGGGTTTCCTGATGGAGAACCGGTTTCCGCTTATACTCAAGGGGACTTTGTCGATCTCTGTCGTGGCCCCCATCTGCCGGCCACGGGCTATGTCAAAGCATTCAAACTTCTGAATAGTGCAGGAGCCTATTGGCGAGGGGATGAACGAAATCCCATGTTGCAGAGGCTTTATGGCACGTCTTTCCCCTCAAAAGAAGCCTTACAGGCTCATTTGGACAATTTAGAGGAGATCAAACGTCGTGACCATAGAAAGCTCGGGAAAGACCTCGATTTATTTAGTATTCAGGACGAAACCGGCCCCGGTCTGATTTTATGGCACCCCAAAGGGGCACAGATCCGACTGCTGATTGAAAATTTTTGGCGGGAACAACATTTGGCCAATCAGTATGAGTTGGTCTATTCGCCGCATGTTGCTCGGTTGGATTTATGGAAAACCAGCGGGCATGTGGACTTCTACAAAGAAAATATGTTCGCCCCCATGCCTGTCGAGTCCAGTGAATATCAGTTAAAGCCCATGAATTGCCCGTTTCATATCATGGTGTATAAATCACATTTGCGCAGTTATCGTGATCTGCCTATCCGTTACGGGGAATTGGGAACGGTCTATCGGTACGAACGATCCGGAGTCCTGCATGGCCTGATGAGGGTACGAGGATTTACCCAAGATGATGCTCATTTATTCTGCCGCCCTGACCAGTTGGGGGAAGAGGTGCAAAAGGTCCTGAAATTTATTACGAGTATGCTAGGGACTTTTGGATTTACGGAATTCAAGATGTTTCTTTCCACTCGGCCCGAAAAGGCTGTGGGGACGATCGACCAATGGGATCAAGCGACGTTGGCGCTGGAAACTGCGCTGAAAAACGGCGGCTATACCTACCAGGAAGATCCGGGAGAAGGGGTCTTTTATGGGCCTAAGATAGATGTCAAAATTCAGGATGCCTTAGGCCGATCCTGGCAATGCTCGACGGTTCAGATCGATTTCAATAATCCCGAGAGGTTTGGCCTGACCTACGTGGGTGATGATGGTAAAACTCATCAACCCATCATGATTCACCGGGCCTTACTGGGATCGATTGAACGATTTTTTGGGATTCTTTTGGAGCATTTTGGGGGTGCCTTTCCGGCCTGGTTGGCCCCTGTGCAGGTTATGGTCCTCCCAATTTCAGAAAAACATCAAGAGTATGCTCATGAGGTTGAAAAAAATCTTCGTCGGGAAGGCTGTCGCGTCGTCTTAGACTTGCGAAATGAAAAGATTGGCCTTAAAATCCGTGAGGCTGAAAAGGCAAAGATTCCTTTCATGATTGTGGTGGGGGATCGTGAAGCTGAAGCGAAGATGGTTGCGGTACGACAAAGGAACGGGAAAAATTTGGGAACGATGCCTATTATTGATATGGTGACGCTAATTCGGGAAGACATGCCCGAGGCTGTTAGGAAGGGTTCTTTACTTTTCGAATGACTCGTCCGGTGACACCCAAACAACGTATTAATCATTTCATCAAAAATCCTGAAGTCCGGGTTATTGGTGCTGAAGGTGAACAGCTTGGAATCCTGAAGACATCAGAGGCGATTCGGCAGGCGAGGGAAATTGGATATGACTTGGTGGAAGTGGCTCCTACCGCGGACCCTCCGGTCTGCCGTATTATGGATTATGGGAAATTTAAGTATGAACAGAGCAAAAAAGAACATCGCATGCGACTTAACCAGAAATCCACCCAGGTTAAGGAGGTTAAATTTCGGCCTCGGACAGACAAGCACGATATGGAGACGAAAGTCCGGCAGATACGGGACTTCCTTGAAGAAGGGAATAAGACCAAAGTTACGGTTATGTTTCGCGGCCGAGAAATGGCCAATCAAGAGCTTGGGTTCAAAGCGATTCAGAAGGTTATTGAGGAGTTGAAAGGCGCAGGAAATATTGAAAGTCCTCCCAGAATGGAGGGCCGGAATCTTTACATGGTGGTCGCTCCAAAATAATTGGCTAAGTGAGGAAGTCTGGCAATTTGTCGGTCGTTGAAAAAAAGGAAATAAGATATGGCAAAAATGAAATTAAAAAACCACTCAGGAGCCAGTAAGCGATTTAAACGAACCGGCTCGGGCAAGTGGATGCGGCGGAAGGCAGGAATGCGTCATATCCTCACTTCCAAGGCACCTGGGGTAAAATCCAGACTAAGCGGTGCAGCAGAGGTCAGAAAAGAAGACCGAACTTCGCTGTCTCGATTACTCCCCTATAAGTAATATTTTAGAAACAAAGGAGAACGTGTCATGCCAAGGGTAAAAGGTGGGCCACAAACTCGACAGCGCCGGAAAAAACGGCTCAAACTGGCGAGTGGCCAATATGGAGGAAAAAGTAAACTTTTCCGGACCGCCACCGAATCAGTGGATAAGGGGCAAGCTTATGCTTACACCGGACGAAAACAGCGAAAACGGAATTTCCGGCAGCTCTGGGTCACCCGGATCAGCGCGGCTGTTCGAGCGCAAGGTGTCACCTATAGTCAGTTCATGAATGCGCTGAAGAAAGCCAATGTGTTGTTAAATCGAAAAATGCTTTCAGAAATGGCGATTCACGATCCTCAAGGCTTTTCTCACCTTGTGTCCCTCACCAAGGGAGACGGACAACCCGTCGCCGCTTAAGCTTCCGGCTTTCGTATCTCGAATTCAAACCCGGAAGTGGGCATATCGATTTGCCAAGCTTCTAGTACTTCCGGGTGAAACTCTCCGATATATCCCACCGCATACCCCTCACAACGGATTCGGCCAACTCGTCCCTCTAAAAATGAGGGATGAGTGGCTGGCTCCAGTTCGTAGGGCCATGCCATATAATACATCAATAAATCCAGGTAGCTATGAATCTCTGAAAAATTCGCTCCGGAATTGGCGCTAATGGCGGCAACGGACAGTGTGGTACGAGAACCCACATTGGCCTCCAAATCCAGTTGAGCCGTTTCTCCTACCTCAAATAGTAGATGGGGATAAAAGGCACGAGGTGAGAGGGCTTCCACCCGAAGCAGGCACGGCAAAATGGAAGGTCTTAGGCAGGAATAGGTTTGGGACATGACGTTGTCCACTTCTACCAGTCGCGCATATTCGGTGTCGGTAACCCGCATTCTGTCCACCAACTCCTGATGGGAAGCCATGATATTGGAAAAGATTTCCTGAAATCCAAATCCGACCAGAAGATCACGAATGCGATCGCTGGTCTGTTCTTCCATGGAGAGACTTCCAACGGTAAAGGTCTGTGGCATGATGGGAGAAAACGATTCATAGCCTCGGGTAATGGCTACATCTTCCGCGACATCCATCACATGCATGAAATCGTTTCGAAAAGCGGGTAGGGCGACGGATACTGATTGCCTGGTCGCTTTCACCTGGTATCCATAAGAGGTAAGGGCCTCCTGAATAGCCTCCGAGGCGAGTGGCATTCCCAAGGCCTGTTCGATCGCCTCTAGGGAAATCCGTTGAGATTGATTCATGTCCAGCGGGGTTTTAACGGTTGTGCCGAATTCCGTTTTGTAGGGATAGTTGATATCCAGTGATTCGATTGTGGCCCCACGATCGGCTAAATTGCACGCAAAAATGTTCAAGGCCAACACAACCATACTCAAATCGGTTCCCGTGACTTCCACCAATAAATCCGTGTCTCCTAACTGCACTTCACCAAGTTCCCGACTATTGATAATGGGCGGAAAGGACAACACCTGTCCATCCGAATCCCAAAGAAGCGGCAACCGTTCGCATCCAGCGAGAATTGATCCATATTCCAGACCCTTGGGATGGACGGTGAGGATTTCCTGTGGGGTCATTTTTTCCTCAAATCCCAATGGCGTAAATCGAATCTCATCCGGTTTCACAAGGCCATAGGTGACGGGAAAGGCAATGGCGGAGACACGATAGAGGCCTATGGACACGGTTTCACGTTTTCGTCCAAAGGCGTCGGCTAATTTCTCCTGAGTTTGAATACACTGGTCGAGGCCATCCGGCGTCATGACATATCCCAACGAGACGCAAGCCGCGACATACGGTCGAACGGCTTCCATGCCCTGGGCCACTTGAATCCGCCGTTTGGCGCCCCTCTTTTCCGAAAAAAAAG
>JBGSSO010000160.1:0-27522 GCA_041737015.1 Nitrospirales bacterium
GTTCAGGGTGTCCACAATATAGGTGACGGTAAAGGGGACGTCTTGGACTTCTGAAGGATCAAGGAAGGCTGTATCCGATTCGATATGGGTATCAAACCAAACCTGGTGAATGACGGCGTTGCCCCCAATGACTTTTCCCTCCGCATCTTTGATGGGTACGACCTTCTTGATCTTATTCGGTCCATTGTAATGGATCATCGGGATCCCGCTGTACACCCGATCTGGAACCGGATTCCCCTCTAAAATATCGAGGGCCCGTTGGACTACGCTGATATCAAAATTCCTGGGATCATATTGGGAACCCCTTCCGTTGTGGTCTCGTCCATGTCTCCGGTCATCGTCTCCATCTTCAAAATTGGATGCTCCATGCCAGGCCTTGAAAATTTCGGCGAGGTCGTCAGTCGGGGACGTCGGATTGATTGGAACGATAGTCGGGTCCGGATGCAGGTTGTAGGGATGTTCGGGGGTGGACGAAAGAGTATTGGGGATGGGTGTCCCATCAGCTGCCTTCACCTCTTCATAGATGGTGGGCAATAAGTTCGTCGGGTTAATGAACGGATCCGACGAAGGAAATTTTCCTGTCGGAGTTTGGACAAATGTCGTCATTCCATCAGGAGAAGTCGTAATGGTATATTCCGACATGTCCGGGAATGGTTGATGGGTTCGGGACGCAGGCGGAGGAGCCACTTGTGCTAGGGCCACCACCCCGCCGAACGTCATGGCAAACGTTAGGGATGTGACAATCCATTTTTTTAAGCAACAGTTGTCTAGGTGTGTTCTCTGTGCATTCATATTCATCGCTCCTGTTTAGGCATTTAAATGTTAGCCACACGGTTATTGAAGCCTGGTCCTGGCTCACCGAGTATTCGCGGTCCCGCCTGCTTTAATGGACCCTTTGAGGGTTTCCCATTCATAACTGACATGATGCGCAACGCGGCGTCATCCGGTTGGATTGTCGCCGGAAAGGCAGCCCACAACCCGACGGCAGCATTCCCGTAATGCACTAGATCGAGTTGCGTCCGGGGATCAGGGCTCCTGCCATGACGGTACAACCGGGCCGAGACCATGGCACTGTCCTGATCTGTGGCGCGAACAAAATGCCAGCCTGAAGGCGCCCCGATTTTTTCCGCGAAGGCACGCAACCGCTCGGGGGTATCATTGTGTGGGTCGCTGGTCATCGAAATCATGTGGACCTCTGTGCCCAGACGAGGCCCCAACAATCGAGCCACCTCCATGAGGGTCTTGGAGATGGGGAAATTGGTTTCATTCTCAATGGACATGTAGTTCATCGTGACTACTTTATCTTTGATCAGGTCTGCATAAAGATGGAGGGTGTGCCCCTCATGCGTTTCCACCATGACTTCAGGTATTTGGGTTTTCCCCTGGAGGATACCGCGATCCAATAAGTTTTTTGAGCGTGCGGAAGGGGGATTCTTTGGTTTGGCTCCGATGGTTTCCATGCCTGCAGAGGCGGATTTGGCCAGCAGAAGACCTGCGAGGCTGGAGACCCCAATAAGAAAATTTCGTCGTCCGTTCGTATGTTCTTCCATCTGTGCTATCTCCCTTTTGGAAAAAACCGTGATTATCCATTCAGAATAAATTTTAGATTTAGTACCCTTGGCCTGGTGGAACGATGTCCCAACGGATCATCATGGCATGGTCTTCGTGCACGACGTTATGACAATGCATGACGTATTTACCCAAAAAATCGCGCCAACGGCTGTAAAACTTGATTTCGTCCCCTGGGCCCAATCGAATGACATCTTTGCGGGATTTTAATACGTCTCTGCGAGAGACGGGTTTGCCATTCACCTCCAGAATCTGAAATTCCTCGAAATGAGTATGAATGGGATGTGCCCAGTTGTGGCCGGAATTCCGAATGGTCCAAATCTCTGCCGTGCCTTGTTCAATGGCTGCATCAATTCGATTCGGATCCATTAGGCGGCCATTGACCGTGAATAAGCCATTGTCATAATCGAACACAAATGTTCGATGCCGTTTCACCTGGCTTAAATCCATGGGGGGCAACGGACGCAACTGATCAGGAATACGGCTGGGGTCGTGAACCTTTCCGCCGACCACATCGAACCGCATGATTTGATCGCCTTGATCCAAAAGTTTTCCGCTCATCCCGGCTCCGTCCTGGCGCATTTCCAGGCGGTT
Organism: Nitrospirales bacterium; assembly: GCA_041737015.1. Taxonomy (GTDB): domain Bacteria; phylum Nitrospirota; class Nitrospiria; order Nitrospirales; family UBA8639; genus Nitrospira_E. The sequence goes on from JBGSSO010000160.1 coordinate 2,164, forward strand.
GGTCAAAAAGAGGTGGTCGCCGGCGTGGAAGTCTGAAAAGTCGACGATGATATCTGTCCGGTTAGCCACCCAAACATCCACGGAGTCTGTTTGGATCGGTTCGGGAAGGATATTCCCGTCCTCGGAAATGACGGTAAATGGAACAGCGTCCCTGCCTTCTTTGGTGATGAACAGTTTATAGAGTCGGGACGGCCCCCCATTGAGTACTCGAAACCGATATTTTCGGCGTTCAACCTGGAAATAAGGCTGAATTTTCCGATTGACCGTGAACCGGTCCCCCAACATGCCGTTGGTCGTATACATGTGATTGGGTCCATATCCGCCACGACCCGGTTCGTTACCCGATTCGGGGTGGGAACCGCCAAAATCCCACACCGCCTGTCCGTTTTGATCAAACAGCACATCGTGCAGAATTAACGGGACATCATATTTGCCGCTCGGGAAGCGGAAAGCCAGATGATTCCGATCACGCTCGTCACCGGAATCCCGTTCGTCAAAAGCCAGAAAAAATCCCGAAAGCCCGGCATACACGTTGGGTGCGGTGAAGTCGAGACGGTGGTCGTGGTACCACAGGGTGTTCATATATTCGAGAGGATCAAATCCAGCCGGAAAACTTGGATAATGATGATCCCAAAATTCCCCGGGATTGAAAAAGTCCGCTGGGTTTCCATCGCTTTCCGAAGCTTGATGGCCGTTATGGACGTGAATCGTCGTGGAGGGTAAGGCAAAGGGAACCCGGCCGGTTCCCACCGGGGGCAAATTGTTAATGCGGCGTACGAAGAGGGGTTCTCCATACCGGGTGATAAAGGTAGGTCCTGGCGTGATCCCGTCAAATCCATACGACCAGCAGCCTTGGTTGTAGGGCGGATCGGGATGGTACTCCCAACGGAACTCATCCAAGGTTTGAATATAGAATTTCTTGGGAAGAAACTCGTGATACCGTTGGTGGCGTAATGGATCCGGAAGCGGATTCAGTGCACTTATGGGAACGGGTTTGGCATGGGGCATGACAAATAACGGCTGGATGAATGGTCTTGCCGCTGGACTGGGGTTAGCGAGAAATCCGGGGGTAAAGCCATCGGGAAAGACCAGTCCGCTCTGTGGAATGGATTGTGCCAATGCAGATTTGGCAAACATGCCGGTTAAGCTGGCGGCTAAACCAATCTTTAACGCCGATCGTCTTGTGATCATGCTCTCTTCTCCTTTGGTTAATCGCATTTCTTCAGTCAGGTCAAGCGACGGTAAACTTAATGCGTGCGTATGCCCTCAGACGAAATATTTAAGGGATCAGGAATCCAGGTTAGTAGGTCATGGGTGAAGAACGGCAGAATGAGGTCCTTCAAAATTGAGTGTCTATCGCATGTGTGTATCGGCATTAATGATTTGGAGCCTGAGTTGAAGAATTTTTTCTATTGTGTGACTTTGACTGGAGTTAGCTCACAAATACTAATGCTTGCAATTGGAAGGCCATCCATCTTTTTTGAATGTTTGTGAGACCAAAAGCCCTCTGGAAGAATGGTTTGTTTGATTCTTTTGATTTCTGTCGACGTTTCTTTTAGGTGAGGCGCAGTTGTTGATTATCTTTTTGGATACGGGATGTATCTGAAGAGATATTTCTTTGTGGGAAGTACCATGTCCTTGGAGTGAGTAACATTTGGATAACCAACGGAACAGTAGAAGCATGTCTGTCCTTATTCTCTGGGAAGAATAATTCGTGTTCAGATGATTGCAAAAATTCCCGATGGGTTTTATGTTATCCTTAATTTCTAATTTCCCAAGTAGGGCGGGATGATGCCAATGGAGAAACCTTACGACTGAGTATGAAGAAACACTCCCCCACACAATTCCAGAAGAAGTTGCTGGCTATCATGTCCCAGAAGCATCATTGGGCCTGGCCTCAATTCGTTGGGCCAACCATCTACAAGGCGCAACTCAAAATTCATTATCAGCAAGAGTACGCCGTCTATGTTCGGGACTTCCCCGTTTTTCTTGCGCGCATTCATGGGCAAAATCCTCCGTTAGAAGTTCGAAAAATGTTAGCCGAAAATATTTATGAGGAAGATACCGGGATGCTGTCCTTGGGGACTTCACATCCTGAACTCTTTATGAGAATGATGGAGGGGTTAGGGTTTCGCTCACGCGAGTTTGAGCAGATTCAGTTGTTGCCTGCTACCCAGCGCTATCGGTCCTGGTTGGAGCGGATTTCTACTAGTTCTGATTGGGTCTTAGGAGCGGCCATTTTGACGATCTTTGTCGAAGGCAGCGTTAATGATTATCAGGAACTCCTCCATCCGGTTAAATTGAAAGCTCCCCGGCATATTCACGAAAAGATTAAACATCATCCACTGGTTCAGCATCAGGGGGTTTCTCCCCAAGCCATGGATCTTATTCGAGCGCATCAAATGGTTGAGACCGGTCATCGTCATGATGCCTATGCGATGGTGGTCCACTATGCCGGTACTCGTTCCCACCAAGATGAAATTCTGGCCGCCATCAAGAAAACATTGGACCTCTGGCTTCGCTATCGTGATGGAGTTGCCCGTGCTTGTGGATTAAAGAAAGACGAGAGTGCAATCCGCTGATACGACGAGCGCTTTCACTTGTTATAATTAAAGATGGATGGAAAACGGAAACGTTTTTAATCTGGATCTTTTCTGGCATTTCCTCCACAATAGACTTTTCCAATTTTGAAGTAGGAGGGAAGAGACATGGCCACGATTGGGCAATTCATGACACGGAATCTGAGTTTTGTGACTGAAGATGCCAGCATTCAGGAAGCGGCTACACACATGTATACCAAGCGGATTGGTTCCTTGTTGGTTAAGCAGGAGTCTGAATTTTCTGGAATTGTGACCGAAACGGATATGGTGCGCGCGGTAGCGGAACAACCTGCCCAGGTTGAACGCTTGAAGGTGAAGGAACTGATGTCCAGCCCGATCATAACCGTAGACCGGAATATGTCTGTCCATTATGCCCGGGATCTCATGGCCGATCGGAAAATACGCCATTTGGCCGTCACCGGAGAAAATGGAGAAATCGTTGGGATTATATCGGTGCGAGACCTATTGGCCTACTTTAAAACAGTAGCGAAGGACCTCAAAACACCTGAAGAGGATAGGGAGGATAGGTAGCCCCGACCATAGCTGATCAGAGAAAGTATTAATTCTCTGAAATAATTACTGTTGATGAGGAATTTCTGGTGAACTTACTCAATTTTTGCTGCTTCGGCTTGTTGAATCAAGAGGGACAGACGCTCCTCTTCTTGTCGAATACGCGTAATCCGTTGTTCAATCCAGGGGCCGATGTGTTCTTTTTTTGATTTGGCTTGACCCTCCAAGGCAGCAATTTCCTCTCGAATCGCTTCACGCTGCTCTTTTAACGCCTCTATCTGTGCCATCGCGTCGGCTTTATCAAAGATCAGTGATTCAGGATTACTCTCCACAGCCTTTTCTTCTATATGCTGCAATTCTGAGGATTGTGGCGGCAGGACTCGAATGCCATCCTCCAGCCTGCGTTGATTCATGACGACAGGGGAAACAATTTCAATTCCGGCAACATGCAGCGTGGTGAGCATCTTTGCACGAAGGTTTGACCGTGCACTGAGTAGTTGTTTGACCTCACTTAAAAATCCAGAGACCCGATAGGTCACGGAATAATCCCCGAGCTCCATAATGTGGACAAACGGATCTTTGAGTTTGGCCGCGAGAGCGGCTTCCGCTAATAGTTTTTCAATGGTCTGATGGGAGATGTCATATCCTAAGGACACCGTGGCGGAGACAATCGTGCCAGAGGAACGAAGCACGGTTATCGGGTGAGAAACTAAAAATAAGTTGGGAAGAGTCGTGAGGTCGCGTTCTTCTGTTTGTATTTCCGTGTGAAACAAGCCCCGTTCGGTGACGCGCCCGAATTGATTTTCCACGCGAAGAAAATCGCCCAACCGAAAACTTTGCATGCCTCGCAACATGAAGCCCGCCAAGGCATTCGAGACGAAGGTCGTGGAAGACAGGGTAATCACCGCTGTGATCAACAGCGCCAATAGCTGGAAAAGTTCTTTGTGAGTTTCTTTGTCGACGGGGAGGGCCAGGAGAATGAGAACAATCCCAACTCCCACCAGCAGTAACATTCCCACTCGGGCTGAAAATCGGTCTTCCTCCTTCAGTCCGCCATTTCGGAGAAAGAAGAACCAATGGGCCACCCATAAACCTGTACTGACCAGTGCGAGGACCAATAAAATTGGGAGAAAGATCGGAAGGGTAGCAAAAAAGTGGTCGATAAACGTCATAATGTTTGGAACAGAGAATAGTGCATTATGCCCGAATTCGCTGGGAGGATAAAGCCAAAAGAGCAAAAGAATGCGAAATAGGAGACTCGACCAGGAAGATCTTCTATTTGGAACTCCTCCTCGGTCCGGGTGACCGTGCAACAGTCATTTTTCTCAAGATCTCCTAAAGTATCGGAAGACCACTCTCAAGCAAACCAGTTAAGATGTCGTGATGCTATGGCATCGGCCACGGCGGTGATTAATTTTTTCCGATCGACCGGCTTGACCAAATAATCGGTTATTCCTTGTTTCATGAGCTGCGTGGCCAGATCGATATCGGGAAACCCGGTTAGGACGATCAACGGCACGCTGGGGTATTCCGGTTGGAAATATTTTATGGCTTCTATGCCATTGATATTGGGCATCCGAATATCCGTGATAATGACATCAATGACCATTGGATGCTCTCCTTCGTTGAGGATGCGGATAGCTTGCGCACCGTCTTCCGCGTCCACGACGTAGTAGCCGTCTTTTTCTAAGGCCATTCGAACGACTTTGCGAATGGCGGCTTCATCATCAACGACCAGTACTCCGCCCCGATAGCTCTGGCCGGAAAACATTCCTGCGGTGCGTTGAGTGGTCTCCGGTACAAAACTCGTGTTCATGGCGAATCCTCCTTGAAGCTTCGTATGAAGGTAAATGAAATCCCTCCGCCCAAAAATCAGCTAAACCCTTTCGTATTGTATGAAGCATTAATAATCATCAGCATCTTGCAACCAGTGTGCCTTGATGGGGTGATAAGGGGATGTGGTCCTGTCTTGGAAAACAGTCCTGAAAATTCATAGGAAAAATCCAAAGGCTGGTTAGAGTGGGTAGGAACAGGAAAAGAGAGGGTCAATGAAGATGTCTACAGAAGATTCACCTCGCACCCATCGTAGACATATTGATTCTATGGAGCAGCCTGGGAGGCCGGAGAACGTGAATTCGAGTCTATTGCACGTGTGTATATGTGTTCTTCAATATTTTGAGTTCGTTGCGATAGGGCTTGAAGCGGAAAATGTGGGTGGGATTACATAGTGAGCTTACGTGCAAGCACGGAGGTGGTAGAATGGAACAACGCCCAATGGGCGGAGTCCTGTGAGAGTCTGACATACTGTTGAATGTCTTCGGGTGAGCATAAGCCGGTCTTTGAATATTCCTGTTCGAGTACCAGAGCCGATTCCGCCATCACCTTAGCCATTGGCGAATTCCCAGGACACAGATGCATGAGAGATTGAACCCTGACGAGATGAAATCCTGATTCTTGCAGTTTGTGTGGAAGCCGGAGAGCATAGGCCGGATCTAATCCGACATTGATGAACATCTGGCAAATGGCTCGGTTCACCCGTCCTTGCGGAGTCTCTTGTCCCTGATCCGGCAATGTCGCCGAGGTGAAGTCCGGTTCTTCGAAGATCGCCCAGCCTCCCGGCTTGAGGAGAGAGCACAATTTCCTCAGAATGGCTCCTTCCTCTTGATTATGAATCAGGACATACCGGCTATGAAGGAGATCAAAGGATTGTTTTAAGGGAACATCAAGAAAGGAGCCTTGGTGAATCTGAACATGTGGAGAATCATCATGGTGGAGATACCTGGTTTTCTTGTCGACACCCACAGCCAGTCCTGTCGGTCCCACCCGATTTCCCAGCCAACGCAAGATGGACCCTGCCCCTGCGCCCAACTCCAGGCATTGCCACCCCGGTTGAATTCCTGTTTCCTCCAATAGCCTGATGGTGGTTGGATCGTTCGCGGCTTCGACTAATTGTAATCGCTGAAATTCCCGTTCCTCCGTTGTGTTGTCGAAAATATACTGATTCATTTCCGTTCCTCTGCTGCTGGTTGTTTCATGATGTTCAAGGCCGCATGGCATCCAGCCAAATACCCTGTCGCCCATGCCCATTGAAAGTTAAACCCGCCGATGCGGCCATCGCAGTCCAATATTTCTCCAATCACATAGAGTCCAGGCATGTGCCGAGATCCCATGGAATGAGGGGATATTTCTTCAAGGGGGATCCCTCCGGCCGTGACTTCAGCAAAGTTCCATCCGCGTGATCCGATGACGGGTAGAGCGAGATTAGTGAGTGTCTGGAGCAGATTCCGGCGAGCCTCTTTGGACAGGAGGTTAACGGGAGTGTCAGAAAGAGCAGGTTCTTGGAAATTCGCCAGCATTGTGGCAACACGCGTGGGTAATCGCTCCGCTAACAGCGTGGAGACAAGTTTTCGTCCCGAAAGGGAGGCTGCCTGGATAAGCCATTTCTCCAAATCCTGGTTGGAAAGTTGAGGGAAGCAATGGAGATGAAGACGGACAGCTTCCCCTTGCGCGGCTGCGCGGACCCAAACCCGGCTGGCATCCAAGACTACGGGTCCACTGATACCAAAATGTGTCCACAACAAGCTGCCGGTGCATCGATCGAAGGTTTTTCCTGCAATGGTGGTTGTGAGCGTTACCTCATGAGAAATACCGGAAAGGGTGGCATGGAAAAACGAGGGCTTAAGGAGTAAAGGCACCAAGGCAGGATAGGTGGCGGTGATGGTATGGCCCAACTGTTGGGCCAACCCCCAGCCTGATCCATCGGATCCGGTTTTGGGGAGAGACCGGCCACCGGTCGCGAGAATGACCTGTTTGGCCCGAAGGGAACCCTGGGAATGTTGGATCGAGAACGCCTCTCCTTCTCTGGTCAGATCTTGAACGAGATGTTGAGTCAAAAGGGAAACGCCCAGTGTCTCACACCGACTGATGAGCCCATCAAGGACTGTTCGGGCTTTATTGCTCACGGGGAATATTTTGCCCGTGGCTTCGGTCTGTAACTGGACCCCCAAAGAACTAAACCAGCGAACGGTGGCTTGCTCGTCGAAGCGTCGAAGGACACGGTCAATCAACTTTCTGTTCCCATGGAAGTCGGAAGCGGTGACCCGTTGATTGGTGACATTGCAGCGTCCCCCACCAGAAACCAGAATTTTGGCCCCGATGGTCTTGGCACTGTCCAAAAGGGCAATAGAAAGATTGGGGTTTGTCTCCGCCGCAAAAATGCCGGCTGCCAGCCCTGCTGCTCCTGCGCCGATGATGGCGATATCGATGTCTGAAGGCATAGGCAACGTTTGGAGCAAGGGAGAATCTATCCGGGTTGGGAGTCCGACGTTTTACGAAACAAGACGACATTCTTTTGGAAATAGATGATTTCTCCTCCCCATCGTGAACTCAGGCAGGCCCAGGTCGCGTGTGAAAAAAAGCAGACATGCGTCGGATCTTTGATGTAATACCAATCGAGAAACGGTCGATCGGATGGCGGCAGTTGGGTCATGATTCCCAATATGCCATTGGGCTTCAGTCGGTCCCATAAACGGTCAAATTCCAGCCCGGGATGGTGCAGGTGCTCGGCCACTTCCGTGGCTGTGATGAAATCATAGGTCCGTTCCAGGAGAACAGGATTGTACGCATAAAAGGGGTCGTAAATCGACAGAGTATGTCCGGCTTCTTGAAGCATGAGAGAGAGGGTCGGCCCGGGACCAGACCCAAAATCCAATCCGGAACTATTCGGTCTCAGGCGTGTGTGGAGTGGTTCGGCTAACTGGTTTAAAAACTTTCGATAGCCCGGATCTTCAGAATTGTTCTCATGGTGGTCGTAGTGATCTTTTTCCTGGTCGGGTGATATGTAATAGGCGGGCGGAACAAAAATGAGCCGACAGTGCCCGCAGGAGAAATATGGCCGAAACCGGTCGTTTCCCACCAATGTGGATTCCGGTTTAAAACACAGTGGGCAGGCATGAGAAATGGCGATATGTCCCCTGGTGAGGATTCAGGATAAACAAGAAGTGGGATTATAGGAAATGTCCGTCCAGGCTTGGACAATTTCCTCAGCTTGTTGCTGGGAGGTTTCTTCATGACAGGTCTCCGCGTTCATTTATTGATTCCGGTGGGAGACGGATCGGTGAACATGGCCTGTGACACTTATTGGTTCCTTCCATCGGCACACGCGATACAGAGGGGGGCGGTGGGGTCCACGTCTAATCGTTTTCTGGGAATTTCTTCCCCGCACCTCATACACCAGCCGAATTTGCCATTTTCGAGACGTTGAAGGGCTGATTCGATGCGCTGCAATTGAATGTGTCGACGTTGGTGAGCGGCTTGAGCCATCGCTTGTTGTTGCAGGGCATCCATGCGTGAGACGCGACCGATCGCGGTTTGATCCAGTTCCACTGGTAGGGCCGCTTCCCGACCGGTGGAGGATACGGCCAATAATTCTCTCTGGAGGGTCAGGAGCGTTGATCGAAAGTGATCCAGGTCTGGAGTTGGCTGTGTCATGAGGGCAAGAATCAAAGAGGACTATGTGTCTCTCGTCGTATAAAATGGTTACGTGAGAACGGGCAGAGAAGACTATTGGATCTGGTCGATGGTGAAAGCAATGTACCCCAGCCAGACCGTGAAAGGCCAATGGGCGAAAAAAGAAAATACGGAAAATCTTTCAGCAGGGAGAGCAAATGGAAAAATTATTAAAAGGGTTGATTAAGTTTCAGGAAGAGGTGTTTTTAAAAAAGAAAGAGCTATTTGCGGGGTTGTCCGGTCATCAAAAGCCAAGAGCCGTATTCGTGACCTGCTCAGATTCACGGGTCGATCCCTGCTTGCTCACCCAAACCGAACCGGGGGATTTGTTTATTATTCGAAATGCAGGGAATTTAATTCCGACCTATGGCGTGGCCATCGGGGGAAGCACCGCCTCTCTGGAATATGGGATCTCTGTCCTTCAAGTAAAAGATATTATCGTTTGCGGACATACGGATTGTGGTGCCATGGAAGCCTTGTTGCATCAGGATAAACTTCAGGAGCTTCCTGCTGTCAAAGCGTGGCTACAACATGCCGAGACCACGGTTCGAATTATGAAAGATCTCCATGCGCATTTGCAGGGAGATGAGTTATTTGCGGAGACCATACGGGAAAATGTGTTGGTTCAACTCGATCATCTTAAGACGCATCCGGCGGTCGCAACGGGGTTGCGTCGGGGAAATTTGCGCCTGCATGGCTGGGTCTATTCCATCGGGACGGGTGAGGTGTGGGTCTATGACTGGGAGAAAAAAAATTTCATTGATCCCAGAGAAAAAGGAGGATCAGTTATCGTACGATAATTTTCACCGATGACAATTCAACATTCTTACGCCCTAGAGTTAGAGGCGTGTCAGGGTGTTTTGATCAGTATGGTGAAACACCTCAGGGCGCCCCGCAATCTGTAACTGCGTATCTTCCTTATAGCTGAACTTCCAGGTTTCATGAATGGTGACAGATAATTCATATCGCACTGTTTTCGCAGCCTGATCCAGATAGGGATTGGAGAGAATGCCATACACACCGGACCCCGCCTCAGCGGCCAGGTGAAACTCTTTCGCGTCAGGCTCCGAAGTCCCACCTGCATTCACCATGACGCCTCGAGGGACCATAAAACACCGCATCACCTGTTTACTGGCCGCATCCCATAACCAATACCCCACTTCTTCGTGAAATGGCTGTTCCTGGATCAGCGGCCAGGCAACCGTCGAGTAACGGAGCCCATAGAGCACTTGCAAACCATTTTTTACAGGTCCGATTGGTTCAAACTTCAATTGTTCCCGGAAATGTGTTTCATGGCTCCCTTCTTTGACCGATGCGATATCGGCACCCTTATCGCCTTCCCAGGTTCCGGCTAGAGAAGCGAGGGGACCCAAGTGCCTAAGGATTTCGGCATCAGCGGCATCGGAATGGTGTGTTCCGGTCATGAGGATAGGCTCCTTTCAGGAAAGTGACAGGAAGAGCGGTCATGAAAAAGTTTGAAATCTGGCGAAAATGACTCTACCAAATCAGGCAAATGGTTTATACCGGTTTTTTAGGATACTCATATTCGAATTGATTGCATCCAACGGATCCCGTGAATGGCGAGGCCTGCTAATTTGGGGACGCTGAGTTGCATGGGTTTTGTTTCCAAGCATCGTAGGACATGGGCCGCAGCTTGCTCAACGGACATCATTAGTGGCTTCCAAGACGCCTTGGGCAGCTTCGTATCCACAAATCCAAAGCGAAGATTGGTCAGGTACACTCCCTGCGATCTGAGCTTCAACCCCATGGAGACTAAATAGTTACTGAAGCCGGCCTTCGATGCCGTATAGGAAGGGGAGTCGGCGTTGTAAAAATCATCGGCGAGACTTGATCGGCCGATGAAGTGGCCCTGTCCTCGTTCAAGCCAGCCTGGGGCGAGGGCAGCCAGGGTTCGCACCATCGACGTGAAATTCACGTCAACGACGCGGGCCTCCTGTGAGAGGTCAGGGAGTGTCAATCTCGAACCAATGGCCGCGCAAAATATGCACGCGTCAAAGGGCCCTTCTTCGGCAAGAAGAACTTGTAGGACCTGCGGATACTCGGGAGAGGCGATGTCTTGCACAATATGTCGAGGCCCAATCCGACCGAGTGGACTAGGACTCCGGGAAATACCCACGACTCGATCTCCTTGTGCCAACAGCCTTCGGGTCACGGCCGCGCCAATGCCATCTGAATTGCCTATGAGTAAATATGTTTTTCGCATGGCCTTTTGGATATCAGAGTCACAAATTCTTCTCAATCCTGACATGGAGCACACCGTATGTGAAGAGAGAAATCAACATGGGCAAAAGGGTATTTCACGGGAATGTGGAGTATGACCAAAGGGCTTATCTAAGACTGATGCCTGGTGGGGGACCCTATTAGTTCGGGAAAAAACCGACCGATAAAGAGGGTGAGCTATGTCTATGGAAGGAACTGCCCAAAACTCGGTCAGATGGTATGCCCTGGCTTTATTCATGTTGACCGGACTCTTTATGTGTAGAGTCCTGGCCCAATTGATTCAAGTCTGGCATCCAGTCGCGGTTCTTCCATCTTTCGAGACCTGGCAGAGTGGAGCCTTACCGTATCCGATTTTGCTGATGTGCCAAGTTGCGATTCTGTGGGTATGTTTGCGGATTGTGTGGCTGATGTTTAATAAGGTGGTGGTGGCCGTACCGAAAAAGGGGCGAATCCTTCTCTATCTAGGGGGCCTCTATCTGGTGGTGATGAGTATTCGTTTGATGATTGGCCTGACGGTCGCTCCTGATCATTTTTGGTTTGGCGCGGTACTTCCCACTCTATTCCATTTTGTACTTGCCATCTTTATGTTGGTCTATGGCTTGTACCACACCTTGGGCGGCTACCAATCGAAACGTATTCCCAATGAGGCGAACGAGTGAGGACGCTGGTTTGTTACGGAGCGTACCCGGTTGTTCTGGCGCTGGGAATTCTGTTGCATATGGTCTTGCAGCAGATGGGAATGTATTTTCAACTCGCAACATATCTGCCGGTGGTGCTGGGGGCTCTCATGATCACCCTCCTGGAATGGCACGTCCCGTTCCGTCAAACCTGGTGGGCGGACAAGCGTGAAATGCGACAGGACGCCATTTTCATGGCGCTCATACAGGGCGTGCTCCCGCTTGCCTTGGCCTTTGCTGTGTCTCTGCCTCTGCTGGGTTGGCTGCGAATACATGAGTGGTCGGTGGGCGTCGGGTGGCCTCATCATTGGCCCGTGGCCAGTCAGATGGTGTTAATGATGTTCGTCGCCGATGGGCTGCGATATTGGTTGCATCGGTGGGCACACGAATGGGAACCCCTTTGGCGGCTTCATGCCGTTCACCATTCACCCCATAAACTCTATTGGCTGAACGTGGGACGGTTTCATCCGATCGATAAAGGGCTGCAATTCCTTCTCGATTCTCTGCCCTTTTTGATCATCGGTGTGGGGGAGGAAGTGCTGGCGTTGTATGTGGTGTGCTACGCCATCAACGGTTTTTTCCAGCATAGCAATATCGATCTGCGTCTCGGCTGGCTGAACTATGTGATAAGCGGACCAGAGTTGCACCGGTGGCATCATTCCCAGTGGAAGGAAGAGTCGAACCATAATTATGGCAACAATTTAATTGTGTGGGATTGGGTATTTGGAACCCGGTATTTGCCGAAGGAGCGTCAGGTAGAAAATCTCGGACTGTTGAATCGGAGCTATCCCATGTCGTTTTGGAAACAAATGACCACCCCGTTTGTCCCCGGGGCCGATAAGCAAAGTATTTCTCCATGAAGTCTCCCAATCCATTGCAGGATCTGGAACTGCACGCGCAGATGAATCTGTGCGGTCATCGGTGGTGGGATCCGTTTATCGACCAGTTACACCGGCCACAGGCTGTCCAGGATTTGATATTAAAACGCATCGTGCAGGCTCAAGCGTCCACCGTCTTTGGCCAAACCCATCGGTTCCATTTACTGAAAGACTCACAGGAATATCGGCAGGAAGTGCCGATTCACACCTACGAGGATCTTCGTCTGCCTATCGAGGATCAAGAAGCTCGCAAAGAAGCCAGGCTGAATCGTGAGCAGCCTCTGACCTATGCTCTGACGAGCGGAACGACCGGAAAACCAAAATTGATTCCTGTGCTTCGCCAAACGCAGGAGGCCTTGCGTCACTATCAGTGGCTCAGTACCTATGCGCAATACCAGTCCGTTCCCTCGATATTCGACGGCAAGATGCTGGTTATCGCAGGACCTGAAGTGGAAGGCTATTTGGATACTGGCACCAGTTACGGGTCAATGTCCGGGTTACTAACCGCTGCCCTGCCAGCAGTGCTCCAGCAGAAAATGGTTCTCCCGAAAGCGCTGGTTGAGGTCAAAGATTACCAGGAAAAATATCTCTATTTGGCTGCCAGTGCTTTGGCGGAGCCCGATCTGTCTGTGGTAGCCACGGCGAATCCCTCGACTTTTTTGAAGCTATGGGAGATGGGTCGTCTCCATTTCCCGCAACTGGTGGAGATGCTGGGTTCCCAAATTCCATGGTCTCAGGAAGGCCATGTTCCCCTTCCCCCGATTTCCGGGCGGAGATTGAGACAATTGCAGGCTTTCGTTGGGCATGAAGACCAATTGACCGTGGAAGAACTCTGGCCAGATCTCAAGGCCGTCGTAACCTGGATGGGGGGAAGTTGCGGGGTCCTGGTTCCGAAGCTTACAGAGAGCCTGGCTCCCGAGACGGCTATTATCGAAATGGGGTATCTCTCGAGTGAATGTGTGGGCAGCGTGAATGTCGATCCAACCAGGAATCGATGCGTGCCCGCCATCCAGGAAAACTTTTTTGAGTTTGTGTCTCAATCAGATTGGGAAGCCGAAGGTTCGAACACTCTGACCGTTGAGCAATTGGAAGAGGGCCAAAAATACTATGTGGTGGTCACCACGGCCAATGGTCTTTATCGCTATTTCATGAATGACCTTGTCGAAGTGACGGGCCGTTTTTATCAAACCCCGACTATTGCGTTTATCCAAAAGGGAAAAGGGGTTACCAACATCACCGGCGAGAAACTCTATGAATATCATGTGATAGAGGCGATGGAGGCAGTACAGCGCAGGTCCCGGACTAGGGTGAACTTTTATGTGATGCTGGCTGATCCTCTGGCCAGGCAATATTCCCTCTATGTCGAGCAATCATTGCGGGATTCGTTTGAACGGGAGATGTTCGAAAAAGAGCTCGTCAGGTGCAATGTGGAGTATCAGGGCAAACGCCAAAGTGGGAGGCTGGAACCGGTGCGGGTCATCAATCTTGAGCCGGGAACGGGGGAAGCGTATAAGGTCCATTGTCTCCAACAAGGGCAGCGGGACTCTCAATTTAAGGTGGTGAAGTTGCAATATGCGGCGGACTGTTCATTCGATTTCATGAAGCATAGGAGCCATCCATTCTGATGCCCCTCATGACCTTGTCCCAGGCAATGTTGAAGATTCCTTTCAAGCAGGCCTTCACGCATGCCACCGCGACTCGTGCGTGCACGGAAAGTGTGTTGGTGAAGGCGACAAATGCCCAGGGACTGATCGGTTTAGGGGAGGGGTGTCCCAGGTCCTACGTGACGGGAGAGACGCTGGAGACTGCACAAGTTTTTTTTGAGACACATCGGCGGTCGTGGGAAAATTGGGAAACGCTGAATGACTTGCGCAACTGGATGACGGACAACGGGAAACGTATTGATGCGAATCCGGCGGCCTGGTGTGCGGTGGAGTTGGCGTTTTTGGATCTCTGCGGAAAAGAACGGGGACAGTCCCTGGAGACCCTCTTGGGGCTATCTGAAGTCACGGGATCCTTTCAATATTCGGCGGTCCTCGGGACTGACAGTCTGACCACCTTTAAAAAGCAAGCGGCACAATTTTCGGCCTTGGGTTTTGTGGATTTTAAAGTGAAGGTCTCAGGTCGCCTGGAAGACGATCAATCAAAAATTGATTTTCTGAAACGGCTGGACATAAAGCATTTGCGTCTCCGGCTGGATGCCAACAATCTTTGGGAACATTCGGAAGAAGTCGTGGCCTATCTTGAGGCTCTTCATGGTCCATTTCTGGCGATTGAAGAGCCCTTGCAGGTCGGCGACTATGAAGGATGCCGAAAGATCAACCGGCAAACGGGGTGTCCGATTATTTTGGATGAGAGCTTTTTGCGGGAAGACCAATTCCAACGCGTGCAAGCCGACCCGAATGCATGGATCATCAATGTTCGGATTTCGAAGATGGGGGGCATCCAGCGATCGTTGGTCGTGGCAGGGATAGCCAAGGATGTAGGAATACCGATCATCATTGGCGCCCAAGTCGGCGAGACGAGCATCCTCACTCGGGCAGCGCTCACGGTGGCTCATCAGCATAGGGAAAATCTGGTGGCTCAAGAAGGAGCCTTTGGGACGTATTTGCTTGAACGCGACCTCACCAACCATCCACTTATGTTCGGCAAAGGGGGACAGATGGACGCACATTCCTTTGCCGGTCAGCCAGGCCTGGGCCTGATGCTCGACGAATCATAATTGTAGAAATAGTTTTTTGTCCCTCCTGATTTCACGCAATACTCTTCTGTACATTTTCGCAGGTGTTGGCTAGGATGGTTCGACAGATCGGCCGACTTTGCTTACACGAGCATGAAAAAGAAAATCACGGTATTTGTGTCCTATGCCCGCGCCAATCGTGATCTGGCTACCCGATTTTTGAAAAATTTCAAAGAGCAGGCCGCGCCCTCCAAACAGTATCACTATACCTTCTGGCGGGATAACGATATCCTGGTAGGCGAAAAATGGCACGAAGAAATTCAACATGCCCTGGGAGAGTGCGACGTGGGATTGGTCCTGGTCAGCCCTGCGTTTCTCGGATCCCAATATATTCAGGATCACGAACTTCCCAAGTTTGTGAAGAGTGGAGGTAAACCCGTCATCCCGGTCATGTTGCAACCCATCGATTTGGAACGGCATGATCTGAAAGGTTTACTCCAAACGCAAATCTTTCGGCTGGATCGCCCGCGCTTTGCCTCTCCGAAAGCCTACGGGGAATGTTCGGGTTCTCATCGTGATCAATTTGCGTTGGAATTATTTCGGCAGGTCGAGGCGCGTTTGGATAAAATCGTGGCCAAATAATCCTTGGGAGGACGGAGTATTCAGGTCCTATCCCTACGAAAGATATTTCTATTAATAAATGAAGAGCAAAAAGAAATTCTATGCCTGAACCCACGATCATCTGCCCACAGTGCAAAACGGAAATCAAACTGACTGAGTCGCTCGCGGCCCCTCTTCTCGAAGCCACCAAGCGGGACTTCGAGCAACGACTTGCTCAAAAAGATGCTGATGCCGCCAAGCGGGATGCCGCCCTCCGTGAGCGCGAAGCCGCCCTTGCCAAATCTCAGGAGCGGTTCGAAGAACAAGTGGCTGACAAACTGAAACTCGAACGCAGCAAAATCGTGGCGGAAGAAGCCAGGAAAGCCAGGTTGGCGCTCTCGAATGACCTTGACCAGAAATCTAAAGAAATACTTGAGATTCAAGGTATACTTAAACAAAAGGATGAAAAGCTTGCGGAAGCACAAAAAACCCAGGCCGATTTTCTCCACAAGCAACGGGAACTGGATGACGCCAAACGCGAATTGGATCTCACCGTAGAAAAGCGGGTCCAGGAAGGTCTCACCGCCACCAGGGATCAGGCAAAAAAAGAAGCCGAAGAAGGGCTCAAATTTAAAGTCATGGAGAAAGAGCAGACCATTGCGTCCATGCAAAAACAAATTGAAGAACTCAAGCGTCGGGCTGAACAGGGGTCCCAACAACTTCAGGGCGAGGTGCAGGAGCTCGAACTGGAAGCGATGCTCACCTCAAAATTCCCCTTGGATCAAATTCAACCCGTGGCCAAAGGCGAGCATGGCGGCGATGTGCTGCACCGGGTTGCCAGCTCATTCGGCCAAGCCTGCGGAACCATCTTGTGGGAATCGAAGCGAACCAAAAACTGGAGTGATGGCTGGCTTATCAAGCTCCGGGAGGATCAGCGTCAGGCCAAAGCTGAAATCGCCATCATCGTCAGCCAGGTCCTACCCAAAGAGGTGGAGACATTCGAATTCATTGACGGCGTCTGGGTTACCCATCCCAAAGTCGCTCTGCCGCTGGCCATTGCCATGCGGAATACCCTCATGGAGGTGGCTGGCGCCCGTCAGGCCTCGGAAGGGCAGCAAACCAAAATGGAAATGGTCTATCAGTATTTAATGGGTCCGCGCTTCCGTCAACGGGTGCAAGCGATTGTTGAGGGGTTTTCCTCGATGAAAGAGGATCTTGATAAGGAGCGGAAAGTCATCTTGAAGCAATGGGCCAAGCGTGAAGAACAAATTGATCGGGTGATGATGGCGACCGTGGGCATGTACGGGGACCTTCAAGGTATCGCCGGGAAAACTTTACAGGAAATTGAAGGGCTGGAACTCCAAGCCTTAGATGCCCCAAATGACGAAGCCGAAGGAAAATTATTGTAAAAACTTCCGCCTCTGCTTCCGCCAATATAAGCAAAGGCTTGGTCTTAGCACGATCAAGCCCGTATCGGCTCATTCTCCGGAGTCATACAGCTAGGTACCACAATTCTCCTGAGTCATTGTGGTATCTATCAACATTTCTCACCTATACATCAACACAGGGTTCCTGGCCTTCTCTAGTTTTTGCCTTCGGTTCTAGGGGACTAGCCTTTCCGGTCATAGGTTTGGCCTGTAAAACCAAATCGCGTCCTTTAAAAAAAGATCATTGCTGGATGGATGGAAGAGATTCCGTTCCAGTGTCGTACCGATTGTGGCCTCACGCCACACGACACAGATTTGGGGAAATTTGGGCATCTGCGTTGTCTAAGGAGTGAGGCAAATTGCCTCATTGCCATGCTTGGAAGAAGAAAACTTTGGGGAAATACCACTTTTACACTGGCACGCAATTTGGAAAGACTTATCGAGACAGGGGCAGGAGACAGGCTATATCACCAATAAAGGAGACAGTCCTGATGCAAATATTGAGGCAAAAGATTCAATCGAGAGCCTGGATCATCGTTGCAACGATTTCTTTCGCCTGTGTTTCGGCTTGGGCGGGCAGTGCCGGGGATCTCCAGCCACGAGTCCCATCCGATCGCATGGAACAGGCCCTGTCCTTTACGAATCCCTTCACTCCCACAGAGGAATTTATTGCGAGCGGAAAAAAACTATATGAAGGCAAGGGCTGGTGCGCCTTTTGCCATGGCTGGGAGGGGACAGGGCCACCGACCGCGGGTCGAACCTTTCCTCCTGATATCAAAATGCCAACCAATTTTGCGGATGCCGCCTGGCAGGCAGCCAGAAGTGATGGGGAACTGTTCTGGGTTCTGATTCATGGGAGTCATGGTACCGATATGGTGGCGTATATGCCGCAGTATATTACGGACAAAGAGGCCTGGCAGATTATTTCCTATCTCCGAACGTTCGGAGGGACATAATGGCGCACCTATGTTCAACAGAACACACACCATCGTGTGAAAGGTTTTCATCTCTTATTTCATATATGAGGAGGGGCATCATGCAGGAACAACAATTCAGAACAAGTCAGATGGTAGGGTTTGCCGCTCTTATGTTGGCCGTGTTTGGGGGGTGTAGTCATTACGGAAAACACGAAATATCGAAAACGGCCAATGCGACCATACAAGGATGCACGGATCCGGCCATTACAGGAACCGCCACCCTCAAAGAATTTGCATCTGAAGAAGGCATCAAAAAACTGTATGTCCAGATGGAGGTCAAGGGATTAAAGGATGGGAAGCATGCGGTCCATATTCATGAGGTTGCCAGTTGTCAGCCGTGTGGGGCTGCGAAGGGCCATCATGATCCCGGGCCGTTTGGCAAGTCTACACCTGACGCGCCGGACTTCAACCATCCCTTCCACATGGGGGATTTGGTCAATATGACGGTCGTCAATGGTGTTGGAACGCTCCATGCCGTGACCACCCGGGTTGCTTTATCAGATGGCCGGTTAAGCGTGTTTGATGAAGATGGCAGTGCGTTCATTATTCATACGAATGAAGATCTCTATTGCGATCAGGACAGCGAACTTAATCCGGGATGTGCCGGAGGAGCCCGGGATGCTTGTGGAATCATTGAACCGATAACCTCGATGTAGGCCGAACGTCCTCGATTTGACCGTGGCTTGATATGACTGAGCTGGTACATGCCTCGTGTGATTGCAGGATTGATAGAAGGGAAGATGCAAGGAGGGAAAATGAGACAGACATTTCGATGGGCGAGTGGACTCATCTTAGCATTGGTGGTGAGTGGATCGCCGGTGTTGGGACAAGAACATGGGCATCAACAGATGATGATGCCGCGTGTCCCCGAGGACAAGCTGGCTGAAGCCAGAGCGCTGCAGAGCCCGTTGCCATCCTCACCGGACATTATCGAGAAAGGCAAATCGATCTATGAAGGGAAGGGTGGGTGCGTCAATTGTCATGGGGTGAGTGGACGCGGCGATGGCCCAGGTGCTGCGACGCTCAATCCTCCGCCTCGTGTATTCCGGTCACATGGATTTTGGAGACATCGGTCTGAAGGGGAAATTTTTTGGGTGATCAAATATGGATCGCCGGGGACCGGGATGATTCCCTTTGGCGGAATGCTTTCGGATGAAGAGATCTGGACCGTGATGCAATATGAGCAAAGTTTTTCCGGCGGAGGATCACATGGCGGAGGGGGAGGTCCTCAGGGAGGCGGACGGCACCAGGGCCGGGGCATGATGATGCACTAAGTGCGATGAAGCGGAAGAAAGGCAGGCGATGGGATTGAATGTCTTTGGGGCAGATAGTCGAACAACATGTGGGTTCATCAATGGAGCCGTTCTCCTTGCCTGCCTGCTGGCAGGCCTTTTGGTCCCTGCGAGGGCGGCCGATCTCATGAATGAGGGAGAAGGCATCGTACAATCCACCTGTGTGGGTTGCCATCGAATTCAGGGTGCGCCGATGCCGCGCTCCACAAAGGAAGCGCCTGATTTAATCTGGGCAGGGAATAAATATCAACGAGACTGGTTAGTGGCCTGGCTCCAAAACCCGAAGGAAAAGCTCTATCCGGTCGGCTACGATTTCAAGTTTAAACGCAAAGGTCGGCATCTTGCGCTTTTACCTGGAGAGGCCGAAAAGGTTGCTGGTTTCTTGAGCACTTTGAAAGATGTGAGAATTACCGAAGGCATTATGAAACCGGGCACACCCGAAGAGGTGGCCAGGGGTGAGCAACTGTATGTGGAGCATGCCTGCCAAAATTGCCATTGGACGCCGGCAGACAACCGGCGTGGCTATACGGGCGGGACATCCAGTACGTCTTTTGTCAATATGGGGAATCGTCTCCAGGCCGATTGGGTCTATCGCTTCAATCTGAACCCCAATGACTTTGTTCCAGGGAGTGGAGCGTATATTCCCAATCCTGCGCTTCCGGAGAAGGATATCTATGCGATTACGACTTACATGATGACGTTCAAATAATCATCACAGGTATTTTATAGGAGGGTGGGAGATGATCAGACGGTTCAATCGGGTGAAACATGGAAACCAGAAGAAGGATGGTTACATCCTGTTCGTGGCGTTCGCAATAGGAATCATGATGGCCGGTCCCGCTGTTGTCGAAGCCGCCGATATCGAAAAAGGCAAAGCATTGTATCGACAGTCCTGTGGCCATTGTCACGGATTTGACGGGAAAGGTGACGGAGAAATGGGCGGATACTTAAACCCTCCTCCCGCCAATCTGGCCAGTGAAAAAACCCAGTCTCAGTCCGACGCTGATCTTAAAGCCGTGATCATGAACGGTCGGTCAGGCACGGCCATGGTTGGATTTGAAGGAGCCCTGGAGGAAGCGCAATTTGCGGATCTCCTGGCCTACCTCCGTTCCCTGAAACCGTAAACATCTTTTTGGGAAGGTTCATGCTCTCTGTAAACTGAAGGATCCCATAAAGAGGAGGCCGCCATGATCACCAAAGATATCTCCAATTCATTTGGTCTGTTGCTCGGGGTGGTAATCATAGGTTTGGTGTTGTTCATGGGGCCAGCCACAGCCGATACCGGCGAACGGGAACAAGCCGCTGTGAGGGTTACTGGTGCATTCCTGGAAGAGTTGGGTGAGGCGATGACCCGGGAAATGACGAAAGGTGGCCCGATGGAGGCCATCAAGGTCTGTGCGGAATTAGCGCCGGAGATTGCCAACCGCTTGTCTCGGGAAAACGGGTGGCGGGTGACTCGCGTGGGAACACGCGTGCGGAATCCATTGCTCGGCATGCCGGATGCGTGGGAACAACATGTCCTCGAAGGGTTTGCCGCGCGGGCCGCAAAAGGGGAAATGTACGCTGGCATGAGTCATGGAGAAGTGGTGGAAGAGCCGGATGGAACATATTATCGATATATGAAGCCAATTGCTGTGCAGGCCAAATGTCTGCTCTGCCACGGACCGACTGAGACCATACCGGGATCGATCAAGACGATGTTGAAACAGCATTACCCCTTCGACGCCGCAACGGGTTACCAGGCTGGAGACTTGCGTGGGGCAGTCAGCATCAAGCAGCCATTGGGCCAACCAAACCGCTAAGCCGAATGGTTTTAGCCAATTGACCGCCGCATCATGGAAAAGGAGAGAGGCATGAAACTGGGAAAGGTCGGGTCTGGAATGGCCATTGCCGCCTTAATGTTATGGTCGAACGTTGGTTTCACGATCGCAGAGACCGATCACCAAGCCGCACACAAACCGGGACACGAGATGCCGCAGGTCCCGTTGACAAAGCGCATGGTATTGGATCTTCCTCAGGCCGCCCAAGAGGGTCTGAAGTTGACCATGCGAGAGCATCTTGAAGCCATTGATGCCATCGTTGGCGCATTAGGGCGAGAAGACTTTGCCAGGGCCGCAATCCTGACAAATGAGGAACTGGGTTTCCCAAAACACCATGTGGCCATGCAGCGTGAGCAGGGTGCCACATTTCCGCCTGAATACCATGAGCTGGCCATGGCGCATCATCAAGCTGCAGAAGCCATGGGCGAAATGATCCCGACCAAGGATTTCAAGCAGATTCTCCCTCTCCTCCAGCAGACCATCCATGCTTGCGTGAATTGCCATCAAGTTTTTCGCCTGTCGGATTGAAGTGTAAAGACTTAGATATCACAACCCCATAAGTGGACAGATAATTTGTCTCTGCAGTAGCCCTTAATCGGGTTGTCATTCTGAACCCACGGCGAAGGATCTGTGGCCAGCTCGAGAAGCCCTAGGGCGCAGAGTGATCCTTCGTTTCAGTGAGGATGACATAGCCTTTCAGTGTTTGTTGTGTTCCTGAAAAGCATAGTATTAATCCGAAATTGTCTCACCCATGTAGCTTAAAATTTTATTATTGAAGCAGGAGCGTGTGATGATCATTGTTTCTCTTTCGAGTAAAGGCTAGAATTCATTCCTTAATTTCTCATGCCTTCAGAGTGTTGGCAGAGATCTTTCCGCATCCCTCCCACAAGTGACCCGATATCATGACGAATACACATTACGAATATGCCATCCTGGCTAGTCTCCTCGCGGCTGGGGTTACGACCACAGGCCTCTATGTCATTCGTCGGTTTGGAGCGTGGGGACAATACAATGCCACCTATTTTTCCTGTTTCGCAGCAGGGGTGCTGATCTCGGTGGCCTTTCTCCATATCATTCCTCATGCCTTTCACATGAACGAGCAGGCACCCGTGTATTTGCTAGGGGGCTATCTGGCCTTCCATCTGATCAACCGGTTCATTCATGCCTATGTCTGCGATAGCACTCCCGATACAGCTATTGGACTGATTCCCCTGCTCGGGATCGGCCTGCATTCGACCCTGGACGGGGTGGTGTATGCCATTACGTTTAGCGTCAGTGTCTTAACCGGAACGTTAGCGGGTATTGGCATGGTCCTGCATGAGTTTCCGGAAGGGATCGTTACCTATGTGCTGTTAATTCGCAGCGGGTTCACTCCAAAAAAGGCATGGCTCTTGGCCTTTCTGGCTGCGGCTCTCACCACACCGATTGGGACATTGTTGGCCATCCCCATGATTCATCAGATCAATGAGTCATTCCTGGGTGCGCTGCTGGCGGTTTCAGCCGGCGCGTTCGTGTATGTGGGAGCCACGCACCTTCTGCCCTTAGCCGAGCGGGAAGACCGTCCCTACAGTCTGGCGGCCATGGGAGGCGGCGTTCTGGTCGCCCTCGGCATCATCCTCACCCACGCCTAAATCCAGAAAAACCACCTATTTTGCATAGTAGCTAACCAATGGTGTGACACCTTCGCGCTGAGGAGGTAACAGGAGAATTGCAAACGTCGAAAAAATTCAGAATCTGATATGCGATTGAAAAACTTCAACTGGGTGTGAGAAAGGGAGAAATTCGATGGACCCACAAAGCCATTCCCCAAAGGCTATCCCTAACTAAGCCTATGCGTTCATTCTCAATCTTAGGCATGAAACAACAGTGTTCAGGAAAACGCCGGATCAGATCTCACTGGGGCTAGCAGATTCAATCACCACCAGGGTTCCTCGCATGATGGGATGAAACGAACAGTGGTAGGGATAATAGCCTGGAGGTAAATGTTTGACTGTGAAGGTACGATTGGGGCCAATAGGTCCGGAATCAAAGTCACATTGTTCACCGCTTATACATCCATCGTGGGTAATGGAATGAATGTCGGCCGTTGGATTTTCCCACGAAATGGGGGTGCCGGCGCCAATTTGGACATATTTCGGGGAATAATACGGGGAGAAAGTGTTAAGGGTAATCCGAAATGTAGAAGTCGCCGCTGAAGCAAAAGGCACTATCAAAGCAATGCTAATCATCAAAAGGACCGTCTTTCCAATATTTAACGGGTTAAAAATACAAGATGGTTTTCCCCTAATCATTTTTCGGTTGCCCCCATATTTTGTTAACGACATTAATAGTTCGCCTTCTCGTTGTTTTCGTCCTTGCTTAGTCTAAACCTTCTCAAAGAGCATCCCTTAGGCCTCACACTTCATTATACACCCTAAGAGCACAGTGATGGGAGAGGGCAACTGAGTCTCTTTTCCCTGCCTACCCTCCATGAGAAAGAGTTTCACTATAATTTTAGACGAGGATATCCACAAAAACACCCGTTGAACCTAGTTTGGCATTTAGATCATTGGCTGTTTGAGTTGCTCCTGCAAGAACGTTTTTGACGAGACCCTTATCATCCTACAGGAAATAGCCCAGTCAACACCTTCAACTGATCCGCGTATGGCAAAAGAAACTGATCACACTCGAATTCATCTTCGGATCGGACACCGTGGTGCGGCGGGACATGCGCCGGAGAATACGGTGGCTGCTCTGGAACTGGCTATCAAATATGGTGTCGATATGGTCGAGTTTGATGTCCGGCGATCGGCAGATGGAGCCCTGGTGCTCCTGCATGATGATTCGGTTGACCGGACGACAAACGGGGAGGGAAGAATTGAGGAAATGTCGCTACGCGTACTTCGGGAATTGGATGCGGGAGGAGGCGAGAGGATTCCTCTCCTTGAAGAAGCTCTCGCCTGTCTCAGTGGACGGGCAGGTGCCATGATTGAGCTAAAAGTGAGGGGAATTGCCGCTGACGTGTGTGCGAAAGTGCAGGGGGCTAACTTTCATGGGACAGTGATTTATGCCTCGTTTTTTCATGAGGAACTGTTAACCGTGAGAAGGTTGATGGGCAATGCTCTCACGTTGGCGTTAATCGAAGACGCGCCCATCCATTCCACGGCCTTTGCCGCCGACGTACAAGCGACTCATGCGGGATTGGCGTTGAATGCGGTGACGCCTGCGCTTGTGAAAGCGCTTCAGGATCAAGGCATCAAGGTATTCGTATATACCGTTGACGAACCCACGGATATTGCACGACTGAAGCAGATGAGCGTCGATGGAATTATTTCTAACTTCCCCGACCGGATCTAGCCGGTCTTGTGCCAAATAGCGTTTTCAAAAAAACTCTTTTTCTACTAGTTTGGCACCATGAAATCGTAATGACCGACCAAGCCATCCGACATCTCTCCCGATGTGTCTGGCGCATAGTCTACGATCACCCTCTCTAGATCTATCGTTGTGAGCCCGGCATCCAGAATGACCACATCCATTGGCAGTAGTTTCTGGTTCAGTTCATTGTTGGGGATTTGGTCGCCCCGGAAATAGAGCTGTGTCACTAGTTTCGGGTGCTCTGGCGGTAACAGTTGAAAGTGCAGGTGGGACGGGCGGTACAGTTTGGCTTCCAGGTCGATGGGGTAAAAGCCTGGCACGATGGATTTGAACCAATAGTCCCCCTGCTCATTGGTGACCGCTCGTCCCCAGTATTGAAAATACGCATCGTAGGTCCGGTGAATGATTTCTCCGGTCGTGGGATGAGGAAAACTCAACATGCCGTTATCTTCTTTGTGGTTATATCGGCCGGAGGCCGAGGCACTCCACATGATGATGACGGTGTGAGGTATCGCCTTTCCGGTTTTTGCGCTCAGGACTTTTCCGCTCAGATAAATGACCTGCCCCTTGGCTTTTCCCCTGCGGCCTTTGACAAACGTGAGATCCTGATCGTTCGCCTGACTAATGGGAATGCGGATGCCGTGGTTTTCGCGAATGGCATCGATCGGATCTCCCTCGTCGGGGAAGAAGGGCCCCAGGGTTTGGCGTGGAGTTGGCTCCTTGAGTATTTCTGCAAGGCTGGAGGAGCCACTGAGGCCTCCAGCTAACAAGCCGAAGATGCCCATTCCCCGCTTT
>JBGSSO010000184.1:0-4586 GCA_041737015.1 Nitrospirales bacterium
TCGACCCGTACGCGATGCCCACGAAGATTTACCAAATCGACGGCATGCAAGATTTCCCTCATCTCCCCCAACCGCGTTCCGGCATTCATCACCACACCTCCACCGACGGTCCCCGGAATCCCCGCCGCCCACTCCATTCCGGACAGATGATGCCCCACCGCAAATTGCATCAACCTGGGCAACCGCACTCCAGCCTGAGCATATACCACCTGGCCGGCTTCCTCATGTATCCCAGTTAATTGTTTCAATTGCATGACAATGCCTCGAATCCCTTTATCGCGAACGACCACATTGGTCCCGCCCAACACCACAATGTGAATCTTTTCTTCTCGAGCCCCTAGAATGACGCGAATGACGTCTTCCACATTCGAAGGAAAGACCAGAACATCTGCAGGACCTCCCACCTGCAACGAAAGAAAAGGCGCCAGCGGTTCGTTCCAGCGGACTTCTCCTTGCACATGCTGCATGGCTCGTTGAAGCCGTTTCGCTGTGAGTGTCGCCCGGCCGGTCTTCACCTTTACAGCCCTCGATTTCCATGACTCACCACACTCGTTTACAACGATTCCAACAATTCAGTTCCGACTTTCCAGACATCCCCCGCACCCAGGGTCAACAGGACATCGCCCTCACGAAGCTCCTCACGCAATTTGGTGATCAAACCGGAGTCACGATTGAGCCATTGAACAGAGGGATAACCAGACGCCCGAATGGTGTCGGCCATCATTTGTCCGGTGATCCCGGGGATCGGCGCCTCACCGGCGGGATAGATATCCAGGACATACACGCGATCTGCTTGTTCGAACGCCTTGGCAAATTCGTCGATAAGGTCCCTGGTTCTTGAAAACCGATGCGGTTGGAATACCACGATCAACGGGCGCTGCCACGCCGCTCGTGCAGCCGCCAAGGTGGCACGAATCTCGGTAGGATGGTGCCCATAGTCGTCCACCACCACAATGCCGTTTTTTTCTCCACGAATCTGGAACCGCCGCTCGACTCCGGCAAAAGCCGCCAACCCTGCCCGGATCAAATCCACGGGCACATCCAATTCCAATGCCACCCCGATGGCCGCTAACGCATTTGCCACGTTATGCACACCCGGGATACGAATGCGGAAGGGTCCAAGTTTTTGATCCCGGTAATGCGCCCGAAATTCCACACCCATCGCTTTGGTTTCAATATCCGTCGCAAACAAGTCAGAGGTCAGCACACCCGAAAAATCACTCATGCCATACGTGTGATATCGCTTCACCACCCGAGGCAGGAGTTTGCGAATCCAGGGATCATCGGCACACACAATTGCCACGCCGTAGAAAGGAATCTTATTGATAAATTCTAAAAACGCCTCTTGAAGACCTTCCATGCTTCCGTAATGATCGAGGTGCTCGCGATCGATATTCGTCACGACCACGATGGAGGGTGACAACCGCAAAAACGACCCGTCACTCTCGTCGGCTTCCGCAATCAGCAGATCACTCCGGCCCAAACGCGCATGGGTCCCCATGGCATTCACCTTGCCCCCAATCACGAATGTCGGATCAAGGCCGGCTTGCGCAAGAATCGATGCGACCATCGACGTCGTGGTGGTTTTTCCATGGGCTCCGGCAATGGCAATGCCGTACTTCAATCGCATGAGCTCCGCCAACATTTCCGCTCGTGGAATGACCGGAATAACCTTGGCCCGGGCCGCACGAATTTCCGGGTTGGATGCGGCAATAGCCGATGACACCACCACCACTTGCGCCCCCTCTACATTCGATTCCTGATGCCCGATAAACACCGTTCCCCCTAATTCCTCTAACCGGCGTATCGTGTCGGACGCCCCCACATCCGAGCCGGTGACCTTATACCCTAATGTGAGGAGAACCTCTGCGATGCCACTCATTCCACTTCCCCCGATACCGACTAAATGAATGTGGTGAATTTTTCGAAACATAATGTTTTAGACTTCCAGAGTTGAAGAGAGGATCATCGAAGACGGTCACTTGATGCGCCAACCGCTTGGAACGCATGGTCTGTAAGTCTGGGCGTATGGTCTCCCTACCGAGTCGGCCTACGGGACTCGCGACGCGATCATAAGCCTTTCTCATGACACGACGACCATTCTGGACCTTCCAGACGTGGCCCTGACAGGACATTCTCTTCATTCCCTGTAAGAGTCCCTCCTCATTAAAGATTGAATACGTTCACGCAATGGTTTCTACTTTGACTCTGTTGCTTGTTCATCCGTGTTGCCATATTTCCCCATCATGCATGTGCCGTCACGACGCGACCGGATGCCCCACCAGAGAGAGGCATTCACTCACCATCTGCTCCGTGGCATTGACTTTCCTGAGGACCCAGCTCCGTCGTGCCATTTCCTGTAGGTGGGGAATATCCAACATCCATTGTTCAATTTCTTCTGCCAGCCGCTGCCCGGTGAGGTCGGATTGCAAGAGCACTCGAGCCGCTCCTGCCGCTTCCATGGACCTGGCATTCATTTCCTGATGATTGTGTGTCGCCTGGGGAAACGGGATGAGGATTCCGACTTTTCCAAATGCTGATAACTCAGCCAATGTGCTGGCCCCGGCCCGACAGACGATGAGATCCGCTTTGGCCAGCTCCTGAGGCATATCAAAGAGAAAGGGGCGGACATCCACCTGAACCCCCAATTGTGCATAGCCGGCCTTGACCCGTTCGAAATCGTCCGCTCCGGTCTGATGAGTGATGGTCACCTGTTCCCGCAGCCTCGATGAAACCTCCACCGCATTCAGCATGGCGGAATTGATCGCCCGAGCCCCTTGGCTCCCGCCAAAGATCAACAGATGGGAGATCTTCTGCGGAGGAATCGGAGGACCTTCCAAGGCAAAAGCCTTTCGAATGGGTGTGCCAATCACCTTGACTTTCGATGAGGAAAAGAAAGGCTTCGCGCTGTCAAAGGCTAGAAAAATTCTGTCGGCCAACGGACCCAACACCCGATTGGCCAATCCCGGCATGGCATTCGGTTCCAGCAGGACTCTGGGAATATTCAACAACCAGGCCGCCACGACCACGGGAGGACTAAAATACCCGCCCGTCCCAATGACCAGATCGGCACGGTGACCGCGGAGAATCCGGACCGCACGCCACAAGGACTTCGGGAGCAGAATGAGGGAACGGACCATGCCACCCACTCCTCGCCCCACAAATCCTTCGACCGTGATCGGTTCAAACCCAAACCCTTCTTTCCCCAGAATTTCTCCCTCTAACGACTTCCCCGTCCCGACAAACACAATGCTCCCTCCAGGGTCATGCTGTTGAAATTCTTTGGCATACGCGATAGCCGGAAACATATGACCTCCCGTTCCACCCGCAGCAATGACGACCCGCATTACACCATTCTCTTCACTTAAGGGCCTGCTCGTCCCTGTCGAGCCACACTCAGCAAAATACCGAGGGCTAACATGGTGACCAGGAGCGACGACCCGCCGTAACTGACCAAGGGAAGCGTTAAGCCTTTTGTCGGCAACAGCCCACTCACGACGCCCGCATTGATCAGAGCCTGAATACCCAGGAGCATGGTGATTCCCAAGGCGAGGTATCGCCCAAACAAATCGGGCGCCAAGGCCGCAACTCGAAATCCTTTACACACCAATATGGCAAACAAGGCCAACAACCCGCAGGTCCCAATGAGCCCCAGTTCTTCTCCCACCAAGGCCAACACGAAATCGGTATGGCCTTCGGGAAGAAACATCAGTTTTTGTTTGCCCTGCCCAAGACCGACGCCAAATAATCCGCCATTCTCCAACGCCAGGATGGACTGGACAAGTTGATAGCCTGCACCTTGTCGGTCCGCGAACGGATTCAAAAATGTCGTCATCCGTTCCCATCGTTCAGGACTCATCCAGATGAGAGCACATACACCCAACATCATCGGCACCCCTAAATACCCCAAGTGACTGAGTCGCGCGCCGGCCAGATACATCATGCCGACGAACACCAGACCGATAACGACGGTACTTCCTAAATCCGGCTCTATGACAATGAGCCCACAAATGATACCCACCATCGCCACAGGGGGAAGAAACCCTCGTTGCCAATCAGTGACCCGCCGTTGAGGATTGGAGAGAAACGCGGCGAGGTACAGTACGACAGCCAGCTTGGCCATTTCCGTGGGTTGAATAGAAAAAAATCCAAGTGCGAGCCATCGTCGAGCACCATTAATTTGAGGGCCCACAGCCAGGACCAGAAGTAATCCAACGACACATCCTCCTACAACCATGGGAATCCAACGCTTCCACTGGCGATAGTCGATGAAGGACCCGATCAACAGGACGCCAAATCCCAGCACCATCCACACGATTTGTCGTTGGAGATAATAGGTGGCATTGGTAAATTTATTTTCCGCCATGACACCACTGGCACTAAACACCATGACCAAGCCCCCAAGGGACAATGCCAGGGTAATTCCCACGATTAGAGGATCGATCCGCTTGGAACCGATGCCCAGATTCCCCGGGAACAGGTCCGCCCATGCACGGGAGTCCACATGAGAATTTTTACGCCGCAAGATGGCTGGAATACCCATTTATTGAAGTTCTCCGACAACCCGCTTAAATTCAAGCCCTCGA
>JBGSSO010000350.1:0-4311 GCA_041737015.1 Nitrospirales bacterium
CACTCGGGACGATCTGAATAGGGAAAATGCTGGCGAGCAGCAGGCAAACGACAAACAGGGTTTTCCAGGAAGGTGAAGGATGGAGTGGACTCGCCGTGCTCATCATGGGTAGAGCCGGTTATGAGGAACCTGGCTCAGCAATTCCTCTACACGTCGATTAAAAGGACAAAAGGGATCCATGCACAGGATGGTTTCTTCCCAATACCCGTTCAGTTTGAGATAGGTCCAGTCCACAGTATACGAGCGATTTTTTGCACGGGCAAATCTGATGAAATCTCCGCGCACTTTTGCGCGTGTGGTTTGAGGAGGAATCGTTTTGGCCTGTTCAATTGCGTCCTCATCGATCATTTTTCGAATGTGATTACGTTCCGCTAAGAGATGAAACAGGCTTCGTTGTCGGTTAATGTCATGATATTGCAAATCCATCATGCCTAATCGGGGGTCATCCCATCCACAAGATTTTTTGGCCATGTAATTTTCGAGAAGCCATTGCTTGGTGATCCAGTCGATTTCGCGGACGAGTGCCATGGGGGACGTATTCAGCACCCTCAACACTCGACCCCATTCATAATGCACCTCTGCCATGACTTTGTTGGGAGGTTGCAAGGCTAAATATTCACCCGCCCGTTCCCAGAATGTCTGTTGAATTTCCAATGCGGTCAGGTTGCTCCCATCTTCAAGCTTGACTGTCTTTTTTAGTGTGGGATCCCGAGAGATGTCTCGAATCGCTTTGACAGGTTCTTCTAACTCAATATGAGGAATGGTGAATCCGTCTTCGATCATTGAGAGGACGATCATGGCTGTCCCCACCTTTAAGTAGGTGGAAAACTCAGACATATTGGAATCGCCGAGAATGATATGAAGCCGACGGTATTTCTCGGCATCAGCATGAGGTTCGTCGCGTGTATTGATAATGCTTCGGGAGGACGTCGTAGAGGAAGAAGTTTTTTCATGGATATGTTGCGCTCGTTGGGAGATGAAATATTGAGATTTCCCGGAAACTTTCAGTATTTTCCCGGCTCCAGAAAAAATTTGACGAGTGACGAAAAAGGGGATGAGTTGTTCGCTGACTTTCCAGAAATCCACATCCCGGCGCATGAGGAAATTTTCATGGCAGCCATACGTGTTGCCGAGCGAATCCGTATTGTTCTTGAAGATGAAGATTTCGCCGGACAGTCCTTCTTCGCGCAAGCGCTCTTCGGCAATGGGCAGACAACTTTCCAAGATCCGCTCACCGGCTTTGTCGTGGATGATCAAATCAAGCAGATCGTCGCATTCGGGCGTGGAGTATTCTGGATGGCAACCCGTGTCCTGGTAGAACCGTGCCCCATTCGTGAGGAAGGCATTGGATGGCCAGCTATTGGGGATGAGTCCCTCAAAAATGTACCCGAGGATTTTTTCAATGGGAAGGTAGACCCGTCCATTCGGCGAAAATGTCAGGCCGTATTCACTCTCAAGGCCAACAATGCGTTTCATCATACCCGGCCACTCCCTCTCCTGAGGCTTTTTAAGGGCATGTTGTCCCATGTCCACCACCGGACTCCTTCTCGTTTAAGGACCCTAACCGCCAATCTATAATAATCCTCCTCGAGTCGTTCGGTCTTCCTGAATAGGCCTTCTTGAGAGTTTCTATTTTTCACTTTCCGGATTTTGGAAATGGATCATGCTTGAAAATATGGGCATTATTTCAATGAATCTCATACTCAGAATACACCCAGATCTGTCAATGATCAACTGAGTGCTAGGGCGGAAAACAAGAGGTGTTACGAGAGAATTTTGGTGGCTTCGAGGATCGGGACTCGCCGAAATCTTCTACCTATTCGAGTACGGTCCAGGAGCGCGACTTCCAAGCCTTCTAGGTTTGATCGAGGATCCGCGCCCTGTTCAAAGGCATGTTGGCAGAGGGTTAAGGCTTCTTTTAGGGGCGGGCAGGTTTCAGGGGTTTCTTTTCTGAGCAGGGTTAAGATCGTTTCAGATCGTCCCCCAATAGCGGTGAATCTTCGTTCATCCACAATGCTCCCATCAAAGGAGATGCGGTATAACTCATTGCGTTCAGGTGTCTCGCCGACTTGAGCCAAGAGTAGTTCCACTTCGTAAGGTTTCATTTCCTGGCTAAAGAGCGTACCGAGAATTTGTGAATAGCCATTTGCCAGTGATCGTGCGGTCACATCTTCGCGGCTATACATCATGCCTTTGACGTCCGCATGTTGAATGCCGGCTTTTCGGAGATTCTCAAATTCACTGTATCTCCCCGCGCCGGAAAATGCGATGCTGTCATAGATCTCAGAAATTTTGAACAGGGAGGCGCTAGGGTTATCGGCGACAAACAGCACTCCATCCGAATATTCCATGGCGATGATCGATCGACCTTTGGCGATGCCTTTTTTGGCATATTCCGCCCGGTCCTGCATCATTTGTTCGGGTGAAACGTAATAGGGCAGGGGCACGGTTTATGTCTCCTGTTTCTCGTTCACTAATGCCTCGCACACTGTAGCCAATTGGGTGTCATCCACATCCCGAACCCCCCGGGAATCAACTAATTTGACGGTCGGGAAGATCCGTCGAACCAGGTCTGGTCCCCCGGTCCCGACATCTTCATCTGCGGCATTGAGTAGGGCGCGAAGGGCCACTTTGACCGCTGCATCTTCTGGTAAGTTTTTCCGGAAATATTCTTTTAGGGTCGATCGCGCATCTTTTCCGCCTGAGCCGACTGCGTGAAAATCCGTGTCCTCGTACCGTCCTCCCGTTATGTCATATTTGAAGAGCCGACCAATCTCTCGTTTGTGGTCATAGCCGACAAATAAGGGAATGACCACGAGTCCATGTAAGACCATCGGAAAATTGGCCTTTACCATATGCCCAAGTCTGTTGGCTTTTCCTTCGCAGGTTAAGGGTTGTCCGTCAAGCTTTTCATAATGTTCCAGTTCGATGCGGAAAAGTTTTGCCATTTCCACGCAGGGCCCTGCAGCTCCTGCAATAGCCATGGCAGAATAGCCATCGGTTTGAAAGACCTTTTCCATTCGATTCGCGGCGATTTGAAATCCTTCGGTTGCGCGACGGTCTCCGGCGATGAGGACGCCATTATCATAGGTGAAGGCGAGAACCGTTGTGCCGTGTGGCCAGGGAAAATGATTGGGGGACATCAAAGATGCGTCTGTTTGCCCTTGTTGGGGGAGTGAGGTTTCCCATCGGGCCATGGGGAGTAATTCGGGTCGTTGCGAGGTGAGGTATTGAAAAAAACTGGAACACGGGTCAGCTGAAAAGTTTGGAAATGAAATGTCTTTAGAATTCATGTGACCTCAATGGTACCTTGCCGATTGGTTCTCTGGTTCATTCAGGACTTCACGAGTCGGGATAATAACTGATCCACGGAGGTAATGTCCCTAAACAATTCTTGCGTGAGCTGTTGGGTGCCTCGATAAGGATCCATCAGTGGAATACGCTTAATAGTGGAATTTCCTGAATGAAGGAGGACGGACGTCCAACTCATGCCGTACACCTGGCCTGGCAGGTGTTTTAAGCATTGGCCCCGAAAAAAAGCCCGTGTGAAAGCCGGTGCAGTCTGGCGAGCCCGTTCGACTTCCTGATCGAGAGTCAGGCGCTCTATTTGGCCTGTTCGCTCCAAGGTATAGTACAGCCCTTTGGTTGGTCTAACGTCGTGATACTGTAAATCCATCATGGCCACTCGGGGATCGTTCCAGGAGCAGTGCTTGCGATCCATGTAGGATTGAATCAATGCGTGTTTGGCGACCCAATCGACTTCTCGCCGAAGCTCAAAGGGATCACGCTCCAAGGTATCCAAGGTGGCTTCCCAGCGGACAAGCACCTCTTTGGTGACAGGGGAGACCTCTCTGGTTCGATAGAAGTCATGGGCTGATTGCAGAAAGGCCCGCTGGATAGCGATGGCGGTGGTGTGTTGCCCATTGTATAACGGAAGTGAAGTTTTCACCGTCAGATCTCGTGATACCGCCTTGATGGCCTTGACGGGATCGGTCAATTCAATATGAGGGAGGGGGCCTTCCTGTTCCAGCATTTCCATGATAATGGCCGTGGTGCCGACTTTTAAGAAGGTAGATACTTCGGACATATTGGCATCACCCACGATGACGTGAAGGCGTCGGTAGTCGGCTTGATGGGTATGGGGTTCATCACGGGTATTAATGATGGGACGGTTGACCATGGTATTGAGATCAAGCAAACATTCAAAGAAATCTGCCCGCTGTGAGATTTGAAAGTGAATAGGATCTGTGCCGTTTTCGGCTCCGACTTTCCCTGCGCCACAAAAGATGGGGCGTGAAACAAAGAAGGGGA
>JBGSSO010000356.1:0-11216 GCA_041737015.1 Nitrospirales bacterium
TTTCTTTTAGAAATAAAAAAAGCCCTTTGCAAGATTGCTTGCAAAGGGCTTGCGTGATTTTGGCTCCTCGGGCAGGACTCGAACCTGCGACCATTCGGTTAACAGCCGAACGCTCTACCAACTGAGCTACCGAGGAACAAATTTTTGTTAAGTGCGAATTTTCTCTTCTAAAAAGATGATCATAACGGGACTGGGGAATTTCTTCAAGAAGCGATGAACCCTTTTCAGTATTTTTATGACCTAAAACTGAAAATCGGCAGAATCCTCTTCACCCTCATCCGCCTCCGACGCACCCCCATCGGATAATTTCACATAGTGGCGTGCCCAGGATAAATAGATATTGGCACTATCCTTCATCGCATCGGTACCCTTGATAAGTTTACCGACAATTTCCTGATCTCCCCCACTAATTTCAATCTCTCGTGCTTTGGTTTCCAACGCATGATGAAAATTTTCCATCTGTTCGGTCAACGTCTGCACATGTTGTTTCAAATCGGTACTCATTTTATCTTACCCCTAAATCCTGTTCATCCATTAATGAATGACGGTTCGTCAAACAAATAAAAAAGCCCTACGACCAATCACAAGACGGATGATCGTAGGGCTTTTTCGTCTTTTAGAGTTACCCCTGATAGGCTTGACCCAACTCCGCAGCTTCTCCAGCCTTTTCCATTAAGGTCCCATCTGAATTCACGGCGACCATTTCAATAGCTTCATGTTTAGCGGCGTCACACACGACTTTACACAGCTCACAACCCTTGCACCGTTCAATATGCACTTCGGCTATCATTTTGTCTGAATTGAGATCCAAACAATTAGCTTCAGGGCAATACATGATGCAGAGCCGACAGCCTTTTTTCGCCACACACTTTTCTTCCGTCACTAGGGCAACATTATACATCTATCTCTTTCCTTCGATGATGAGGTTCTGGGTATTACGCAGCAGCGGCTTCTCCAACCATCAACTCCACGTTGTTTTTCTCTGCCCATTCTGCAGCAATTTCATAAGATCTAGCCACCGTATCCAGATTCTTTTTTAACAACATTTCTTTTTTCGCAAACTTCTTCTTAATGGCTTCGTCCAGGGTTGCCGTACCACCAGATGCCACAAACTTCTTACCAAACCGTTCTTGTAAGGCCAAATCCAAGCCATTCATGGATACACACTTCGTGATTCCGGCTACCGAACCAATCATGGTCATGTTTGTCGCCAATTCAGTCCCTGCAACTTCCAGGGCAATATTCGTCCCTGGAATGTTAAAGACCGACACATTGAGGTCTTTGAGTCGCTTTACATCTTCGTCTGACAAAAGGGGCATGTCGGTATTTATGATCACGAGCCCACCCTCTTTAATCCCTGAATAAAATGGCATCGTGTAACTCTTACCCATCGTAATGACTTGAGGATGAAATACTTGAATCACATCAGGGAATACCAGTTCGCCTCGATCGTAAATTTTCCTCAGTCCTATTCGACAGTAACTCTCGGCTGGCGCCATGCGTTTTTCCGCTCCAAAGAATGGGTTTGAAATAGCAAACTTACCATCTTTAGATGCAGCCATGGCCATAACATGCGCCGCAGTCACGGCACCCTGCCCTCCCAGACCTGACATTCGGATATTGATTCGACGTATAATCATGGAATAGCTCCTCTCACATGTCCCGCCGTTTATGCCGTTTGGCCGGCAAGTTGCTTTTTGGCTTCAGCTTTTCGTTCTTTTTCCTTCGCTGCTAATTCGGCCAATAATTCCTTAGCCGGTTCACTTACATACTCTTTATAAGCAAACCGTTCCGTTGGCTTTTCAGAATCACGCATTTCCTGCAAACCTTCCATGCTGTTTTTCCCAATTTCCAGGATGCAGGGCGTATACAACTGGAGGTAAGTTGGTCCGATTTCACGCGCAATATGCACAGCATTTTTAATCACTTTTTCAATGAGATTTGGTTTGCTGACCGTGCAATTCACGATATAGTGGCAGCCTGATTCTCTGGCAATTTCTGGAAGGCGAACTTTTTCAAAAGTCTTTCCTACCGGAGCCATTTTGGCGACAAACCCCTTTTGCATGAGCCCACTCTCTTGACCACCCGTATTGGCATACAGTTCGTTATCAAAACAAATGGTGGTAAATTTTTCCTGACGGAACCAGGCCTGCAAAGTCATATCTAAACCGATATCCACCGTAGCCCCGTCTCCTGCCAGCACGACTACGTCTTTGTGGCGATCAGGGAAGCGAACCGTCAACGCGCGTTTCAATCCGGACGCAACGGCATTTTGGTTGCCAAACAATGAATGGATATTGTGGACCGCCACATGTGGAAACACTAAACTGGTACATCCCGTGGAGCCCACCATTACGGTATCCTCAGGATTCGGCAACGAGGCGAGGATATACCGAAAGGCCATGGACTCCGGACATCCGGCGCAAAGCGAATGCTCTTCAATAAGTTCCTTTGCGTTACCGATATCTTTCCATCCACGTTGCTCATTTCCATACGTGGCCCGCTTGACCAAATCCTGGTACTCGGCAGGCATGATGTCATACAACTCTTCTGCGATCTTTATTCGTTCTTTACTCATACGCTTCTCCTTTATTCGTTATCTGTTCGAGGGCCATACACTCACAGAATGCTTCACCTTGCATCACCCTCCACGTCCGGCCAATGAAGGGGCTTTGACCCCCAACACGGTTTTAATCTCCGCAGCAATAATTTCAGGCGGCATCGTCATTCCACCGCACACATGGGGACCAGCATGAACCCGTTCATTATTCCGAACCGTCGCACTCACTTCACGGGCTAACCATCCAACTACATTAAATTCAGGAACAATAATATGCTTCGCATGTTTTGTGGCCTCCCTGATCTCCTCTCCAGGCCATGGGCGCAAGGTTTTGACCTTCACTAACCCGACACGAATGCCTTCCTCTTCCAATATCGCAATCGCTTCCCGGCTTTGCGAAACCGCTGTTCCCGAGGCCACCACAATCACATCTGCATCGGTATTTTCGGTGTCAATCAGTCCATCCATCCAGCGGATGGTGTGCTTCCGCGACCGCTCACCAGCCGCCCACACCTCTTGCTGCCAGCTCGCATGAGTGGCATAACTAATATAGTTACTTTTCATAATAAACGGATCCCTCATCATACGAACGGGAGGGCATTCCATATCCATACATGGAACCGGTGATCGATAGGGATCATACGGTGGAAGACACATATCGACTGGAGTCAGATCGACCATATCTTTCGTATGTGTTACAAAAAATCCATCACAGCACAAGGCCAGCGGCAGATGAACATCAGGTTCTTCCGATACCATATACCCCTTGAGGATCCAGTCATAAAAATCTTGGGCAGTTTCTGCATGCCACACCAGCATGCCCGTTTGCATTAAATAGGCCATTTCCAAAGTATCAGGCTGAATGGAGAGCGGCGAGTTGATCCCACGACAGGTCACAATTACCTGAATAGGCAATCGGGCTCCCGCCCACATCGGGAAATTTTCCATGGCCCGCATCGTCCCGGGTCCCGCAGTAGTGGTAAATACCCGCGCCCCGCCAAAAGCGGCTCCTGCACATTGAGACATGACGGCAAATTCACTTTCGCCCCGAAAGTAATCGCCAATATAGCCTTCGGCAAAGAGCTCTCCGCACAATGCAGCAGCTTCACTTTGAGGCGTAATCGGATATGCGACCATGATGTCACAGGAGGCTCGACGTACTGCCTCTTTAATGACTTCACTCCCTGTTAAGAACGAGGGTGTTTTTGTCGCCTCATTCATCATGTGCCAGGCATCGGCATACACCTGCCCTTTTTTGTTTTTTTGTCCTATAAAAGAAGCTTGAGCGGCCATGATTTTGACCTCCTTTGTCTGCTTCAGGGTGAAAGACTTCCGATTTTCTTAAACGATAATGCGCAAAGTCATAGATGAAATTTTCTCAGAACCAGTCATTCATACCTTTCATATACAATGAAAATCCAGAACAATTACGCTGAATGTTCCGCTGGAGGGGCGACCGTTCCCTTCAATTTCTTCACCCAATCTGCCAATCTAATTATCTTATCGGCTGTCGCATCCCGAACGGATAACATAGCATCTTCATGACCAGCTTGAGCACACATGGCAATAGTATAGCAGTTCGTACCACCACGAATGATCTTGAGAGAAAGATTGGCCTGATGGCAATGAACGCCCACAAACATGCAGGCATCTATTTTATTATGCCAGATGGTCAAATTGGGATGGTTTGGATTAATTTCGATTTCAGGATTAATTTTAGGATATTTCGGTCTATAGTCCGGCATGGGAATCAGCATGGCCTGCTGACAAGAAGAATCCACGCATTCTTTGATGGTTTCATAGAGATGACGGATTGCCTTTGCTTTCTTGGCGGCCTTGTCATTCCATGCCCACAGAACCAATGGTCCAGGAAAAATTGTGGGCACTTTTGCCGAAAGAAACTGCCTGGCCGCCTCCTCCAACGCTTCCTCTTCTGGAACTATGCTACCATGAATATGTCCTTGTCCTGGATCGGGAAGCCTAATTCCCATTGAGGCCGCAGACGGTGGCAGAAAATGTTCGGGTCCTGGCATAACCCTATAAGAAGTTGTCATCGTACCCTCATGTCTCCATTAAAAAAAATTGACAATATTACCCGCTGCATCTACTTACTGTAAGAAGACAATAAGCAAATCTCAAGACAAAAAAAGACCCACCGGTCAAATATATTGGACTTTTTGAGAATATCTCTATGAGTCTTTTGCCCTATAATTCAAAATATTCCTTAATAACCTAGCCTAGTATAAGAAGGCGCTATAAAAATTGTCAATTTGACAGAGGTTGATATCAGACGGAAAACGCAATTTCTCAGAGTAAAAGGCTTCATGACCGTCAACCCGTCATTTGTTTGGAGAAGTAAAGACCTAAGATTGAGAAAGAGGAGAATGAAAACCCAGGGCTGGATCAATAGAGTACATGGTTTATCTGGCTCTTACTTTCAAAATGGCATACCGCCACCTAGCTTCTCCAATAATTTTTGGTATCGTGGGAAAAGGCATGGTTAGAGAAAAATCCCTCGCCTGATTCGGAGGAATTTCCAACGAGATCTCTGCGGCTTCTTGCCCAACGATTTCACATTCTGTCACATGGCAATCCTCAATCGTAGCCTGAATAGTTACGGAAATTATGGTAAAGATTTGAGCTGAATTTTCAAGCCTCCCGATCAGCACAAACGACCGGGAGTTCAGTCCGGGTCGAACCTCCATCTGGGAAAGTTGGGTCTGACTAACAGGAATCCGCTGAAATTCCAACTCCCGCTCCTGAGTATCCTGCCAAATAATGAACCCGATAGCTCCAAACAGGACCACCAGGGTCATCCCCAGGACGCGACGAAATTTCGGCAAATGCGTCGCAACCAAAATCATTATTAATATCAATAGGATAATAGCAATTTGCAGCATATATCTCACCAGCGGTGGAGTGGGAGAAAAATTCTTTTTTTGTCTCTACACCCTATCGGCCTCCTGAATCCCCTTCTTTCACCGGAGGAAGCCATGACAGATTTTTCTCATGAAATCGAAATCGCCTCTCATCTGGCTCGGAAGGCAGGTGAGGTTATCATGAACATCTATCAAAAAGATTTTACAGTCACGTACAAAGGCATTAACGATCCGGTCACCCAGGCCGATCAACAGGCCAATGCCCTAATCGTAGATGAATTACACACCCAATTCCCACAGGATTCCATCGTGGCGGAGGAAAGTCCCCTTCCCTCCAACTCTTTGACGACAGGCCGCGTCTGGTACATAGACCCCCTGGATGGAACGAAAGAGTTTATTGCACGCAACGGGGAATTTTCCATCATGATCGGCCTGACCAT
This sequence comes from Nitrospirales bacterium, assembly GCA_041737015.1. Classification (GTDB taxonomy): domain Bacteria; phylum Nitrospirota; class Nitrospiria; order Nitrospirales; family UBA8639; genus Nitrospira_E. The sequence continues at coordinate 5,880 of JBGSSO010000356.1, forward strand.
TGATGCTCACACTAAACTTGGTGTCGTCTACTGGCCTACCCGTGACCACCTCTATGCCGGCCTGACAGATCAGACGGCTTGGGTAGAATGCAACGGGGTCCGCCAAAAACTGTCCGCCCTCGAATCCAAAAGCCCCCCCAACATCTCACTAGTTACCTCTCGCTCCCATCGATCCCCAATACTTTCTACCATTCAACAATCATTGCACATTCACAAGGAACAACAGATGGGAAGTGTGGGACTGAAAATTGCTCATATTGCCCAAGGAAAAGCTGATGTCTACATTGAACCGAGTCCTCATACGAAGGCATGGGATGCCTGTGCACCTGAAGCCATTTTGCGAGGAGCCGGCGGGTGCTTCACCGATATTCACGGGAAACCCATCCAATATGGCCTCAATAGTTTTCGCAATCTCCACGGGTTGGTCGGAAGCACTCCAGACATTCACCAACGCGTGATTCATGCCTTGACGGGTCGATGTTCCTCGTGTGAAAGTTGAAATCTTTTCCCGGCGATTCTTAGAATTTATTCTTTAATACCTTTTCAGCGCTTTTTCTATTATCATTCTCACACAATTATGAGAAAAGACCTCGTCATTATCGGAGGCGGCTTGGCCGGATCGGAGGCGGCTTGGCAGGCGGCCAACTCTGGAGCCAAAGTGACCCTGCATGAAATGCGGCCTAAGGAAGAGACAGCCGCCCATAAGACCGATCACTTAGCCGAGATTGTCTGCTCAAATTCCCTGGGATCGAATGATCCTCTCAGCGCCCCTGGAATGTTGAAAGAGGAAATGCGCCAATTGCATTCCTTGATCATCCGAATTGCCGACGAGGTGCGGATCCCGGCAGGGACGGCATTAGCGGTAGATAGAGACCAATTTGCCTGCAAGGTGACCCAGGCGTTATCAGAGCACCCGAATATTAAAATTCTTCGAGAAGAGATCCATGAGATTCCCGAAGATGCGCTGTGCATTATTGCCACCGGCCCCCTGACGTCACCCAGATTGTCTGAGGCGATCATCCAGTTCACCCAATCGAAAAACCTGTTTTTCTTCGACGCCATCTCACCAATCGTAGATGCCGATTCGCTCAACACAGACCGGACGTTTCTGGCATCACGATATGAAAAGGGCACGGCAGATTACGTGAATTGTCCTATGGACGAAGCCACTTATAACGCCTTTTATAACGCCTTGATCGAAGCTGACCGCGTCCAGCCAAAGTCCTTCGAGAACGTGCCGTATTTTGAAGGGTGCCTCCCAATTGAGGTCATGGCCGATCGTGGTCGCCAAACCTTATTGTTTGGTCCCCTCAAACCTGTGGGATTAATTGATCCCAAAACCGGCCAGCGGCCCTATGCTGTGTTACAATTACGTCCAGAAAACGCTCATGGCTCCTGCTATAATCTGGTAGGATTTCAGACCAAACTCACCTACCCGGAACAACGCAGAATTTTTAGAATGATCCCTGGCTTGGAACAGGCCGAATTTTTACGATGTGGAAGCATCCACCGAAATACGTATATCAATGCACCGATCCTCTTACACGATACCTTGCAAGTAAAGAAACAGCCTCGCATCTTTTTTGCCGGACAATTGGTTGGAGTAGAAGGTTATGTAGAGGCTGCAGCCAGTGGAGGGATAGCCGGAATCAATGCCGCTCGCATCTTATCAGGCCGTTCTCCGATCACCCCACCACCCTCCACCGCTCATGGAGCACTTCTCCATTACATTACGACCTGTGAGCCAAAGCACTTTCAACCGATTAACTCTAACTTTGGGCTATACCCGCCACTTGATACACCGGTGCGAGACAAACAGAAAAAACGACAACTCATCCAACAACGGGCCACGACCCATTTCAAAGCATGGATGACGCAATCCGAGCTTTCGTAATGTATCTTCAATTGGAACGGGGAGTTTCGCCTGAAACAAGCCGAAGCTATCAGTCCGACCTCAGACAATTCATGGCGCACATTCGACACACACTTACCGCAAAAAACGTTATACAGCCTGGTGCAATTGACTCACTCCATATTCGATCCTTCCTCAAGAGCCTCAGTGATCAAGGGTTAAAAAAACCCTCACTTGCCAGAAAACTGGCATGCCTGAAAAGCTTTTTTCGTTTTTTAGTTGAAGACGGACGGGTTCCGCGCAATCCAGCAGCCACCGTTCGTTCACCTCGACAAGGAACACGTCTTCCCACTGTCCTCACCAAGGACGAAGCCAATACCCTGTTAGACGCATCAACATCCCAGCAATGGAATGAGCTGAGAAACCGCGCCATTCTAGAGACTTTGTATGCAAGCGGGGCCCGGGTATCAGAACTGGTTGGGTTAAATTGGGGAGATGTGGATCTAGAAACCAGATCAATCCGACTGCGTGGGAAAGGGAAAAAAGAGCGGATGGTGCCTATTGGCACAGTAGCTACTGATGCCATTTTGGAATATCAACGTCATCCGCCCCACAAGAACAAGATGATAACAACCGGAGCATCGGCTCAACTCGTGCCCTACTCAGGATCGCAACCTCTTTTTCTCAATGCTCGAAGAGGGCGATTAACCGCTCGAAGCGTGGAACGCATGATGAAGCAAGAGACCGAACACCGTTTCAATAAGACGGTCACTCCCCACACCCTGCGCCATTCCTTTGCCACCCACCTCCTCGATGAGGGAGCTGACCTGCGAGCCATCCAGGAACTCTTGGGGCATGCTTCGCTCGCCACAACCCAAAAATACACCCATGTGGCAACTGACCAACTCATGGCCGTTTATGACCGGGCGCACCCCCGATCCGGCTCTTCTCACTCCATACCCCCAGAAGGAGACCTTCGCAAACGATGAAGATTCGATCCACGACGATTTTGTGCGTCCGCAAGGGGACTACAGTGGCCATGGGCTGTGATGGCCAGGTCACCGTCGGCAGCACGATTATGAAAAGTAACGCCAAGAAACTCCGGAAAATGCATCAAGATCAGGTGCTCACCGGCTTTGCGGGAGCGACCGCGGATGCGTTTACCTTATTTGAAAAATTCGACGCGAAGCTGGAAGAATATCGAGGAAATCTGACCCGAGCCGCCGTTGAACTGGCGAAGGATTGGCGAACCGATCGGGTCCTTCGACGATTGGAAGCGCTTTTAGCGGTGGCAGACCGGGAGCATTCATTCATTATTACCGGCACAGGTGATGTGGTCGAACCGGAAGATGGGATTTTGGCTATTGGATCGGGAGGACCCTATGCCTTATCGGCTGCTCGAGCCCTCCTGGCTCATACCGAACTGCTACCCTCCCAGGTTGTCGAACAGAGCATGCAAATCGCCGCCGGAATCGATATTTATACCAACCATCACATTGTCATTGAGGAGTTATCGTCATAACGTATGGAACAACAGACTTCACCAACACCAAAAAACTTGGACTCCCTCACTCCACGCCAAATTGTGGAGGAGTTAGACCGCTATGTCATTGGACAACGGGACGCCAAGCGCATGGTCGCCATCGCGTTACGAAACCGCTGGCGACGCCAACAGCTCAGCCCGGAACTCCGTGAGGAAATTGTCCCGAAAAATATCATCATGATTGGCCCAACAGGTGTCGGGAAAACCGAAATTTCCCGACGAGTCTCAAAATTAGCAGATGCGCCATTCATTAAAGTTGAGGCCTCCAAATTTACCGAGGTGGGATACGTCGGCAGGGACGTGGAATCTCTGATTCGTGACCTCACAGATTTATCCATCAATATGGTCAAAACTGCTTATCTGGAAAAGGTCCAAAAGAAGGCTGAAGACATGGCCGAAGAGCGCGTCTTAGATATGCTGCTTCCACCCTCGCCGTCGAGTCCTTCGTTTGAGTCCACTGAAGAGTCAGCAGAGGCTCCCACTCAACAGAAACAGGATCAACAGGAATCCACCCGCTCAAAACTTCGCCTTCAGCTACGCGAGGGCAAACTGGATAATCGGATGGTGGAAATAGAAATCAAGGAACGAGGAGGACTTCCGGTTGGAATCATTTCCAATATCGGGGGGATGGAAGATCTTGAGCACAACCTTCGGGATATGCTCGGCGGCATGATGCCGGGTAAAAAGAAAAATCGCCGGATGAAAGTCTCAGAAGCCCTGAAATTCATGGCCCAAGAAGAAGCGCAAAAACTCATTGATATGGAAGAAGTCACCAAAGAGGCCATTACCCGCACGGAACAATCGGGTATCGTCTTCCTGGACGAGATTGACAAAATTGCCGGGCGAGAGAAAAACACAGGCCCCGACATTTCCCGGGAAGGCGTGCAGCGTGACCTCCTTCCGATCGTGGAAGGATCCACGGTCAATACCAAACACGGCCCGGTCAAAACCGATCATATTTTATTTATTGCCGCAGGAGCATTTCACGTGGCCAAACCCTCGGACTTGATTCCTGAATTACAAGGTCGGTTTCCCATCCGGGTTGAACTGGAGCCCCTCACGAAGGATGACCTCATCCGCATTTTAACCGAACCCAAGAACGCCCTGGTCAAACAATATCACGCATTGCTGAGCACAGAAGGGATCGCGTTGGAATTCACTAAAGACGGGATCGAAGAAATTGCCGCCACTGCTGTGCAGGTGAATGACCGAACCGAAAACATCGGCGCGCGACGGCTCTTCACCATCGTGGAACGGTTATTGGAAGATGTTTCGTTTGAAGCCCAAGATCTTCAGGAAAAAGAGGTCGTCATCAACGCGCAGTATGTTCGGGACCACCTTCAAAGTATTGTGAAAGACGAAGATCTCAGCCGGTTCATTCTTTAATATCAATACATCTGTTACTATGGCCATATTTCCCTTTCGCTTCTGCTATTCTCCCCGAAACCCTGGAGCCCATGAGTAGATTGCATGAACAAACTGATTAAAAAAGCTGACATTCTGATTGAAGCGCTTCCCTATATTCGGACCTTGGCCGGAAAAACCGTGGTCATCAAATACGGCGGGAGCGCCATGGTCCATGAAGAACTCAAGAAAGGGTTTGCCGAAGATGTCGTCTTATTAAAATATGTCGGGTTGCAACCGATCATCGTTCATGGCGGTGGGCCACAAATTAACGACATGCTGGACAAATTCGGCATTGAAGCGAAATTTGTGCATGGCGTTCGGGTCACGGATCAGCCAACCATGGAGGTGGTTGAAATGGTCCTCGGCGGAAAAATCAACAAGGAAATCGTGTCGTTGCTGAACCAGCATGGCGCCAAGGCCGTCGGACTCACCGGCAAGGATGGCCAACTCCTGACCACGAAACCATTTAATCCCAAGAGTCTTATTCACACCTACAGCGGATCAACCGACGTCCTGCATCCTGAAGACTACGGGT
>JBGSSO010000380.1:0-5597 GCA_041737015.1 Nitrospirales bacterium
GTTGCCTGGTGGATCAGCAGTTATTCGGACGGCTGCGGCAAATTCGCCTATTTCTTCACCGCAGCCCATTGTGCAGTAACCTGTGACGCTTCAAGAGCTTCTTGCCTCATTGGATAAGGTGCTAAGTGAAGGGGATCTTCAGCGTGAGGTTGTGTCCGTGACTGAAGACTCCCGACAAGTGAAGCCTGGTTCAGTATTTGTGGCCATCAAGGGGGAGCACTATGATGGACATCAGTTTGTGAGACTGGCCCAAAAACAAGGGGCGGTTGGTGTGGTGGTGGAGGAAGGTTTTGAGTCACAGGACCCACCAGTAGGAGGAAGTTCGTCTGCTCTCATTCGAGTGAAAAACTCTCGGAAGGCCTTGGGCTTGTTGGCGGCAAAACTTTCCGGTATGCCTTCTGCCCACTTGCACATGGTGGGGGTCACGGGGACGAATGGCAAAACCACGGTGACGCATTTGGCCAAATCCCTGCTGGAAGCTCAAGGACATCGTGTGGGACTGTTGGGGACGGTCGGCTATGTGTTCGGGACGGAGCACCGTGTGGCATCACATACCACCCCGGCTTCTGTTGAGCTACAGAACATGTTGAGCGCCATGGTCAATGCCGGAGTGGATGTCGCGGTCATGGAGGTCTCTTCCCATGCGTTGGCATTAGATCGGATAGCCGGTTGTGAATTCGACATTGTGGTGTTTACCAATCTGACGCAAGATCATTTAGATTTTCATCACACATTGGACGACTATTTTCAAGCGAAACTCCGTTTATTTACCGAATGCGTGGATAGCGGTCAGAAGACCCGCCCCAAACGAGCCCTTGTCAATGCAGACGATGAACGCGCCTCACTGATTCTTCAACATTGTTCCATTCCGACCTGGACATATGGGATCCATTCCCACGCAGACATCAGGGCGGAATCCGTCCGCCTTTCCATGGGAGGAACGCAATTTCTGGTGAACAGTCCCAATGGCCCGTTGACGATCAACAGCCAATTGGTGGGAGAACATAATGTGTCTAATATGCTGGCCGCCATCGGAATCGGCCTGGAAATGGGCATGACCGTTCCGATGATTGAACAAGCCGTGCAATCAGTTGCCAATGTGCCTGGACGGTTTGAACGTATCAATGAAGGCCAACCATTTACGGTCGTCGTGGATTATGCCCATACCGAAGATGCGCTGTATCGGTTGCTTCGAGCGGCGCAGGCCATTACAAAAGGACGGATCATTACCCTGTTTGGCTGTGGGGGCGACCGGGATCCTGGGAAACGGCCCAAGATGGGGCAGGTTGCGGCACGACATAGCGATGTGGTGATCGTCACGTCCGATAATCCACGAACGGAAAATCCTCAAACAATCCTGACTCAAATCGAACAGGGGATTCAAGCCCTACTTCCGGAAGAACGGTGTCCCTATCAGATCATTACCGATCGTGCCGAAGCCATTTATGCCGCGGTGTCAGAAGCCAAGGACGGAGATCTGTTGTTGATAGCGGGAAAGGGGCATGAAGACTACCAAATTCTCGGCACTCAAAAAATTCATTTTGATGATCGTGAAGAAGCCAGGAAGGCAATCCATCGACAGATGGGTTCCAGGTCGTGCTGACGATTCAACATGGCAGCTTTTGAGATAAACGAAGTGCTCGATGCGACCGAGGGAACGTTGCTCCTACAGGGACCGCAGAAAAGAAAAATGCTTCGAGTGCAAACTGATTCGCGGGAGATTCAATCCGGTGATTTGTTTCTGGCCTTGAAAGGGGAGAAATTCGATGGCCATGAATTTGTGAAAACGGCCTGCAAGCTGGGAGCCCGAGGTGTGGTGGTTGAAGTGGCGCAGGCCAGGGAGATGTTGACGCAGGTACGTCGGGCTGGCTCGGTTCCTGTCATGGTGGTGGCGGTAAACAATACTCTGCGAGCTTACCAGGACTTAGCCAGATTCCATCGATTACGCTTTTCAATTCCCGTGGTGGCCATTACCGGCAGCAATGGAAAAACGACGACGAAAGAAATGGTGTATCAGGTGCTGGCGACTCGATGGCGCGTCCATAAAACGCAAGGGAATTTTAATAATGCCATAGGTGTACCCAGGACTCTCTTGGGCCTTCACTCCGGACACCAGGCTGCGGTGATTGAAATGGGGGTGGATCAAGTGGGGCAGACCACTCAATTGTGTGACATGACCAGACCGACCGCAGGGGTGATCACCAACGTCGGTCCTGACCATTTGGAATTTTACGGCACAATGGCCAGGTCGGCGACATCGAAAGCTGAACTATTGGATTGGCTTCCTCGAAGTGATGGTGCGGCAATCCTGAATGCCGACGACCGATATTTTGAAATGTTTTCCCGGAAAGCGAAATGCCCGGTGATCTCATTTGGGATCTCGCCTCAGGCGGATGTTCGGGCGGCCGATTCAGAGTGGAATGGACGGAGAACGGAATTTCGCCTGTTCCTACCTCATCGAAAATTGGCCAAGCGAGCGAGTGTGCGAATCATGGGCCCGCACAATATTGCCAATGCCTTGGCCGGCGCATCAGTGGGTTGTGCCATGGGATTGTCGGGCGATGACATTGTTTCGGGATTAAATAAGTTTCGCCCCGCTCCGATGCGGTCGGAGATCCGCAGGTGGGGTGGAGTGCTGTATCTCTATGATTGTTATAACGCCAACCCCGCTTCCGTCAAAGCGGCGTTGGAGTCGCTTGTTGGGCTGAATTCCGCTCGAAGGACGATCGCCGTATTGGGAGACATGCTGGAGTTGGGGCCTAAGGAAGCTCAGTTTCATCAGGAAATAGGACGTGAGGCTGCCAAGCACCATGTCACCCATTTAATTGCCTGTGGTGCGTTTGGGCACAACATGTCCGAAGGTGCTCGAAAGGTGCACGGACCCACGCAGGTGTCCGTGGTGAGAGATGCCATGGAAGCCGGTGCGTTGCTGAAAACGATTGTGAAGCGTGGCGATGCGGTGCTTATTAAGGCCTCACGTGGGGCAAAAATGGAACGAGTGGTCGACGCCATCCGTCCTGGGTCCTAGCCGGCATGAATTGGGTTGGATGCCAGGGCCATAAGGGGGCTTCGATAGTGAAACGTCTAACTATGATGATGAATAAGCAACGATATCTGAGCAGGGCTTTTTGCCCTCTACCCGAAGAAAGTAAATCCTAATGCTGTATCTCTGGCTGTATCCCCTTCATACCGAATTTGCCATCTTTAATGTCTTTCGGTACCTCAGTTTCCGCATTATTTATGCGGCGGTGACCGCCTTTCTGATTGTGTTTTTCCTTGCCCCCCCTATGATCAAAAAATTGCAGACATTGAAACTCGGGCAAAAAATTCGGACTGATGGCCCTCAATCGCATCTGGGAAAATCCGGCACCCCGACGATGGGAGGATTGCTCATCATCTTTTCGGTGTTGCTCTCAACCGTGTTATGGGCGGATATCTCCAATTTCTATGTCTGGTTGGTCCTCTTGTCGCTTGTGGGTTTCGGGCTGATCGGATTTGTGGATGATTACATTAAAATTTTACGTGGCCAATCCAAGGGATTGACGGCCACGCAAAAAATCGTTGGACAGTTAGGAGTGGCGTTGGGCATTGGGCTATTTTTTTATCTTTCTCCTGGTTATTCCACCGAACTCAGTGTGCCATTCTTTAAAAACTTTACTCCCGATTTAGGAGTGCTCTACATCCCCTTTGCCGTTCTGGTCATTGTGGGGTGTTCGAATGCGGTGAATCTCACTGACGGGCTTGACGGGTTGGCCGTCGGGCCGGTCATTATTTCAGCCATGGCCTATTCGGTGGTGGCTTGGGCGGTCGGAAATAAATTGGTCTCAGGGTACCTACTCGTCCCTCATATTGAAGGAGCCGGGGAACTGGCCATTCTGACGGCCTCCATTGTTGGGGCGGGGTTGGGTTTTCTCTGGTTTAACACGTATCCCGCGTCGGTCTTCATGGGCGATGTGGGATCCTTGCCCCTTGGTGCGGCTTTAGGGACGGTGGCCGTGGTGTGCAAGCATGAATTGTTATTGATCTTGGTTGGCGGAGTTTTTGTGATGGAAGCGGTGTCCGTGATTTTTCAAGTCGCATCTTTTAAGTCCAGGGGGAAGCGAATTTTCCTGATGGCGCCGCTGCACCATCATTTTGAATTGAAGGGCTGGGAAGAACCCAAAGTGGTTGTGCGTTTGTGGATTATTGCGATCATTTTGGGCCTCTTAAGTATTAGCACATTGAAGTTACGTTAATCATAGGATCGTTGTGGACCCCTGTGGAGCCATGGAAGCCGTGAAAGTTACTCCCGTGTTTCCTGTCACGAGTTGGCAAAGCAAGCGCGTCACGGTGTTTGGTTTCGGACGAAGCGGCAGGGCGGCTGCCGATCTCCTTCTGGATGTTGGCGCTCTGGTCACGATTGTCGAAGAACAGACAATCCAGGATTTTGAGTCCATGTCGGCCGCGTACGGCCTTCGAGGCGCTCGAGTGTTCCGAGGGGATGAGGTCGCCGACGGGTTGAGGGATCTCGACCTCCTGGTCGTCAGTCCAGGTGTCCCCAAGGACCATCGTCTCCTCCAGGAGATTATCCAACGGGGCATTCCGGTTATTGGTGAAATTGAATTAGCTGGATGGTTTCTTCGGGCTCCCATTATTGCCGTGACCGGAACCAATGGGAAAAGTACTACGGTACGTCTTATTGGATCGATCCTGCAGCAAAGCGGGAAGCGGGCATTTGTGGGCGGCAATTTGGGTATTCCGTTATGCGAGGCGGTGCCTAAGCGAACGGACCCGTCTCCTACGCCCGACTATGAGTATATTGTCGCAGAAGTCTCAAGCTTCCAATTAGAAACGATTCACTTGTTTAAGCCCTGGATTGCGGCATTGTTAAATGTGACGCCCGATCATTTGGATCGACATCCCACTCAAGAAGATTATCGGGCTGCCAAGCAGCGTATCTTTGAAAACCAGACGATTCAGGATTGGGCGCTGATTAATGTGGACGATCCTGTGGTGAAAACCATGGCCTTGTCGGCACGGTCAGGCGTCTGTGAATTCAGTCTTGCCAAAAAAGTGGAGCAGGGTGTGTATCTCACAGGAGGCGAGATTAGAGCTCGGATGCACGGGAAGGAATTTTTCATAGCTTCACGTGACGCCCTCCCGATGCGGGGAGACCATAACGTGGCGAATGCGATGGCGGCAATGAGTGTCGGACTGCTCTGTGGATGTTCAGTAGAGGATATGGTTTCCGCTCTTCAGACCACGCCGACCTTTGAGCATGCCCTGGAGGTGGTTCGGGAGTGGCAGGGCATCACATTCGTCAATGATTCGAAGGGCACGAATGTGGACGCCACCCTCAAAGCCTTGCAGAGCTTTCATGAGCCATTGGTCTTGATTCTAGGTGGAAAAGACAAAGGCGGTGATTTTTCGCAGTTGGCTGACAGTATTCAACAACAGGTCAAGGGAGTGGTGGTGATCGGAGAAGCGACTCAGAAAATTATCCAGGCCTTGGATCAGATTAAGCCTGTGTCCCTCGCAACCAGCTTGACGGATGCGGTGTCACAGGCCGTGGCTTTTGCGTCCAGTGGAGATGTGGTGTTGTTTTCGCCGGCCAGATC